>NZ_JBFAHJ010000051.1:0-50402 GCF_040654115.1 Nonomuraea sp. NPDC050786
CGGATCCTGTTCGGCCTGGGCTTCTACCCGATGCTCCAGCAGGCGTACGCCGACCGGCTCAAGACCTGGGCCGACTGGCAGGACCTCTCGGCGGAGGCCCAGGGCAACGCCGCCCTGCAGGCCGCGGTCTGAGCCCTGCCCGGCCCTGAGCGGCGGTAGCAGGGCTGCGGTGGCGTCCAGAGGGGCGATCCGGTCTGGTCAGCCGCGGTAGTAGTCGGCCAGCGCGGCGAAGGCTGCCTTGGGTTCCCACGGCATGTCCGGGTACGTGTCGCCGTTGCGGTCTTCGAGAACCTTGACGATGCCGGGGCTGGCCAGGTCGAGGTCGTGGCGAGGGTCGTCGGGGCGGTGCGGGAAGCCGTCGAGGGCGAAAAGGTACACGAAGGCGCTGTCAACCCCTTCGGTCTCGAAGATCTCCAGCAACTCGCGCAGGTAGGCGGCCTGGCCGGCTTCGTCGCGGACGTAGTCCCCGTTCAGCCCGACCGGGCGACCGGTCTGGTCATACTCGACGATCTCCATGCTGCGCGGTGCGACGTCGCCAGCGCCCCGCCAGGTGGCCGTGCCGAAACCGGTGATCGCGACCGGCTTTCCCTGCGCGACAAGGGTGCGCACGCCCTCCCGGAACTGGTCGGCCACCTCGGCGGAGCGGATGAGTTCGACGGACATGATGTCGAAGAGGGTCCAGTCGACCCGCTCGAACGGTATGCAGGCGTAGGTGATCTTACCCCGGAAACGTTCGCGTACCGCCGTGACGGCCTCGCCGAGAAAGTCGTTGAGGCGGGCGCTCACCTCGGCGAGCCGCTCGGCCCGGCCGTCGGGCCGGCTCAACAGCTGACCGAGTCGCTCTTCTACGTCGTCACCGGGAAAGAACCCCCGGTTCATGATGCTGAGCTCGACACCGGCGACGAACACCACGTCGGCTCCCGCCTTACGGACCCGCTCCGCCCGCTGCGCGCAGTCGGTGAACAGCGACAGGATCTCCGTGGTCGTCATTTCCAGCGGATAGGGCGAGAACCAGACCTCCAGCCCGAGCTCGGCGGCGCAGCGGGCCGCCAGTTCCAGCCGCTCCGGATCGCCACCGACGATGTGAACGGCATTGCAGTGCAGGTCATCACGGATGATGGCCAGCTCCCGCCTGACCACGTCGAGCTCGAAGCGCTCACGAGAGATCGCCCCGTTGCGAACAAAGCCGGTGTCGTACGCGATGCCTTTGACACGCATGGTTCCGTCCTTCCTGTGGGGATCAGACGGCCTGACAGTAGAGCGAAACATGCGTGCACGCAAGTTTGCGTGTACGCACTTTAGCTGGGATGCTTGGACGGTGACGACACGACGGACGGGGCTGCGCGAGCAGAAGAAGCAGGCCACCAGGGAGGCGTTGCGCGAGGCGGCCCTGCGGCTGGCCCTGGAGCGCGGACCGGAGAGCGTGCGCGTCGACGACATCGCCGAGGCGGCCGGCGTCTCGCCGAGGACCTACAACAACTACTTCTCCAGCCGCGAGCAGGCGATCGTCGCCGCCGTCACCGCCGAACGAGAGGCACGGGTCGCGGCGGCGGTCGCTGCCCGGCCCGCCGTCGGCCTCGCCGACGCCGTGGTCGAGGCGGTCGTGGAGCAGTACACCGATCCAGGAGAGCCCCATCGCGATGCGCTGCTGCTGATCACCACCCGACCCGCGCTGCGCGAGGCATTCGTCGACACCGCCGGCGCGGTCGAACATCCCCTCACCGACGCGATCGCCGGACGCCTCGGCGACACCGACCCGCACACCGCCCGTGTGCTCGCGGCGAGCGTGGCCGCCGCGATCCGCGTCGCGCTCGAACAGTGGCTGCACACCACTGCCGCCTCCGTCACGTCCGGAGGGCTCGTCGTGCCGTCCGGCTCGCTACCGGATCTCCTGCGCACCACGCTCGCCCCCCTCACTCCCGCACTCGACGCCGCGGAGCAACAGGCACGCCGCCGCCGGCCTCAGTGAGCCGCCGTTCGCGGACACCGCCTTCCCCGATCGGCAATGGCTGCCGGACCTGGCCGAGTGGCACATCACCAAGGCGCTCACCGTCGCCTGACGGCTCAGCTCCACCGAAGAGGCGAGAACGGCAGTGCGGACGAGGACGCCGAGCACGAGGGGCAGGGCGCTAGCCGCGCTCCTCCAGCCAAGCGAGAACGGCACTGACGAAACCGTCGACGTGCGACAAGGGTCTGCCGGTGAACACCGCATGGAGGTGCTCGACCCCGACCGCGTCGTTCCAGGCCCAGGAGCGCCGGTAGGTCTCCTCGTCGGTGGCCGCGCGGAGGACGGCCCAGCCGTGCCAGGTCGCGACGAGTGCCCCGTCGATCGCCGGGTCGGACAGGATCGCCAGGTCCCAGTCGAGGACGCCGGTCAGCTTGCCGTCCTTGCCGAAGTGGACATTGCTGCCGCCGAGGTCGCCGTGGACGAGCCTGGCCGGGACCTCCTCGAGCGCCAGCAGCGTGTCCAGCCGCTGCCGAACTCCGTCACGCCACTTCGTCGGCAGGCGCGGAATGATCTCGTCGCTCAGGATGTCGGCCCATCCCAAGCCCTCGGCGTACCGGCGCGGCCTGTGGAGAACGGCCTCGAGCGACGGCGAGATCTCAACCTCGCGCAGTGCCTCCAGGAGCAGGCCGAACGCCGCCGGGTCCCCGATGCCTTCCGGCAGCCACTCGCCGTCGATCCACGAAACCGCGACGGCCGCGCGTTCCCCGAACGTGGCCACCTCAGTCAGCGGCTCCGGCACGGCGAAAGGCAGACCGGCCGCCGCAACGGCTCGGAGAATCTCGACCCGGCGCGGCAGCGCGGCGGCGGCACCGGGGCGCTTGCTGATCCGCACTGCGGCGACGCCGGGGAACAGCACGACGTGGTGCATATTCCCCTGCTCGGCAAGGCGCGCGGAGCCAAGAGGAGCGTCGGGGACAAGTGCTTCAGCGATTTCCAGCAGATCGGCGGGGACTGGTTGGGGCATCCCGTCATTCTGTCGGACGATCACATACGGCGAAGCCCTCTTTTACCTTTTGTAGTATTTTGCCGCAGGCCATCTATTCCTGACGCCGACA
This sequence comes from Nonomuraea sp. NPDC050786, assembly GCF_040654115.1. NCBI lineage: Bacteria > Bacillati > Actinomycetota > Actinomycetes > Streptosporangiales > Streptosporangiaceae > Nonomuraea > Nonomuraea sp. NPDC050786. The sequence continues at coordinate 3,064 of NZ_JBFAHJ010000051.1, forward strand.
GCAGCAGAGCGGGGCGGAAATCATGACGGCTGATCGGCGGTGGAGAGCGCTCGTTTCCGCTGTGTCCGCCTGTACGGCGGTGCCGCGCTAAGATCGCGTCCCGTGCCTTCGGATGATTTATGGCGGATTATCAGGATTGGATTAGTAGGGCTGGTTCTTGCGGCGACAGCTGCGGGCCTGGTGCTCGGCGACGCCTGGCTCTGGGTGGCCGTCGAATGGTCGCCGCCGTCCTATGCGGGCTTCTACACGCGCGACGGAATCGACACCCCGACGACTGTGGCGCTGCTCGTGGCCGCCCCGGTGAAGGCCGCGCTCCTGTGGCTGATCCTGCGTGCCCCCAAGCCCGGACCGCTGGACCGCCGGGCGAAGGCGCTGCGCGGGCTGCTGTATCTGGCGGTGGCGTACGCCCTCGTGCTGTGGTACCCGATCTCGCTGCTCCCCGACGCGGTCGTCGCGGCATTCCAGCTCGCGCTGTGGACCACGATCGACGTCCTCTACCTGCTCGTCATCCGCTGGCGGTCCGGCATGCTGCGCGCGGCGGCCGGAGTGATGTTCGCGATCGAGCTGGCCAGGATGGCCAACGAACTGCTCGACGAGCTCGACCTCCCAGAGCTTGGATCGAGCGACATCGTCGAGATGGGCCTGATGCTGTGCGGAGTGGCGTCGACCGCCATCACGGTCATCGGGCAGCGGCGCGACGGCCGGTGGAGCCGCGGCACGCAGGCCGCCGGGTGGTTGTCGGTGGGCATCTACGCGCTGACGGTCCCGCTCAACCTGCTCCTCGGAACGATCTCCAGCGGCGGCTATCTGGTGGTGGCGCTGGTCATGGTGAACGCGGTGTGGCTCGTCAACACCGTATGGATCGCGGCGACCGCCCGTGAACTGCCCGATGGGGGCCGCCCGGCGGAGCTCCCGCCCGCGCGGCGGCGCGCGATCCGCGTCGCGGTGGCGGCCGTGGCCGTACTGCCGATCACCGCGATGATCCATCCGGAGGAGAGCGCGCACCTCACCTACACCGGCTGGTCGATGGAGTGCTATGACCGGCCGAACTTCGGCGACCTCAAACCTGCGGAACGCGAAGCCGCGTTCCTGTGCCGGGCGCGGAGCACAGAAGGTGGAGCCCCGCCCATGTTCCCGGACAGCCTGTCGGACCAGGCGATCCTCGCGTACGGGCGGGCGCTGTGCCGGACGAACGACCGCGACGAGCAGAAGGCGATTCTGACGCGGGCCGGGAGCGCGCGGCCCGCGTGGGGCGCGGACCCGTGGGACCTCGTCTACGTATGCCCGGAGATCATCGGCGCGACCAATCCCGAGCTGCTGCGGTCGACCACGGAGACGGAGGACGCCAACGCCGCTTACATCGCCGAGGAGAACGCGAAGTGCCGCGACCCGTGGCCCCGGACGAAGGGTGCCGCCCAGGCCACGGCCAAATACTTCCTGTTCGTCGACGGCGATCCCGGCTATCTGGTCCAGGACCCCGCGGACGCGGCGGCCGACAAGGCGGCGGAGCAGGCGACGGACAAGGCCTACGACGACAGCGCCCGGATCGGCGTGGCCGGCAGCGCGGCACTCATCGGGCACGTCGCAGACGTCACGAATCTCTGCCTCACGGTGAAGGCGTTCCGCACCGCGCCGCCACGGCGGACGGCCGGGTGGGATCAGGTCAACGAGGTGCCGATCGTCAGCCGCAGCGGCCGGCTCACCGTGCCGTACATGGGCGAGGGCGGAGAGGTGGGCGCGGGCGCTCCGATGCCGAACCTGGCGATCGCGGGGAAGGGCCGCTACCGGCTCCGTGTCTACGTGCGGGTCGACGACGGAGAGGAGGAGGAACACCTGGTCGTCGTGTACCCGGGTGCGTCGAGGAAGAGGCTGAAGCTGAAGCCGTGAGCGGTGGACGTGCCCGGGGGAACGCGCCGGTCAACGCGTGGCAGGGGCGGTCGGCCGGGGGTGAAGTTACTGCAAAGAACCCCATCACGTGCGGAAGGCCACGGACCGCACCACGTAGAGTGACGGATCTGGAGAGGGGTGGGGGCGAGGCACGGTCGGGATGGTGTGGGAAGACGCGCCGTACCCGATGCTGGCGATCAACGCCGCCGGCATCATCGAGCAGGCGAACGAGGCGGCCCGCCTGCTGCTCGCCGGCGCGGCCGCCGGCGTACCGCTGGCGCGGGTCACCCCGGCCTGGCTGGCGCGGGCCCACCGCGAGATCTGCGCAGGGCTCGGCACCGGCCAAAGCACCGGGCTCGGCACTGACCCAAGGTCCGGGCTCGGCGCCGGCCGAAGGGCCGGACGCGAGCAGGCCCGCGGTCCCATCGGCACGTCGGTGTTCGAGGCACATCCCGTACACGTCGACGGCGATCGTGTCACGTGGTGGCTCGTCGACGCCGACGATTATCAACGGGCCGTCGAGGCGCTGCACGCCGAGCGGGCCTGGACCGCGTTCATGGTCGAGGCCTCCGTCGAACTGCTCTCCTCCCTGAACCTCGAGCGCTGCCTGGAGGCGACCGCGCGCCTGGCCGCCCGGCGGTTCGCCGACGCCGCGCTGGTGGTGCTGCCGCTGGCCCCTCGCCAGCACGCGATCGTCTACTGCGATCCGCGGGGTGAGGTGGTCCGCGAGAGTGCGTCCATCGACTCCCGTACGGTTTCGGGGCTCACGGAGGCGCTGCAGGGTTTCCCCCCGACGCCCACCCGCTGGATCGATCCGGCCGAGGCTCCCGACTGGGTGCTCCGAGGCAGGCGCGGTGACGTGGGCTCCGTGGCGGTGACCGCGCTGCCCGGCCACGGCCTGCCCGCGGGCGCCCTGGTGCTGCTGCGCCGCACCCGTCAGGCCGGCTTCTCCGACGACGAGCAGGTCTTCGTGCCGCTGTTCACCGCGTGGGCCGGCGCGGCGATCTCCGTCGCGCGGCTCTACGCCGAGCAGGGGGCCATCGCCGAGACCCTGATGGCCGGGCTGCTGCCGCCCGCGGCGCCGCCGCTGGAGGGCGTGGAGCTGGCGGCCCGCTACCGGCCCGCCGGCGACAGCGAGCGGGTCGGCGGCGACTTCTACGACGTGCATCCCGTCGCCGGCTCAGGGCGGGAGTCGCTGGTGGTGCTCGGCGACGTGTCCGGGAAGGGCCTGGAGGCCGCCGTGTTCACGGGCAAGATCCGTAACATCCTGCGCGCCCTGGTGCCGCTGGCCGACGACCACCATCGCGTGCTGGAACTGCTGAACAGCGTGCTGCTGACCGACGCCGATCCGACCCACTACGTCACGCTCGTCCTGGCCTCGATCGGGCGCCGCGGACCGCAGGTCGCGCTGCGGCTGACCAGTGCCGGGCACCCGCTGCCGCTGATCGTGCGGAACGACGGCGGCGTGGAGCCGGTCCGCACCACCGGCACGCTGATCGGCCTGGTCGAGCCCATCACCAGCGCCACCGAGTCGGTGCTGCTGGAGCCCGGCGAGACGTGCCTGCTCTACAGCGACGGCATCGTCGAGGCCAGGGGCGGCCCGCTCGGCGATGAGTTCTTCGGTGAGGAGCGGCTGTGCGAGCAGCTCCGCAGGTGCGCCGGCATGTCTCCCGAAGCCCTGGCCGATCGCGTCCAGATGCTGGCGTGCCAGTGGGTGGGCGAGGGGGAGCACGACGACATGGCGGTCGTCGCCATCACCGCGCCCCGCGAAGGGTCGCCCGACGCGGCTGGACAAGGGGTGCCGTGAGATACGACGTCAAGGAACGTGTCGACACGTTGTGGGCGGCGGCGACGGCCGGCGACGAGCACGCCGCCGCCGACGCGGCGCTGGCCACGCTCGACGCCGGGGTCCCGATGGAGACCCTGCTGCTGGACGTCGTCGCCAAGGTGCAGTCGCGCGTCGGGCAGGAGTGGGCGACCAACCGCATCACGGTCGCCCAGGAGCACACCGCCACGGCCGTCAACGAGCGCGTGCTCGCCACACTGGCCCGTCACCCCTCCGTGCGGAGGGATCCGGAGCCCGGCAGGGGCCGCGTCACGGTGGCATGCGTGCACGGCGAGTGGCACGCGTTCCCGGCGCGGCTGCTGGCCGAGGTGCTGCGCCTGCGCGGCTGGCACGTCGACTACCTGGGCGCGCAGGTGCCCACGCCGTACCTGGTCGAACACCTGCACCGGACGAACCCGGACGCGGCGGCGCTGTCCGCTTCGCTCGCGACCCGGCTGCCCGCCGCGCACGCGGCGATCACGTCGTGCCAGGCGGCGGGTACGCCGGTGCTGGCCGGTGGCGCGGCCTTCGGCCCGGACGGCCGCTACGCCCGCCTGCTCGGAGCCGACGCCTGGGCCCCCGACGCGGGCGCCGCCGCCGACCTGCTGGCCGGCGGGCCGCTGCCGCGCCGGCCCCCGCCCGGTCGGGGCGCCGACGGGCCACACCTGGCCGGTCACGAGTACGCCACTCTCACCGGGTCCGCCGGGGACCTGGTGAGAGGCGCCGTGGCAGAGCTGACCCGGCGCGTCCCCGAGGCGGCGGCGGCTTACGCGGAGCACCAGCTCGGACATCCGGCCGAGGACGTCGCGTACATCGTCGGCTTCCTCGGGGCCTCCCTGTACGTCGACGACCCCGGGTTGTTCGTCTCCTACGTCGGCTGGACGGCGGAGATGCTCGCGGCCCGCGGTATCCCGGCGCGCGTGCTGCTCTCCGTCCTGGACGCGCTCGCCGGTCGCCTGCGCGGACTCCCCCACGCCCTCGCCACGCTGGCGGAGGCGCAAGCCGTACTGGGCTGATCCGGACCGTACGGACGGGCGCCGGCCGGAAGGCGTCAGTCGAACGCCGTCAGCTGGCGCTCGCGTGCCTCGCTCACGTGTCTCCGCATCGCCGCCTCGGCCGCGTCCGGATCTCCGGCCTCGATGGCCGCGGCGACGCGCTGATGCTCCTCGATCGTCGTGCCGGCGTGCGCGTAGGGGAAGTATCTCCGGTGCAGGTGGAGGTGGACATGCAGGCGCTCGAGACCTTCGCGGAGCAGGGGATTGCCGGACGCCTCGGCGATGAGGTCGTGGAAGCGGGCGTCATGGGTGGTGAAGGCGGCGTGCCAGCCGCCGGGGTCGTCGGGCTCCTGGGAGATGGAGGTGGCGGCCTCCGCGACGATCGCCTCGCGCTGCGCTGAGGTGGCCCGCTCGGCGGCCAGGCGTGCGGCGGCGCACTCCAGCAGCAGCCGCATCTCGAACATGTGGTCGAACTCGGCACGGGTGAGCAGCGGGCTGACCGTGTAGCCCACCAGGGGGCGCTTGCGGACCAGCCCGTCGGACTCCAGACGGGCCAGGGCCTCGCGGATCGGTGTCTGGGACACCTCGAGGTCGCGGGCCAGCGCGTCGATGTTGACGCGGTCGCCGGGCTGCATGCTGTGCTCGAGGATCCGCGCTCTGAGCACGTCGTAGACGTCGTCGCCGAGCGTCGACCGCCTCAGCCGAATCCGTTCGGTGGGTGCCATCGGGCCCATCCTCCCACGAACGTCAGGTCTTGACGTTCTGACGACCACGGACTATACCTCCATGAAACATCCTATAGGATCTATGAATCTTCGAGAGGCGCGGCCATGAATGGACGACCACTGGTCAGGCTCGGCGGGCTGGCTGCCGCTCTGCTGCTCGCCGTCACCGCCACCGCCGGTTGCACGAGGAAGAGCGACGGCACGGCGCAGGCCGGCCCAGCGGCCCGGACACCCGGCCAGGTCAAGATCGCCCTGGTCCCCGGCGGGGCACACCCCTACTTCCAGCCGTGGAAGGACGCGGCCGCCAAGGCCAAGGCCGAGCTGGGCGTCGGAGACGTCACCTTCAACGAGACCTCCGACTGGGACCAGACCAAGCAGAACGACGTGCTGAAGTCCCTCGCCGCGCAGGGCTACAACGCCTTCGGCGTCTTCGGCGTCTCCCCGGAGAACATCAACGCCACCTTCGAGGACCTCAGAAAGCAGGGCTTCCCGGTCGCCTCGCTGGCGTCCTGCCCGGCCGGCGACGTCGACAAGGCGGACTTCTGCCTGTCCACCGACGTCCAGCTGGCCGCCTACAAGGCGGCGCAGGCCGCGATCGAGGCCATGGGCGGCCAGGGCGACCTCGTGCACCTGACCGGCAACAAGGTCGACTCCAACACCCAGCGTCGCATCGCGGGGGTGCAGAAGGCGGTGGACGAGACCGGCGGGAACGTCAAGCTCCTGCAGACCGTGACCGACGTGGACAAGGACCTGCAGACGGCGCAGAAGGCCGTCGCCGACCTCCTCGCCGCCAAGGGCGACCGGATCCAGGGCATCGTCAACACCGCCTACAACCCCGCGGTCGCCTCGGCGGAGGGCGTCAAGCGGGCCAAGCTGCCGATCAAGGTCGTCGCGATCGACGACGACAAGACCATCCTGGCCGGCATCGCTGACGGCTCGGTCGCGGCGACCGTGCTGCAGAACCCGGTGGGCCAGGCGTCCGTCGGGTCGTACGCGCTGACGAAGCTCGCGGGCGGCTGCACGATGGCGCAGCCGGGAGTGATCGTCGACTCCGGCTCCTTCGTCGTGACCAAGGCCGACATCGACACCTACGACACGGACCGGCAGGCGAGGACGGACGAGCTGAAGAAGGCGTTCGACAGCCAGTACCTGTCCTGCAAGTAGTCCACGACCCCCAGGAGGAGCCTCCCCTTGCCCGCGATCATCCACGCCGAGGCGTATCTCGTCGACCTGGAGGTCGAGACCGTACGCACCGACGCCGTCCAGTCGTTCATCAAGCAGGAGACCGTCTTCGTCGAGGTCCGGACGGACGACGGCGGCACCGGCACCGGCTACACGTACACGATCGGCACCGGCGGCACCGCCGTGCTCGCCCTGCTGCGCGACTACCTGCTGCCCAGACTGGTGGGCGCGGACGCCCGCCGGGTGGAGGCCGTCTGGCACGACCTGTTCGCCGCGACCCGGGCGACCACGGTCGGCGCGATCACCTCCCTGGCCCTCGCCGCCGTCGACACGGCCCTGTGGGACTGGCGCTGCCGCGACGCGGGCCAGCCGCTCTGGGTCCTGGCGGGAGGCGCGAAGGAGCGCATCCCGCTGTACGACACCGAGGGCGGCTGGCTGCACCTCACCACCGACGAGCTCATCGCCGGCGCCAAGGCGAGCCAGGCCGCGGGCTGGCCCGGCGTGAAGCTCAAGATCGGCCGCTCCCCCGTGGAGGACGCGGAGCGGCTGGCCGCGGTGCGTGCGGCGGTCGGGCCGGACTTCGACCTGATGCTCGACGCCAACCAGTCGCTCACCCCCGCGGAGGCCGTCAGGCGGGCCCGGCTCCTCGAGCCGTCCGACCCGTACTGGTTCGAGGAGCCGCTGCCGGCCGATGACGTGGCCGGGCACCAGGCGCTGGCCGCGGCCGCCTCGATCCCCGTCGCGGTCGGCGAGTCGCTCTACTCCGTGGCGCAGTTCCGCGAGTACCTGCACCGGCAGGCGGCCGGCATCGTGCAGGTGGACGTGGCGCGCATCGGCGGCATCACGCCCTGGCTCAAGGTCGCGCACCTGGCCGAGGCGTACAACGTGCCGGTATGCCCGCATTTCCTCATGGAGCTTCACGTGAGCCTCTGCTGTGCGGTGCCGAACAGCCGCTACCTGGAGCACATCCCCCAGCTCAGGGCGATCACGCGGCGGGAGATCGAGGTCGCCGACGGGCACGCCCTGGCGCCGGCCTCCCCCGGGCTCGGCATCGAGTGGGACCGCGACGCGATCGACGACCGGAGAGTCCGGTGAGCACGAGGACCGCGACGCCGCCGGAGACGCCCGCGGCGGGTTCGCCGGGAGCGCGCGGGCGGCCGGGAATGCCGCTGTGGGCCAACCCCCGGCTCGGGCTGCTCGTCCTGCTGATCGTCCTGGTCGCGCTCTTCACCGCGCTGCGGCCGGCGTTCATGAACACCACGCTCACGCTCGTGCCGCTGCAGTCGGACATCAGCGTGTACGCGGTCGTCGGTCTCGCCCAGCTGGCCGTCCTGTCGCTGGGGCACATGAACATGGCCGTCGGCCGGATGGCGGCGATGAGCGCGTTCGCCATGGGACTCGCCTACGACCGGCTCGGCGTGCCGCTGGTGGCCGGCCTGGTGATCGGGCTGGTCGTGGGCACGTCGCTCGGCGCGCTGGCCGGGCTGATCATCTCGCGTACCGGAGTCAACTCGTTCGTGGTCACGCTGGCGATGGACTTCGCCCTGGTGGGGCTCATCACGATCCTCTACACCAGGTTCACCGACGGCGTCGCCTTCAGCGGCCGGCCCGCCGGCATGGACGCGCTGCGCAACGACACGTTCGCCGACTACTGCATGGGCGACCTGTGCGGTCCGCGCATCCCTCTCGTCGTGCCGCTCGCCCTGGTCGCGGTGCTGGTGGTGGGGGTGCTGTTCCGCTTCAGCAGGCTGGGCCGGGAGATCCTGATGACCGGCGCCAACGAGAGGGCGGCGGAGCTGTCCGGCATCCCCGTACGGAGCCGGGTGGTGCAGGCGCACGCGCTCAGCGGGCTGCTCGCCGGGCTGGCCGGCTTCCTGCTCGCCGCGAACAACGGGGCGTTCTCGGCGCGCATCGGCGACGCGTTCCTGCTGCCGTCGTTCCTCGGGCCGGTGCTCGGCGGGACCCTGCTGGCCGGCGGCGCCGTCAGCGTGCTCGGCACGGTGCTGGGCGCGGCGCTCACCCAGGTCATCTCCAAGGGCCTGAACCTGCTGCAGTTCCAGCTCGACCAGCTCAATCTCTACATCGGCCTGGTGCTGCTCGCCGCGCTCTCGCTCGACCGGGTGCGCCACGTCGTCGCGGAACGAAGGGGGGCACGGGCATGAGCAGCGGTATGAGCACCGGCACCACGACAGCCGGCCGCGCCGGGCGGCTCAAGGACCTCTCCGCCCGGCCGGAGTTCACCCTCGCCGTGCTGGCCGCCGCCGGATTCGTCGCGCTCGCCGTCGCCACGGACGGCAACCTGCTCTCGCGCGGCACGCTGGACGCGTTCTTCCGCTTCCTCGCGGTCCCGATCGTGATCGGGCTCTCCCAGATGGTGGTGCTGGCCATCGGCCAGATGAACCTGGCGGTGGGCGCGCTCACGGGACTGTGCGCCATGGTCGCGGCGTGGCTCATGCTCGAGGGCGGGCTGCCCGCCCCGCTGGCCGTGCCGGCCGCGCTCGGGGTCGGCCTCGCCGCCGGTCTCGTCAACGGGCTGCTCGTCGTGTTCACCCGGATCAACGGCTTCATCGTGACCCTCGCCACCATGACGATCATCGAGGGGCTGCGGTACGGGATCAACGGCCCGGACACCTTCCAGGGCTACTCGCCAGGGCTGCGCGAGCTCGGCGCGGCCTCGGTGCTCGGGCTGCCGGTCGTCCTCGTCCTCGCGCTGGCGGCGGCCGTCCTGGTGGCCCTGTTCTTCGGCCGGGCGGTCATGGGCCGGCAGTTGCTGGCGAGCGGCGGCAGCCCGTTCGCCGCGCGGCTGTCCGGCATCTCCAACGACCGGTCGATCGTCATCGCGCACGGGCTGAGCGGCCTGCTGGCCGGGGTGGCCGCCGTCATCACGGTCGCCGCCTCCGGCTCCGTCAACTCGAGCATCGGCGACGATCTGCTGCTGCCGAGCTTCGCCGCGCCGATCATCGGCGGGGTGGCGCTCACCGGCGGGGTGGTCAGCGTCGCCGGCACCTGCCTCGCGGCGTTCCTGGTCCGGCTGGTGGACGTCATGCAGGCGCAGTTCGGCATCAACCCGCGCTGGATCGACCTGATCGTCGGCGCGGTCGTCCTCGGTGCGGTGCTGCTCGGCACCGCACGCCAGAAGCTGTCGAAGGGGTCGTCATGATGCTGACCGCCGAGAACCTGGTGAAGACGTTCCCGGGAGTCCGTGCGCTGGACGGGGCCACGTTGCGGCTGGCCGGGGGCAGCGTGCACGCCCTGCTGGGCGAGAACGGCGCGGGCAAGAGCACGCTGATCAAGATCCTGACCGGGGTGCACCGCCCGGACGGCGGGCGGATCGCGCTCGGCGGCTCCGAGCTGCATCTGACCGGGCCGCTCGACGCCCAGCGGGCCGGCATCGGCGTGGTGCACCAGGAGCGCAACCTGATCCCCGCCTTCTCCATCGCCGAGAACATCCTGCTGCACCACCTGCCGCGGCGTCTCGGCCTCGTCGACCGGGCGCGCATGCGCGCCGAGGCCCGCCGCTGCCTCGGCCTGCTCGATCTGGACCTCGACCCGGACACCCCGGTCTCCCGGCTGTCCGTGGCGCAGGCGCAACTGGTCGAGATCGCCAAGGCGCTGAGCGTCGACAGCAAGGTGCTGCTGCTCGACGAGCCGACCGCGTCGCTCACCGGGGACGAGGCCGACCGCCTCTACGGGATCGTGCGCAGGCTGCGCGACAGCGGGCACGCCGTCGTGCTGGTCAGCCACAAGCTGGAGGAGGTGTTCGCGGTCGCGGACACGGTCACCGTGCTGCGCGACGGGCGCAGCGTCGCCGAGGCCGAACCGCTCGCCGGCTACACGCAGGACCAGACCGTCGACCTCATGGTCGGGCGGGCGTACTCCTCCGTCCGCCTCGCCGAGCGGCACGTCGACCCGGCGACGCCGCCCGCCCTGCGGCTGGAGAAGGTGTGCACCGCGCGGGGCCACCGCGACGTCTCCCTGGCCGTGCGCCCGGGAGAGATCCTCGGGCTGTACGGCCTGGTCGGGGCCGGCCGGAGCGAGCTGGCCAAGGCGCTGCTCGGGCTCGACCGCATCACCTCGGGGACGGTGGAGGTACGGGGCCGTCCGGTGCGCATCCGCGACGTCGGTGACGCGCTCCGCGGCCACCGCATCGGCTACGTGACCGAGAACCGCAAGGAAGAGGGCCTCTTCCTCGACCAGTCGATCGCCCGCAACGTCGGCGTCACCGTGTGGCGGCGCCTGGCCAGGGCCGGGCTGGTGACCGACCGGGCGGAACGCCGCCTGGTGGCCGGGTACGCCGACCGGCTGGGCATCCGGATCTCCTCGCCGTCCCAGCTCGCGGGCCAGCTCTCCGGCGGCAACCAGCAGAAGGTCAGCCTCGCGAAGTGGCTCGCCGCCGCATGCGAGATCCTCATCGTGGACGAGCCGACGGTCGGCATCGACGTACGCACCAAGGCGGCCTTCCACGAGCTGATCGCCGAGCTGGCGGAAGCCGGGCTGGCGCTGCTGCTGATCTCGTCGGACCTGCCGGAGATCGTCACCCTCGCCGACCGGATCGCGGTCATGGACGGCTTCAGCCTCCGCGGCGAGCTGGTCAACGACCACGACTACGCCCGGATGAGCCAGGCGATCATCCGGCTGATCCACACGAGACCCGCGGAGGTGGCGCCTAGCTCTTGATGCCGGTCAGCGTGACCCCTTCGATGAAGTACCGCTGCAGGAAGAAGAAGAGCGCGATGATCGGGGCGATCACCGCGGCCGACGCCGCCATGAGGTAGCCCCACTGGGTGATGTACATGCTCTGGAAGGAGGCCAGCCCCAGCGACAGCGTGTAGTTCTCCTCGTTCTGCAGGTACAGCAGCGGCCCCAGGAAGTCGTTCCAGGTGCCGATGAACGTGAAGATGGTCACCACGATGATCGCCGGCTTGGACAGCGGCATGACGATCGTCCAGAACACCCGCCACGGGGAGGCCCCGTCGATGTAGGCGGCCTCGTCCAGCTCGAACGGGATCGTCAGGAAGAACTGCCTGAGCAGGAAGATGTTGAACACGCCCCCGCCCGCCCCCGCGAACCAGCTGGGCACGGTGAGGGGCGCGATCGTGTCGATCGCGTCGAGCTGCTGCCACATGACGAACGTCGGGATGAGCGTCACCGCGTACGGGAGCATCACGCCGCTCAGCAGCAGTGCGAAGATCACGTTGCGCCCGCGCCAGCGCAGCCGGGAGAAGCTGAAGGCCGCGACCGCGCAGGTCAGCACCGTGCCGAGGACGCTGATGACGGCGATGACCAGCGTGTTGAAGAAGTAGCGGCCGAAGGGCTGGGTGGTGAGCGCCTCGGTGAAGTTCGACCACTGGAACGGCGAGGGCAGCCACTGGGGCGGCGAGACGAACATCTGCGCGTCCTGCATGAGCGCGCTGCGCACGAGCCAGACGAACGGCAGCAGGGTCGGGATCGACCCGGCCACCAGCGCCACGTACAGCAGGGCCCGGCCGTACCTGCGGGGTTTGCGCAGGCCCTCCGTGGGAGCCACCCGGGCCGCGCGGGTCTTGTCCGGGGTCGCCAGGGCGGTCATCGTGCGCCTGCCATCTCGTAGTAGACCCAGCGGCGGGCGTTTCTGAACATCAGGAACGTCACCACCATGATGATCATGAACAGGGTCCAGGCGAGCGCGCTGGCGTAGCCCATCTCGCTCTCCGTGAACGCCTTGCGGAACAGGTAGTAGACGTAGAAGAGCGTGGCGTGGTTGGGGCCGCCCTCGGTCATCACGTACGCCTGGTTGAAGACCTGGAAGGTGCCGACGACACCGACCACCAGGTTGTAGAAGATGGTCGGCGTCATCATCGGCAGCGTGACGTGCCAGAAGCGCCGCCACGCGCCGCCGCCGTCGATCGAGACGGCCTCGTACAGGTGCCTCGGCACGCCCTGCAGCCCCGCCAGGAAGATCACCATGGTGTTGCCGAAGCCCCAGGTGCTCATGATGATCATTGAGGGCACGGCCGTCGACTCGCCGTAGATCCACTGGGAGCCGGGCAGGCCGCCCTCCCGGAGCAGGGAGTTCAGCAGGCCGAAGTCCGGGTTGAAGATCCAGATCCAGAGGACGACGTTCGCGATGGCCGGGACGAGCGTCGGCAGGTAGAAGATCGTCCGCCAGATGGCCAGGCCGCGCACCTTCTGGTTGAGCAGCATGGCCACGGCGAAGCTGACGATCAGCGCCAGCGGCACCGCGCCGAGCGTGTAGTACGTGGTCGTGCTCAGCGACTTCCAGAACAGCTCGTCCTTGACCATGGTGGCGTAGTTGTCCAGGCCGATGAAGGACGGCGAGGCGCCGATCGTCCAGTCGGTCAGGCTGAAGAACGCCGAGGCCACCATGGGGCCGACGGTGAAGATGACGAACCCCAGGATGGCAGGGAGCGCCATCAGGATGCCCCAGCGCGTTTCGAGGCGGCGCATCAGAGCTCCTGGGTGTGCTGCCAGCCCTGGAGCATGCTGGTGATCTTGGGCGTGACTTCCTTGAGGATCTCCGCGGCCGGGCGCTTGCCGGTCTCGATCTCCTGCAGCGCGGGGGTGAGCACGTCACTGCTGATCGTGGACATGTTCTTGACGCGATTGCCAAACGTGGGCACGCCGTGGTCGCGGGCGTAGTCCACCACGGCGGTGCGGAACTCCGGCGGGTGCAGCTCGTTCTTCGTCCAGGAGTCGATGGCCGCCTGGTCCTCGTAGTACTTCTTCTCCTGCGGCATCCACAGGCCCTTGGCGAACAGGTCGACGTAGCGCGGGTCGTTGTGGAAGGCGAACAGCTCGACCGCCTCCTGCTCGTGCTTGCTCCCCGCGAACACCGCCGAGGCGCCCGCCACCTGGCTGGCGGTGAACGGCTCCTTGTACTTGGGCAGCACGCCGATGCCGTAGTCCACCTTGCTCTCGTTCATGTCGAGCAGGCTCCAGTGGCCGTCCACGACCATGGCCACCCGCTTGGTCTTGAGCAGGATGTTGGTGCCCGGCGCGTCGTCGCCGGTCGCGGCGAGTTGCCCGGGGCCGGGAGCGACGCGGTGCTTGTAGACGAGGTCCTGCAGATTCTGGAAGACCTGGATCGCCTCGGGCGTGTCGAGCAGGCACTTCTTGCCGCTCTCGTCGGCGAAGTCCACGCCGTTGCTGCGCAGGAACCCGTACCAGGCCGCGCCGTAGGTGATGCTGCTGGAGATGCCGAACTGCTTGATCTGCTTCGGGTCGAAGCCCGACTCGTCCGGGTGCTTGCCGTTCTGGTCGATCGTCAGCTTGTAGGCGTTCTCGACCATCTGATCCCACGTCCAGGCGGAGGCGGCGTCGGCGGGCGGCGTGACCCCGGCGGCCGCGACGGCGGACTTGCTGAACCACAGCAGCTCGATCTCGTTGGCCGTCGCGACGCCGTGCAGGTTGTCCTGGCCGCTCCACAGGTACGCGTCCGGCAGGTAGCCGGCCAGCTGCGGATATTTCTTCAGATAGGGGAACAGGTTGACCAGCTTGCCCTGCTGGCCCAGCCGGTACGACATCGCCAGCGGCACATACCCGGCGTCCGGGAGCCGGTTGCTGGCCACGAGCGTGTTGAGCTTCACGTCGTACTCGTCGGGCGTGTAGAGCGGCTTGACCTTCACCCCCGCGTGCTTCTGCTCGTACTGCTTGAGCATCCGCTCGACGGCCGCCTTCTCGAACGTCGAGCCCCAGTACATGAACTGCAGCTGCACGTTCTTCCCGCCCGAGCCGGAGCCCGAGCCGCCGCAGGCCGAGGCCGTGGCGCCGAGGGCGGCGAGCCCGCCCAGCTTCAACAGGTCGCGTCTTCTCATCCGCGTCTTTCCTTACGCGAGGGGGATCCAGACCCGCATCGCGCCGCCGTCGCGGTTGTCCCACTGGAAGTAGGGGACGGCGGTCGCTTTCACGCCGGTGCTGGTCGCCAGGGGTTTCGTGGTGTACGGCAGGCCGCCGACCGGCTGGTGCACGGCGACGGCGTCGGTTTCGATCAGTACGGTGCGGCCGACGCCCTCGAGGTCGTCGACGGGCTTGACCCGCAGCGGGGCCTGCGGGTTCAGGACGAGGTCGTCGACCTCCACGCCGTCGGGCTGGTCGGCGTTCTCGAAGCAGTAGACGAGCGGTCCGCGCTCCAGCGCCACGGAGCCCCTGACCGCGTCGATCCTGCGGTGGGGGTAGGTGATCCTGGGCGTCATGTCGAGCCGGAGCTCGACGGTGTCACCGGCCTGCCAGCCGCGGCGCAGCCGGAAATATCCGTCCTCGCCGGCCCGGGCCGGGCGGTCGTCGACGTACGTGGCCTCGCTCCAGGCCGGGATGCGCAGGGCGAGCTCCCAGTCGCCCGCCTCCTCGACCGTGATGCGGACGAGCCCGTCCCACGGGTAGTCGGTCTCGATCCGGATCTTCCCGGCGACGGTGCCCGGGACGTACTGGTGCAGTTGCAGGCCGGAGTCGCCGGTCGTGGCCACGTAGGCGCCGAGCGAGGCCACCAGGCGCATGATGTTCGGGGGACAGCAGGCGCACGCGAACCACTCCCTGCGCCGCCCGAGGTAGGCGTCCTCGACGAGGTCGTTCCTGCGCTGGAGCGGGTTGACGTAGAAGAAGCGCAGGCCGTCGGCCGAGGTGGAGGCGGCGAAGGCGTTGTAGAGCGTGCGCTCGATCAGGTCGGCGTGGCGGCCGTGGCCGGTGGCCAGGAGCAGCCGCCAGTTCCAGTGGATGCTCGCGATGGCGGCGCAGCTCTCGCTGTAGGCGCGGTCGGGCGGCAGCTCGTACCGCTCGCCGAACGCCTCGCCGTCGTGGCGCGAACCGTGGCCGCCCGTGATGTACGTCTTGGTGGCGACCATGTCCTCCCAGCGGCGCAGCGAGCACTCCAGCAGCGACTCGTCGCCGGTCTCCAGGTAGACGTCGACGATGCCGGCTTCCAGGTAGAGCTGGCGCACGGCGTGGCCCACCGCGGTGTCGGCCTCGCGTACGGGCAGGTGGTCCTGCGCGTACAGCATGCCCATGCCGCTGTCCTTGATGAGGCCCTTGCCGCGGTTGTCGATCAGCTTGGCCGCCAGGTCGAGGTAGGCCCGCTCGCCGGTCAGGCGGTAGAGCTCCACCAGCGCGGTCTCGACCTCCGCGTGGCCGTCGATGCCGTCGTTGCCGCCGGTCAGGAAGACGTCGACCAGGTGGTCGGCGAGGCGCCTGGCGACCTCGACCACCCCGTCGCCGATCCCGGCGCGGGCGGCCGCCACCGCGGCCTGGAACAGGTGGCCCGCGCAGTACATCTCGTGGCTGTACTCGAGCTCGGTGTAGATCTTGTCCGGCTTGACGACCTGGTAGTGCGAGTTGAGGTAGCCGTCGTCGCGCTGTGCCTTCTTCAGGACGGCCGCCGCCTGGTCGGCGAAGTCGCCGTACCCGGCCTCGGGGGCGCGGACGTGCTCCCAGGAGATCGCCTCGAGCTGCTTGTAGAGGTCGGAGTCCTGGAACCGGTAGCCCTGGAACGGCCCCTCGCCCTCTCCGCCCGCGCGGCGCAGGTTGGGCAGGGCGCCCGAGCGCTCCATCTGCTCCAGGCCCAGCGGGATGCTGGCCTCGTGGTTGATCCGCTGCCACCGCGCGAGCGGCCCGCCGGTGATGACCACGTCTGGGATCCCGAGCGGCCGCCACACTGTCCGGCCGGACGGAATGACAGGACTCTGCTGCATCTAGCTCCTCAACCTCTGCCCGTGTGAGAAAACGGTGGGAATAGGTTTTCTCAATCGGAGGGTAAGGTGTGATACATCACAGGTCAAGGGGATGCTTGTGCGCAGTAGGGTGTGACGCGAAAGGGGACACGGTTGGCCAGCCCTTCCGATGGGACAACGAGAACCGTCACGATCAGGGATGTCGCGGCGGCCGCCGACGTGTCGATCGGCACCGCGTCCAAGGCGCTCAACGGGCGGGGCCGCATGCGCGTCGAGACGCGCGACCGGGTGCTCGCCGCCGCCGAGCGGCTCGGCTTCCGGCCCAATCCGCTCGCCCAGGGGCTGCTGGCGGGCCGCACGTACACCGTGGGCCTGGTCACGGGCGACAGCTTCGGCCGCTTCAGCATCCCCGTGATGCTGGGCGCCGAGGACGCGCTGGGCGCGGGCCAGATCTCGGTGTTCATGTGCGACACGCGCGACGACCCGATCAGGGAGCGGCACTACGTCGAGCGCCTGCTGGCCAGGCGCGTCGAGGGCATCATCGTCACGGGGCGGCGCACGGAGCCGCGCCCGGGGATCGGCCGCGACCTGCCCGTCCCCGTCGTGTACGCGATGACGCAGTCCACGGACGACTCGGACGTCTCGATCATCCCGGACGACGAGGGCGGCGGGGCGCTGGCCGCCCGCCACCTCATGGCGACGGGACGCACCCGCATCGGCCACGTGACGGGCCCCCAGCGCTTCCAGGCGGCGCGGCGGCGCGCCCAGGGGCTCACCTCCGCCCTCTCCTCCGCCGGGCTGTCGCCCGCGGGCGAGATCCTGTACGGGCAGTGGAGCGAGGAGTGGGGCCGGCAGGGGGCCGACGTGCTGCTGCACGCCACGCCCGACGTGGACGCCATCTTCTGCGGGAGCGACCAGATCGCGCGGGGGGTCGCCGAGACCCTGCGCGA
The DNA here is from genome assembly GCF_040654115.1 of Nonomuraea sp. NPDC050786. NCBI lineage: Bacteria > Bacillati > Actinomycetota > Actinomycetes > Streptosporangiales > Streptosporangiaceae > Nonomuraea > Nonomuraea sp. NPDC050786. The sequence continues at coordinate 20,287 of NZ_JBFAHJ010000051.1, forward strand.
GCGGGGGCGGCGGGTGCCCGAGGACGTGGCGCTGGTGGGGTTCGACAACTGGGAGCCGATGGCGCTGGGGTGCCGGCCGCCGCTGACGACCGTGGACATGAACCTGGGCGAGATCGGGCGCCTGGCGGCCCGCCACCTGCTGGACGCCATCGCCGGCCAGCCGACGACCGGCGGCGTCACCATCGTCCCGGCCAGCCTGGTCCTGCGCGAGTCCACCCGCCGCGCCACCCCCTGACCCCGCGCCGGTGACGCGGCACGCACCACGCGCCACGTCCCGCTTCCGCGAACCGTGCGGCGCGAACCGTGCGGCGCGGGCGGTGCGGACGGGGGTTGACCGGTGCTGTGTAACACCTTACTGTGCGCGTGGGAAAACCTATTCCCAAAATCCTTACTAGGAGTCCGGATGGACCGAGGATCCCGCCACGCCCCCAAGGCCGCCAAGGGCGCCAGGCGAGTCACCGCAGCGGCCGTCTTACTAGCCTCCTTACTCAGCGGCGTGCCGCAGCAAGCGCACGCCGCGACCACCGCCACGGTGGTCGACATGTTCGGCAGGACCGTCAACGACTACGGCGTCAAGCTGGTCGACTGGCAGGGCTACCTGGCCAATCCGTACGTCGAGCTCACCGTCAAACCCCCGACCGGCGTGCAGTACCCGGTCACGATCGACCTCAAGGCCGAGGGCACCTCCAGGCTCATGATGGACCTGCCCAGCCAGCTGACCGCCACCGGCGCCACCAAGACGCTGACGTTCGCGAACGCGAACGACCAGAAGGTGTTCCGCCTCGCGATCCACTCCAAGCGCGGCCCCGGCCAGGATGAAAGTTACACGCTCAAGCTCAACATCCGGGACGGGTCCGGCACGACGACCCAGCAGCAGATGCCGATCCGGGTGCAGCAGGACGAGAAGACCGCGCTGCAGCCGAGCCTGCCGGTCACGTTCGACTACCGCTACGACAACATCACCGGCTACTTCAACGAGCCGAACTTCCGGACCGCCGCAGAGGAGGCCGTGAAGGACTGGTTCAGGTTCTTCGACATGCAGCCGTTCGACACCGTGGCGGCCGGGGCGGAGACCAACCACCTGCCGGGCAACGACTGGCAGAACGAGATCACGGTCACCAACAACGCCGCCTACAACGGCATGTACGTGTTCTTCCGCGGCATCCAGTCGCCGTACTCGACCGGCTACCCCGCCGCCAACGGCAAGTACAGCACCAGGAACGGCCAGCAGCTCGCGGGCCCGCTGCACCGCTCGACCGCGATGATCTTCGAGTACGACGAGGCGAACAAGAAGCTGTTCACCTCCCTGGCCGACGAGGACTGGTACAAGACGGAGATCGCGGGCTCGGTGCTCGACGTGCACGGCCTGGTCATGCACGAGTACGGCCACGCCGTCGCCTTCCACAGCGACTGGGCCGGCATGCGGTCATACGTACAGAACGCCGGGAACGATCCCGATGTCGTCGCGTATCAGGGTTACCCCGTTCCGCTGGACAGCAGCTACCACATCCCGGGCGACCAGAAGTACTGGGACCGGATCAGCGGGCAGAACGGCGGCTGGACGCACATGTTCCCCACCCGCCGGTGGATGATGACCAAGCTGTCGCTCCTGATCGCGGAGAACGCCGGGTGGAAGCTCAACCGCAACCTCACCCCGTTCCTGCCGCCGTCCATCGTCACCACCGCCCTGCCCTCGGCCACGCCGGGCACCGCCTACAGCCAGACGCTGCAGGCAAAGGGCGGCGTGCCGTTCTACGACTGGCAGGTCACCAGCGGCTCCCTGCCCGCGGGGCTGACCCTCGACCGGTTCACCGGGACGATCAGCGGCACCCCCGCCACGGCGGGCACGTCGAGCTTCACCGTGCAGCTGCGCGACTACGACAAGCTGAGCACGCCGGTGACCAGGACGTTCCAGCTGACCGTGGGCAGCGGCGGCGGGACCTCGGTGAACGTGGCCGGCAGCGCGACGCCGTCCGCCTCGTACACCTCGCCGTGGGAGAGCGTGGCGGCCATCAACGACGGCATCGACCCGCCCAGCTCGAACGACACCGTCAACAAGCGCTGGGGCACCTGGCCCAACACCGGCGCCCAGTGGGCCGAGCTCACCTGGCCGGGCAGCCAGACCCTGAAGGCCGCCGACGTCTACTTCTTCGACGACAACGACGGCGTCCGCCTGCCGGCCTCCTGGAAGCTCCAGTACTGGAACGGCAGCGCGTACGTCGACGTCCCCGGCACGTACCCGATCGCCATCAACGCCTACAACCACGTCACGTTCAACCCGATCAGCACCACCCGCTTGCGCGTGGCGCTGCAGAGCGGCCAGGCCTCGGTGGGGCTGCTCGAAGTGAAGGCCTTCACCTAGTCCACCTGGAAAGGATTCGATGAGGAAGCTCGCCGCCCTCAGCGCGCTGGCCGCCCTGGCCGGCGCGCTGTCGGTCCCCTCCCCCAGCCTCGCCGCCCGTCAGGCGGCCCCCGCGCTGGACGTGTTCGACATCTTCTACCGCAAGGTCAACGACTACGGCGTCCAGCTCGTGGACTGGCAGGGCTACCTCGCCAACCCGTACATCGAGCTGACAGTACGCGCGCCGAAGGTCCCCGGCATCCAGTACCCGCTGAAGGTGGACCTGCAGGCCAAGGGCACCTCCAGGCTGATGTTCAACATGCCGAGCGAGCTGACGGCCACCGGCGCCACCAAGTCCTTCACCCTCACCGGCCCCGCCGACCGCGAGGTCGTCCGGCTGGCCATCCACTCCAAGCAGCACGGCGGCCAGGACGAACTGCACCAGTGGATCATGAAGACCACGGACGCGTCCGGCGGCACGAACACGCAGACCATGCCGATCAGGGTGCAGCAGGACGAGAAGACCCCGCTCAGGCCCTCCATCCCCATCGACTTCGACTACCGCTACGACGACATCACCGGCTACTTCAAGGACCCCGGCGTGCGCAGGGCCGCCGAGGCCGCGGTGCGCAACTGGTTCGCCTTCTTCGACCTGAAGCCGTTCGACACCGTCCCGGCGGGCGACGAGGTCAACAAGCTGCCGGGCGACGACTGGCAGAACGAGGTCGAGGTCTCCAACGCCAAGCCGTACAACGGCATGTACGTGTGGTTCCGCGGTATCCAGACGCCGTACTCGACCGGCTACCCCACCGTCAACGGCAAGTTCCACACCCAGAACGGCAAGCCCACCCCCTACCACCGCTCCACCAGCATGATCCTCGAGTACGACGAGCAGCTGATGAAGCTGTTCACCTCGCTGGGCGACGAGGACTGGTGGAAGACCGACCTCGGCCAGGTGATCGACGTCGAGGGCCTGGTCATGCACGAGTACGGCCACGCGGTCGCCTTCCACAGCGACTGGCAGGGCATGGCCGACTACGTGGCCGCCAAGGGCAAGGACGACCAGGAGGTCATCGACTACCAGGGCTACCCCGTGCCGCTCGACACCAGCTACCACGTGCCCGGCGACGACCCGTACTGGGACCGGCTGAGCGGGCAGAGCGGCGGCTGGCGGCACGTCTTCCCGACCCGCAGGTGGGAGCTGACCAAGCTGTCGCTGCTGATCGCGGAGAACGCCGGGTGGAAGCTGAACAGGAAGCTGACCCCGTTCCTCAAGCCCTCGATCGAGACCTCCGCCGTCCCCGCGGCGAAGGCGGGCAGCGCGTACGAGCAGCGGCTCCAGGCCAAGGGCGGGGTCCCGTTCTACGACTGGCAGGTCGTCGACGGCTCGCTGCCCGCGGGGCTGAGCCTCGACCGGTTCACCGGGGCGATCACCGGCACCCCCACCACGGCCGGGACCGCCACGTTCACCGTCCAGCTCAGGGACAACGACAAGCTGAGCACCCCCGTCACGCGTGAGTACAAGCTCACGGTCGCGTGACCGGCCGGAGGGCGGCGGAGACCCCGCCGCCCTCCCCTTCTGTCAGTAGCCGTAGCGGCTCTTCAGGTGCCGCCACCAGTCGCGGAACATCCACGCGTCGAACTCCGTGATCTGCGTCGCGCTGCCCGCCTTCATCAGGAAGCAGCACTGGCCCGTCGGAGTCCAGTCGTAGAAGTCGTCCAGGCCGAACGAGTGTCCCATCTCGTGCAGCAGGATGTGGATGTTGTCGGCGTTGAGGTTCGACATGAAGTACTCGCTGCCGATCCGCTGCCCCCAGTCGCCGCCTGCTCCCCCGCTGAACCCGGCGGTCAGCCAGAGCGACATGTCGTAGTGGTGCGACGCGCCGCCCGGACAGTTCGGGTAGTTGCCGCTCTGGTTGAAGAACCGGCCGCAGGGCTCGGAGCACTGGGGCGCGTTCTCGCGGATGTTGTTGACGTAGATGTCGACCGAGTTGTCGCTCCACTGCAGCTGGGCGCGGTCACGTACGGCCCAGCCCACGACCTTGACCGGCACGTTCGCGTACGGCCAGCCGTTGTGGCCGGCCATGACGTCCATCCACTTCTTGAACTGGCGGGCCAGGGCGGCGTGGATCTGGTCACGCTGGGCCGCCGTCACGGTGGCGGTGGTGTCCCAGCGGACGCAGTAGTTGATCGAGCCCTTGTTGGCCATGATCTGGTCCCAGCCGTAGTTGCGGAACCCGTACGGGTCCGGGTACGTGCTCTCGACGTGCTGCCAGACCTGGTTGAGCGGGGTGACCAGGTTGGCCGGCGGGTTCCAGCCGGAGGTGCCGCCGCCGGAGTCGGGCGCCCACACCTTGACCTCGAGGAGCCCCACCGACCCCTGGCCGCTCTGCAGGACGACGCGCAGCCGCGTGGTGCTGACCTGCGTGAAGCTCACCTTGTTGTAGGCGTTGACGGCGATCGGGTACGTGGCGGAGATGTCGGTGTAGGCGCTGCCGTTCCAGTACTGGAGCTTCCAGGAGGCGGGGACGCGGACGCCGCCGCCGTCGTCGAAGAAGTAGACGTCGGCGCCCTTGAGCGTCTGGGCTGCACTCCAGGTGAGCTCGGCCCACTGGGTGCCGGTGTTGGGCCAGGTGCCCCAGCGCTTGTTGACGGTGTCGTTGGAGCTGGGCGGGTCGATGCCGTCGTTGATGGCCGCCACGCTCTCCCAGGAGGACGTGTACGAGGCGGACGGCGTCGCGCTCCTGGCCGCGTTCGTGTCGGCGAGGGCGCTCTGGGTGGGTAAGAGGAGAGTGGCGATCAGCAGGAGGGGCAGGATGGCCAGGCGTTTCATTCGGTTACCTCGGTTTTGGTAGCGCTAACATTGCCAGCGCGTTCCAGCCGGAACCGCGTCTGCTTTGATCGCACGGGCGGGCGCCCGCGTCAAACCTCGGGTGGGGACACCCGCGGCAACCTGCGACTTCGCGGTGAAACTTTCACCCGCCACCCGGGGAGACGAGACGGTCCGTCTTGGCATGGAGCCGGCTGGCTCTCATACTCACTGAGGCGAGACGGGGCGGGGCGCCCGCCGGTCAAAGGTCCGCGACGAAGTCGAGGGCGATCGCCCAGGCGCGCTCGGCGGCCTCGGCGTTGTAGTCGGGCAGGTCAGGGTCGGTGAACAGGTGGCCCACGCCGGGGTAACGGAAGACCTCGACGTCGGCCCGCGCCCGGCGCATCCTGAGGTACCAGGCGTTCAGCCAGTCGACGGGCTCGTAGGTGTCGGGGTCGGCGACGTGGAGCTGGACCGGCAGGTCGTCGGCCGAGACACCTTCGGCCATGTCGGAGGTGCCATGCATCAGCAGCAGCCCGCGCGAGCGCTCGTCAGCCAGGGCGAGGTTCTGCGCGAGTGCCGCGCCCAGCGAGAGGCCCGCGTAGACCAGCCGTTCGCCGGAGAGGGGGGCGGCCGCGGCCACGGCCCGCTTCAGCAGCGTGTCCCGCCCGATCTCCTCCTTGATCGCGATGCCCTCCTCGGGCGTGTCGACGACCCTGCCGCCGTAGAGGTCGGGGACGTGCACGTCGTGGCCGGCCGCCCGGAACCTGTCGGCGGCCTGGTGCACGGCGGGCCGCAGGCCGTACATCGAGTGCAGGAGAAGAATCTGCGCCATGCGGGCAGCTTAACCAGGGCCGGAACGGTAAGAACAACAAGGGCTCCGTCGCGGAAGGCCGTGAGGATATAGGCATGAGTTCATCGCAACCCCTCGCCGACCCCGGGTCCGAGCCGGGTCACCGTTACTTGCTCGACAACGCCCGGGCGGAGGCGGGCGAGCGGTTCACCTGGCTGGCCGAGCTGTTCGACGGTGTCACACGGGGGCACTTCGACCGGCTCGGAGTGAAGGCGGGCTGGCGCTGCTGGGAAGTCGGTGCCGGAGGCCCCAGCATTCCCGAGGCACTCGCCACGGCCGTCGGACCAACCGGTTACGTGCTGGCCACGGACCTCAATCCGGCCTGGTTGGACCCGCACAGCGGGTACGAGGTGCTCCGGCACGACATCGTCGGGGACCCGCCGCCGCAGCCAGGCACGTTCGACCTGGTACACGCCCGGCTCGTGCTCCTCCACGTGCCCGACCGTGCCCGGGCGCTGGCGACGATGGTGGCGGCGCTGCGCCCCGGTGGCTGGCTGTTGGTCGAGGACGCCGATACGGAGTTGCAGCCGCTGGCCTGCCTCGATGAGGTCGGCCCGGCACAGCAGCGCGCCAACCGGCTGCGGCGCGCCGTCCGGGAGTTGATGGCCCGCCGCGGCGCTGACCTGCGCTACGGCCGTACGCTGCCGCGGGCGTTGCGTGCGGCCGGCCTGGTCGATGTCACGGCGGCCGGCTGCTTCCCGGTCGGCGGGGTGGCCTGCAACCGGCTGGAGACCGCGACGGTGCGCATGGTCCGCGCCGAGTTGCTCACCGCCGGGTTGGCTGACGACGCCGAGATCGACGCGCACCTGGCCGCCATCGATGCCGGCGAGCTCGACCTCACCCTCGCGCCGCTGATCTCGGCATGGGGACGCCGCCCGGGACGCCCTTCGGCGTCCGGGCCGCGGTCAGCCGCAGGCCGGTGAACACGGCGCAGGCCGGTGAACACGGCGCAGGCCGGTGAACACGGCGCAGGCCGGTGAACACGGCGCAGGCCGGTGAACACGGCGCAGGCCGGCGTCACAGCCCCCGCCACTCCGCGCCGGCAGCTCCGGCCACCACCACCGCGGCTTCCTGACCTCAGTCCCAGGTCAGGAACCGGTAGTGCAGCCCGGTCGAAGACTCCTGCCACGCCCCGACCGAGTCTGGCGAGCGTCCCACGTCCGGTGCGTGCGTGTCACCTTCGAAGGGCTCCCGGATCTCGGTGACCACGATTCGTTCCGCGATGGGCAGTACCGCCCGATACACCGCTGCGCCACCGATCACCCACACGTCCCCGGACGCTGCGGCGAGCGCCTGCCGCAGGTCGGGGAACGTTTCCGCGCCCTCCTGCGGCGTGCGCGACAGCACAAGATTGCGTCTGCCCGGCAGCGGCCGGAACCGTGGCGGCAGCGACTCCCACGTGCGGCGGCCCATGAGCACGGTCGTACCCGCAGTCAGGGAGCGGAAGTGGTTCAGGTCCTCCGGCAGGTGCCATGGCAGCATGCCGTTGCGGCCGATGACGCCGTTCGCCGACTGCGCCCAGACCAGCCCGATCACACCGCCACCTGTGCCCTGATGGCGGGGTGCGGGTCGTAGCCGTCGAGGGCGATGTGCTCGTAGGTGTAGTCGAACAGGCTGTCCGCCGGCTTCAGGCTCAGCACGGGGAACGGCCGTGCCTCGCGTGCGAGCTGCGTGCGGACCTGGTCCTCGTGGTTGTCGTAGATGTGACAGTCGCCTCCGGTCCAGACGAAGTCACCGATGCCGAGGCCCACCTGCGCGGCGATCATGTGCGTCAGCAGGGCGTAGCTCGCGATATTGAACGGCACGCCGAGGAACAGATCCGCGCTTCGCTGGTAGAGCTGGCAGGACAGCTTGCCGTCGGCGACGTAGAACTGGAAGAACGCATGGCAGGGCGGCAGCGCCATCCGTGGGATGTCGGCGACGTTCCACGCGGACACGATGATCCGCCGAGAGTCGGGATCCTCGCGCAGCGTGCGCAGCACCTCGCTGATCTGGTCGACATACCCGCCGTCCGGGGTCGGCCATGACCGCCACTGCACGCCGTAGATCGGGCCGAGATCACCGTCCAGCGCCGCCCACTCGTCCCAGATCGTGACGCCATTGTCCCGGAGCCACGTGACGTTCGCATCGCCGCGTATGAACCACAGCAGTTCATAGGCGATCGAACGGAAGTGGACCTTCTTCGTCGTGATCAGCGGGAAGCCGTCAGACAGCCGGTAGCGCAGCTGGTGACCGAAGATCGACCGCGTCCCCGTGCCGGTGCGGTCCTCCTTGTGGGCGCCCGTGTCCAGCACGTGGCGGAGCAGGTCTTCGTACTGCGTGTCCGGCATGCCGCAATCCTAACCAAGGGGCCCGACATGCTCGGCCACCGCGGTCAGGAGGTGGCCGTCAGGACCTGAACGCTGATCGTCGCTGTCATGACCGGCACGCTATGGGCGCCTTGGCTGCATACGTGCACCTGTGACGCGCTCGAGCTTGGTCCAGCCGATCCAGCCGTCGCGTTCGACCTGGACGATCCGCTCGTCGACGCCGAGCGCCCGCAGCCGGTCGAGGAACTCGACCACCTCCGGGGGCAGCGCCAGGCTGTCCCCGGCGGCAAGTCGGGCGATCCGCCTGCGGTGCCGGGTAGACGGTGCCTTCGGGAACGGTCAGGTCGACTCCGGCGACCACCTCACGGTCGCCGTACGACTTGCGCACTCCGGCGGCCTCGATCGCACTGGTTCTCGTCGTCATGCCACCATGCTGGGACGTTGACGCTGCGTCAGGGTCAACACCTTCGCGCCAGGCAAACGGCCGAATGGCACTCGTGGCCATCCAGCTCGTTGCAGCTCACATCCGGGATCTCAGCACGTCGATCTCGCAGCCTGGCAAGGACGGGTCGAAGCCGTGCTCGACCAGCCAGCGGATCGCCAGCAGGCTTCGCAGCGACCACCACGCGCGGATCACGTCAAGGTCGACGTCGGCGCCGTAGCCGGCGACGACGTCGCCAAGGTGCTCCTCGTGGCCGAGCGTCAGGATGGCGAGGTCGAACAGGGCATCGCCCTGGGCCGCCTCGGACCAGTCGATCACGCCGGTGATCTCGTCACCGTCGACGAACACGTGGCTGACCTGCAGGTCGCCGTGCGTGAAGACCGGTGTCCACGGCCGGAGCGCAGCCTCGGCAACCCGGCGGTTGCGCGTCACCAGGTCGGCGGGAAGGACGCCGCTCGTGACGAGCCACTCGCACTCGCCGTCGAGGCGCGATGCGATCTCGTCGAGGCCCCGACCGGGCCAGGGCGGCAGTGGCGCGTCGTGCAGCACCCGTGCGGCGGCACCCGCCGCGGCCCACGCCGCCGACGACGCGGTCGACGGCTCGCCGAGGCGGCCGAGTGCCGTGCCGGGGAGGGCGGCGAGCGCGAGCACGGGCGGCTTGCGCCACAGCACCTCCGGCGTCGGGATCGGCGCCATGGCCATCGCCGCGACCTCGACGTCAGTGCGCGTCTGATCGCCGTCGATCTTCAGGTACACGTCGCCGACGCGCAGGGTCGCGCGCTCGCTATGGGCGACGACGACGTTGACCTCTTCCACGTCGGCCATTATCGCGAGGATGATCACCGACGTCACCGGGTTTTCACGCACGGTCCTGACGTCTGCGGCGTTCGCCCCAGCGAGGTTCCCGCGCGGGGCGCCTCAGGTCACCAGGCCCCTGCGGTAGGCGTAGACCACCGCCTGTACGCGGTCACGCAGGTCGAGCTTGGTGAGGATGCGCGACACGTACGTCTTGACGGTCTCCTGGCTGATCACCAGGGTGGCGGCGATCTCGCTGTTGGACCGGCCGTCGGCGATGAGGCGCAGCACCTCCAGTTCGCGCGGCGTCAGCGCGGTCTCGTCCGGTGTGTCCCGGGCGGGGCGGATCCGGGACGCGTACCTGCCGACGAGCTGCCGGGTCACCTCGGGCGCCAGCAGCGCGGCGCCCGAGGCGACGGTACGGATGCCGTGCAGGAGCTGCGCCGGCGGGGCGTCCTTGAGCAGGAAGCCGCTGGCCCCCGCGCGCAGCGCCTCGTAGACGTACTCGTCCAGGTTGAACGTCGTCACCACGAGCACCTTGATCGGATTCTCGACCCCGGCGCCGGCCAGCAGGCGGGTGGCCTCGATGCCGTCGAGCACCGGCATGCGCACGTCCATCACCACGATGTCGGGGCTCAGCCGCCGGGCCAGGTCCACCGCGGCGCGGCCGTCGCCGCACTCCCCCACCACCTCCAGGTCCGGCTGCGCGTCGATGATCGTTGCGAAGCCGGTGCGGATCAGCGCCTGGTCGTCGCAGACCAGGACCCGGAGCGGCGTGCTCACGACGGGCTCCCCGCGGGGATGCGGGCCCGTACCACGAAGCCGCCGCCCGCCCGCCGGTCGGCGCTGAACTCGCCGCCCAGGGCCTCGACCCGCTCGCGCAGCCCGGACAGCCCCCGCCCGCTCCCGCCGGGAGAGCCGGCTGCCCGGGAGCCGGAGCCGTCGGTGCCGACCTCCACGGTGATCTCCTTCTCGCCGTAGCGCACGTGCACCACGGTACGGCTGCCGTGGGCGTATTTGAGGGCGTTCGTCAGGGCTTCCTGCACGACCCTGTAGGTCACGAACTCGGCGCTGCCCGCCGATTCCGCCGGGCTGCCCTCCTCGGTGAACTCCACCGGCTGCCCGGCCCAGCGGGTCTGCTCCACGAGCGCGTGGAGCTCGCCGGCGGAGGGCATGCTGACGTCGGTGTCGTGATCGGCTTTGAGCAGGTCGAGCATGTGCCGCAGGTCGGTGATGGCCCGCCGCCCGGTGTCGGTGACGGCGCTCAGCGTCGCGTCGAGGCGGTCGGGCACGGCGGTCAGATAGCGTGCCGCCTCCGCCTGCACCACCATCGCCGTCACGTGGTGGGTCACGACGTCGTGGAGCTCGCGGGCGATGCGGGTGCGTTCGGCGGCGCGGGTGGCCTCGGCGAGGTGGCGGCTGCGTTCGGCCTCGGCGGCGCGGGTGGAGCGCAGCCAGACGCCGATGCCCCACGCCAGGGCCAGCGCCAGGTAGAAGACCACGTACCCTTCCACCTTCTCGGTCGCGCCGAGCCGGTTGAGCGCGACCGCCAGCGGCACGTACGCCATGGAGAGGAGGACCACGGTGACGCGCCGGCCACGCCCCAGATGGGCGCCCGCGCTGATGAGCGCGATGGGCATCGCGTTGCTCGCGAACACGTGGTAGGCGCGGATCTGGTCGAGGGCGAAGCCGAGCGACACCAGGACGAGGCAGACGGCCGGCCACCGCCGGCGCACGGCGAGCGGAGGGCACTCCAGAGCGATCACCACGAACGCCAACGCGTCGAAGGGGCGAGCCGGCAGGTCTCCGACCTGCGTCCCCTTGCCGTGGAGCGCCGGCAGGAGGGAGACGACGGCCATCAGCAGCCCGAACGGTAAGTCCCGGACCACGACGTCGCACCGCCGCCACAGGTCCGTGACCCGCCGCAGATCGATCATTGGGTGAGCGTAGCGGTCGCACCGCGCCGGAGCGGGACCACGTTGCCGCGCCGGCGGGCCAGCCACATGAACACGACCGTCAGCAGCAGGCCGAACACCACCGCGTACGGGCTCGCCTCCGGCCCGAACTCGCCGCCCGTGAGCAGGGCGGGACCCGACGTCACGCCGTGCAGCAGCCCCTGCGTCGCGCCGTTGCCCGAGACCTCGGTGCCGAAGATGCCGGCCGCCGCGAAGTTCCAGCCGAAGTGCACGCCGATCGGCACCCACAGGGTGCGGGTCGCGGCGTAGGCGGCGGCGAGCATGCCGCCGGCCTCGATCGCGATGGCGATCGCGCCCCACAGGCTGGCGTGCGCGTTGAACAGGTGCATCAGACCGAACAGCAGCGCCGTCAGCACCAGCGAGAGCCACGTGCCGATGCGTTCCTCGACGATCCTGAACAGGATGCCGCGAAACAGCAGCTCCTCCGTCACCGCGGCGGCGGCCATGAAGCCGAGCAGCCCGGCCGCGCCCGCAAGCGAGCCCAGCCCGTCGATCCGGTAACCGCCCATGAGAGCGATGTTCACGATGACGGCCGCGAACAGCGCGACACCGATCAGCGCCCCTCGTGCGATGGCGGGGGCGGCGCCTTGCGCCGCCACCTCCACCGGCTCGCGTCGCTCCGACCACCGCACCACGCGGGCGTACACGAAGACGGCGAGCACCGCCGTCGCGACGCCGATGAGCAGGGTGAGGAGCGGGCTCCCCTGCACCGCGCCCACGATCGCGCCGCCGGCGAAGGCGACCACCGCGACGGGCACGAGCTGTTTCAACAACCGCATGACGACTCCCTTACGTTGGGGGACGCCGCGACGGGGCGCCGCGGCTACGCCGAGAAACGCTAGGGAGCCGGCGGTCTGGAATCGTCCCCGCAGGGTGGACACTCTCGGGTAGCTCGCACGGGGGACAGACGGTGACTCGTGTGCCGGGCCGGGAGGGGCGGCGCCTTCAGCGGGAGTGACCGGTCGCCTTGGCGGCAGCGAGATGATCTCGTAGTTCGACATGGCGGAACTGGTAGAAGGGGCCCACGGTACGAAGGACGCCCAGCTGGTGCAGATCATGCAGGAAGCGCATCAAGCGGAACGGCAGCCGGCCCGATGGCCCAAGGTGCAGCAGGGCGATGGTAGCCATCAGCCACATGTGCTGGCCTTTGTTCACCAGGCCGAATGCCATGCCGGAGATGATGCCCATCCCGCGTCCACGGACGCGGACGGGTGAGACGGCACGACGGACGCGGCAGCGCCACCCCGGCCTCGCGGCCAGACCGCCCAGGCCCACATCGCCGGCCTGCTCGCCAAGCTCGGCGCCCGCGACCGCGTCCAACTGGCCATCGCCGCCCACGACGCCGGCCTGGTGTCGCCAGCCGCGTGACGACGCCGTGCGGGGGTCAGGCGTACGAACCCTCGACGAGGTCGGCGACGATGCCGGGGCGGGCGGGCCGCCAGCCGAGTGCCTGGCGGGTGCGGGCCGCGCTGACGCGCTGGCTGAGCGCCAGCGCGTCAGCGAACCCCGCCCCGAGCTCCTGCGCGGCCTCGTCGACCGGCCACGGCTCGGCCGTCTCCTTGACGCCCGCCGACCTGGCCGCCGCCTCGGCCACGGCGGTGACGGGCACCGCCTCCTCGCTGACGGCGTGGTAGACGGCCGGCTCCCCCTTCTCCACGGCGGCCACGACCAGCTCAGCCAGGTCGTCCACGTGCACGAAGCTCCACGTCGACACCGCGCCGCCCGCGGCGACGTACACGCCGGACCCGCGCCGGGCGGCCTGGGCGCGCAGCAGCGCCGGGATGCCCGCGCCGCGCCCGTGCACGACGCCGGGACGCACCACGGAGCCGCCGCCGTCGATCACCAGCCGCTCCACCTTGTCCCGGTACGCCACCAGCGGGATGGGGTTGGCCGGGCTGTCCTCGTCGGCCCCGTCGGTCTCGCCGAGCACCCAGACGCCGCTGACATAGATCACCTTCTTGGATGATCCGGCCAGCACGGCGATCGTGGCCAGGTCGACGTCCTGGTCGCCGGTCAACTGGCCGGCGTGCACCACCGCGTCGAGATCCGCGCTGATCGCCCTTTCCAGCGCCGCGGCGTCCGACAGATCCCCATACCGTACGTCGGTCACGCCCGGCACCCGCCTGTCTCCGTCCGCCGCCGGACGCACGAAGGCCGCCACCTCGTGCCCCTGTGCGACCAGCCGCTCCACCACGGGCCCGCCGACGTACCCGGTCGCGCCGATCACCAGCACCTTCATTGTTACCACCTCAAAAATTTCGACATCGAACGTTTGCAGACAGGACTGTAGCGTACGACATCGAACATTTCAATGTCGTACGATTGCCGCCATGGGAGATGCAGTCGACGTGATACTCGGTCAGTGGGCGCGCACCAGGCCCGACGTGGACGTGTCACCGATGGGGGTGATCGGACGGGTGTCGCGGGCCTCCCGGCTGCTCGAGCGCGGCGTCAAGGAGTGCCTGGCCGAGCACGGGCTGGAGGCGTGGGAGTTCGACATGCTGGCCACCCTGCTGAGGAGCGACGCGGCCTCCATGGCCATGAAGGATTTGTCGGCCGCGGCCATGGTCAGCCCTGGCGCGCTCACCAACCGCATGGATCACCTGGTGGCGCGGGGGCTGGTCGATCGCTGGCCGGCGCCGGACAACCGCCGCATGACGCTCGTGGCGCTGACGGACGAAGGACGGCGGGTGGCCGGCGACGTCCTGGAACGTCACGCGGCCAACCAGGACCGCCTTCTGTCCGGCCTCTCCCGCGCCGACCGCGACGCGCTGGCCGGCCTCCTCCGCAACCTCCTGATCTCCTTGGGCGACACCGGCCCGGAGTAACACACCCCCGACCAAGCGCCGCCGGCCCCCGCCCCACCGCATCCGCGCCGCGCCTCCGCCGGGCGTCCGCCCGCTGGCGGCCCTGGGCGTCCTGGCCGGCAGGTGGCAGGCGTCCAGCGCGGGTGCGCCATGTGCCTGATGGCGGACGGGGGACGGCAGAAGGCGGAAGGCGGCCAGCCGGGAGCGGCGGGTGAGCGGGCGGGGTCAGGGTGTCCCGCAGCGGTCGCGCAACGTCGCCACGCCCTCCCCCTCCAGTTCGTCGCAGTACGTGCCGCGCCCGGTCATGGCCATCGTCAGCGCCAACGTGGTCCCCGCCACGAGCAGCCCGGAGCCCGCGGTGAAGGGCCCGTCGTTCGCGACGAGACAGAGCCCACTGATCCGCCCCCTGACGAGGACGACCAGGTCAGAGCGCCGGTAGTAGTCGGCGACCACGGTGAGCGTCTCCATCGGGTACTCGCGGACGATGCCCAGAGGCCGCCGGATGTCCTCGCCGTGCACGATCGTCTCGCCCAGCATCGCCACGATCGGCAGGGGCGGTTTGGTGGTGCCGGTGATGACGCCGCGGAACCTGTCGAGCGTCTCGGCCGGGCTCGCTCCCAGCTGCTCGGCCAGCCGCATGGCCACCTGTCGGTCGAAGTCGAAGCGGCAGCGGATGACGCCTGCCAGCCATCGCAGTGGATTGAGAGCGGCCCCCGCGGTGAGGTGCGCCAGCACCTCGCGCACGGTCAGTCCGGTGCACAGCGACGGCGTGCCCCACTGCTCGTCGGTCAGATCCGCCAGGTCGGCCGCCAGCGCCGCCCGTTCGGTGTGGATCAGCGACCAGAGGCCGGCGTCGCGGTGCCGGGTCGGCCGGGATGCCGGATCGGTCATGTGTCGTCCCTCCCGTAGGTCGGATGCCGGGCTGTCAGCGGCTCAGCAGGCCGACCAGGTTCCCGTCCGGGTCGGCGAACACCGCGATCCGGCCGAGCGGTGTCCGCGTCGGCTCCAGGACGCGGCTGCCGCCGAGTCTCTGCGCTCGCGCCAGTGCGTCGCCGACGTCATCGATCGGAAAGTAGACGACGATCCCGGTGTAAGGGCTGTGCGGGCCGGCCTGCCCGATCCCGCCCGTCGGCCGCCCGCCGTCGTCGCCGACGAGCGCGTACGTCTCGTCGACGGCGTTCACGGGGCCAGCCGAACATCTCCTGATAGAAGTGTCGCGCTCACCGGGCATCGGGAGTCGAGATGTCGAACCACCCGGGCGCGTGGTGATGTGCGGTCGATGTCATAGCGGTCCTCCTGGCGGGGTTCGTCATGGTCTGTGCAGGTAGGACTGCCGCTATGCGGCACAATCGTCGCACATGGGGAAATTTCGTTCGAACCTTCCGCGACCGAGGGCGCCGATCTGGCCCGGGCGCGCGAGGGCGACGATGCCGCCTTCACCCGCCTCGTTGGACCGCTCCACCGCGAGCTGCACGCGCACTGCTACCGCATGCTGGGTTCGGCCCACGACGCCGACGACGCGCTCCAGGACGCCCTGCTACGCGCCTGGCGGGGACTTGCCCGATTCGACGGCCGCGGCTCGCTGCGTTCGTGGCTCTACACCGTGGCCACCCGCACCTGCCTGGACCTCATGGCGTCCCGCGGCAAGCGGGCCATGCCCGCCGACCTCGGCCCGGCGAGCGATCGGGCCGTGCTCGACGCCGGCCCGCTGACCGACATCGCCTGGCTGGGCCCTTACCCCGATCAGGGCCACGCCGACGGCCCCGCCACACCTGAGACCCGCTACGAGCGGCGCGAGTCCGTCGAGCTGGCCTTCGTCGCCGCACTGCAGCATCTGCCGGGCAACCAGCGGGCCGCCCTGCTGCTCTTCGACGTCCTGGGCTTCTCCGCGGCCGAGATCGCCGCCATGATGGACACCTCCACCACCTCGGTGAACTCCGCCCTGGCCCGGGCCCGCAAGCTCGTCGCGGAGCGGATCTCCTCCCCGGCCCAGCAGCAGACGCTGCGGAAGCTCGGCGACGCCCACGTGCGCAAGCTGGTCGCCGGATTCGCCGCGGCGCTGGAACGCGGCGACGCCGACGCTCTGGTGACGCTGCTGACCGAGGACGTCACCTGGTCGATGCCGCCGCTGGCACGCTGGTACCGCGGCGTGGAGGCCGTCGGCGACTTCGCCCGTCAGGTCCCGATGACCAGATGCCCCAGTTGGCGCACCCTGCCCACCAGCGCGAACGGCCAGCCCGCCGTGGCCTTCTACCTCGGCACCGACCCCACCGGACCGCATCTGGCCTGGTCGATCACCGTGTTCGCGCTGCGTGGCGAGCACATTGCCGAGATCGTCTCCTTCCTCGGCCCCGACCACTTCCCGTCCTTCGCCCTGCCCGCCTCGCTGTAGGCGCGGCGTTGCGACGCTTGGCACCATCATCACGATATTTCCCACAATTTCGTGATACGACGTACGAGCGAAAGTGTGGATCGGCTGGATGGTGCGCTCGGCCTGCCCACGGTGCGCGCTCGCCGCGCCGCCGGGCCGCGGGGCCGCGGGGCCGCGGGGCCGCGGGGCCGTCGACGGGGACGATCGAAGTCGGCCGCGTGCCATGCGGGGCCAGTCGACGACGATTGGAGCGATGTGCGACGAAAGTCCTCTGTGCTGGCCGCCGCCTTAGCAGTGGTGGCGGCCCTGTTACCCACCTCGACGGCCGCAGGCGCGGCCACCCCGGACGGAGCCTCGGCGCAGGCAGCGAAAGGCGGCATCGTCTGGGCGCCCTGCCAGGAGGAGCCCTCCGCCGAATGCGGCACGCTGACCGTGCCGATCGACTGGTCGAGGCCGCAAGGCCCGACCATCGACCTGGCCCTCGCCCGGCGCAGGGCCACTGACCCGGCGGCCCGGATCGGCTCCCTGGTGATCAACCCGGGCGGCCCCGGCGGATCAGGCGTGGAGGCCGCCTACGGCGCTCCCGGCTTCTTCACCGAAGAGCTCCAGAAGCACTTCGACATCGTCGGCTTCGACCCCAGGGGCGTCGGCCGCAGCCACCCGGTGATCTGCTCGGCGTCGCTGTACAACCAGATGCCGTACGCGGTCATGACCAGCCAGGCCGACTTCGACAGGTGGAGCGCCTACGCCAGGAGGCTGCGCCAGGACTGCCGGGCCCGTACCGGCCCTCTGTACGACCACGTCGACTCGGCGAACGTCGCGCGGGACCTGGACGCCATCCGCGCCGCCCTCGGCGAGGAGAAGCTCACCTACTACGGGATCTCCTACGGCACGCTGATCGGGCAGATGTACGCCGAGCTGTTCCCCGGCCGCATCCGGGCCCTGGCCCTCGACAGCAACATGGACCACAGCCTCGGCGTCAAGGCCTTCCTCGACACGGAGGCGGCCGCCGTCGAGGACGCGTTCGACGAGTTCGTCGCCTGGTGCGACCAGGAGTCCGCCTGCGCCCTGCACGGTCAGGACGTCCGGGCGCTGTGGGAGCGGCTGCTGGCCAAGGCCCGCGGCGGCCGGCTGTACTACCCGGGCGTCACGGATCGGCCGATGACCGAGGTGCAGGTCCTCTGGCAGGGCGTGCTGGGGACCGAGGGCCCGGCCTGGCAACTGCTGAGTGAGATGCTGCGCGCGCTGGACGGCGGTCCGCTGCCGGAGTGGGTGCCTCCGCCGCCCGGCCGGCAGCCCGTGACAGGCGAGGTCGCCGAACTGCCGACCACGATCCTCTGCGAGGACTACGACCTCCAGGTCCGCAATTACCAGGAGTACGCCGCACTGCTGCGGAGCTCCCGCCGCCTGGCTCCCGACATGCGCCTCAACCCCATGCCGATCGAGGACCTGCCGGTCTGCCTCGGCCACCCCACCACCAACCCGCAGCACCGGCTGCGCTACAGGGGCAGTGCCCCGCTGCTGCTGGGCAACTCGATCCACGACCCCTCCACGCCGTACGTCTGGTCCGCCGACGTGGGCCGCCAGCTCGGCCCCAAGGCGGTGCTGCTCACCTACGAGGGCTGGGGCCACCGCATCTACGGCAAGGACGAGTGCAGTACGGTGCCCATCGACAACTACCTGATCTCCCTGACCGTGCCCCCGCACGGCTTCCGCTGCCCCGTGGGCGGCCGGGCCGGCGCCACGGTCAAGCGGCAGCCTGAGCTGTGGCCGACCGACCGGCTCCCCTGGGGCGGTCCGGCCGACGGCTGAGCACGCCTGATGCCGCCCGTGGCCCGGCTGCGTGGCCATGGGCGGCGTCTTGTTTGGCACCGTGCTCACCGGCGCGATCCGGACGGCACTGGACGAGGTGTGGCGCGACACCCTGGCCGCCTGCTGAACAGGGTGTCAGGCGAGCATGAAATTCATAACTCGTCCATGTCTTATATGGGTTTTTCGGCCTTTGTCGGTTTACGCTCCCCCGCATGCGTGTTAAGTCCCGGGCCTTAGCGGTCCTCGTTGCGGCCGGCGTCGTCGCCGGTTCGATCGCAGCCCTCTCCTCACCCTCCGTGGCCGCGACCCCCGGAACCGTGGTCATCAGCCAGGTCTACGGCGGAGGCGGCAACTCCGGCGCCCCCTTCAGCAACGACTACGTCGAGCTGTTCAACCGCAGCGGCGCTCCCGTGTCACTGGACGGCTGGTCCGTGCAGTACACCAGCGCCGGCGGCACCGGGAACTTCGCCTCCAACAAGGCCGACCTCTCCGGCACCCTGGCCCCCGGCCAGTACCATCTCGTACAGCTCGCCGCCGGCACCACCCCCAGCGGCGCGCTCCCCCAGCCCGACAACGTCGGCACCATCAACCTGAGCGGCACCGCGGGCAAGGTGGCGCTGGTCCGCTCGAGC
Organism: Nonomuraea sp. NPDC050786; assembly: GCF_040654115.1. Taxonomy (NCBI): domain Bacteria; kingdom Bacillati; phylum Actinomycetota; class Actinomycetes; order Streptosporangiales; family Streptosporangiaceae; genus Nonomuraea; species Nonomuraea sp. NPDC050786. Next base: position 39,434 of record NZ_JBFAHJ010000051.1, read on the forward strand.
GACGGCCTGGCCTGCAACGGCTCCTCCGCCGTCTGCTCCGCGGAGCAGCTCGCGCTCCTGGCCGACCTGGTCGGGTACGGCACCGCGAACTTCTCCGAGACCTCTCCCGCTCCCGCGCTCACCAACACCACCGGCGCGTTCCGTAAGAGCGGCGGCTGCGCCGACACCGACGACAACGCCGCCGACTTCGAGACCGCGGCGCCCGCGCCCCGCAACGGCGCCACCGCCCCGGTCCCCTGCGGCGGCGGTGACCCGTCCCCGACGCCCAGCCCGACACCCACACCCACGGTGACGCCCACGCCGACGCCGACGCCCACCCCCACCGAGAGCTGCGACACCGCGCCGACGCACCAGATCTCGCAGGTGCAGGGCAGCGGCGAGACCAGCCCGGCCAACGGTCAGAACGTCCGCGTCGAGGGCGTCGTCACCGGCACCTTCCAGGGCTCCGGCCAGTTCGGCGGCTTCTACCTGCAGGCGGTCACGCCCGACGCCGACCCGGCGACCTCCGAGGGCCTGTTCGTGTACTCCTCCTCGCCGGTCAAGCCCGGTGACCGGGTCCTCGTCTCCGGCAAGGCGGTCGAGTACAACGGCCTCACCGAGATCTCGCCGGCCACCGCGGTGAACGTCTGCGGCACCGGCACGATCACGCCGACCCGGGTGAAGCTGCCGCTCAAGAAGGGCACCACCCTCGAGCGCTACGAAGGCATGCTCGTCACCTTCGACCGCGACCTCGCCGTCTCCGAGATCTACAACCTGGCCCGGTTCGGCGAGATCACCCTCGCCGGAGGCACCCGGCTGTGGCAGCCCACCGACCGCAAGAAAGTGAACACCGACAAGGACGCGCGGCGCGCCATCCTGCTCGACGACGGCTCGAGCGTGCAGAACCCGCCCACGCTGCCGTACCACGCGGAGGGCTCGAACACCGTCCGGATCGGCGACGAGGTGAAGGGCCTGACGGGCGTCCTCACGTACGGCTTCGACGCCTACCGCGTCCAGCCGACCCAGCCGGTGGCCATCAAGGCCGAGAACCCCCGCCGCGCCCAGCCCGCGAAGGTCGGCGGCGACGTCCGGGTGGCCAGCCTCAACACGCTCAACTGGTTCACCACGCTCAAGTCCCGGGGCGCCACCACCGCCGCGGAGCGGGACCGCCAGCTCGCCAAGCTGGTCGCCAACATCACCACGCTCGACCCGGCCGTGGCCGGGCTGATGGAGGTCGAGCGGAACAACAACGTGGCGCTCAACACCCTGGTCGACGCGCTCAACGCCAAGGCCGGCGCCGGCACGTACAAGGCGATCACGCACCCCAACCCGGGCACCGACCTCATCCAGACCGCGCTGATCTACCAGCCGGCCAAGGTCACCCCGATCGGCGCGGCGCGGTCGTCGTCCGACCCGATCTTCAACCGGCCGCCGCTGGTGCAGACCTTCGGCAAGGCCGACGGGACCGGGAAGACCTTCACGGTGCTGGTGAACCACTTCAAGTCCAAGGGCTGCACCGACGGCGACGGGACGGCCTCGGGTGAGGACGCCGACCAGGGCGACGGGCAGAGCTGCTACAACGCCAAGCGCGTCAAGCAGGCCAAGGCCGTGCTGGCCCTGATCGACAGCCTCCAGCTGAAGAACGCGCTCGTCCTCGGCGACATCAACGCCTACGGCGAGGAGGACCCGCTCCACACCTTCGAGGACGGCGGGCTGACCAGCCTGAGCAAGAAGTACGTCAAGAAGGACGACCGCTACAGCTACGTGTTCGGCGGCCTGTCGGGCGAGCTCGACCACGCGCTGGCCGACAAGGGCGCGCGCAAGCTGGTGACCGGCGCCACGATCTGGCACGTCAACGCCGACGAGGGCCGGTTCATGGACTACAACACCGAGTTCAACCCGCCCTACCTGTACGCGCCCGACGCCTTCCGCTCCTCCGACCACGACCCGCTGCTGGTGGGTCTGAAACTCTGAAAGGACGCGTGATCCGCGCCGGGGAGGCCCCCGGCGCGGATCGCCCGCCGCTACGTGCGGTAGCGGTACATGATCCGCCCCCGGTTGAGGTCGTACGGGCTGAGCTCCACGAGGACCCGGTCAAATGGCAGGATCTTGATGTAGTTCTTCCGTATCTTCCCGCTGATGTGCGCCAGCACCTTGTGCCCGTTCTCGAGCTCCACCCTGAAGGTGGCGTTCCGCAGACACTCGACCACGGTGCCTTCTACTTCGATGCCGTTCGATGTTCTTGGCATGTTTCTCGCACTCCTCCCTGAGGTCGTTGATGAAAGGGACGTCAGCGGAGCACCAACTCCAGGTTGCTGCCCGCACGTCGGGCGCCGATTCCCTCGAACAGGGCCATGGCCGGCCCGTTGGACTCGTTCACCTCGGCCGATGCCGTTTCGATCCCGTCCCGGTGCAGCGCGCCCAGCACGTGGGCGAGCAGCGCCCGAGCGATGCCGCGGCGCTGCCGGTCGCGCCGGACGGCGATCAGCCCGATCCGTGGCTGCCTGGTCACCGCCGCCAGCCGGAGCAGTCCCACGTACTCGTCGGACTGCGCCGCCGCCGCGTACTTCGACGGGTCCCGCAGGGTGGCGCCATCGAGACGGGGCAGCACCTCAGCCGGCATCTCCTGCCATCCGACGGTGGCCTCGACCTCGTCGCGGATCACGCGGTCCAGCGTGTGCAGAGGGCCCTCCTCCGCCTCGCCGACGCCGAGCAGCCTCACGCCCGACGGGGGTGACACCGAGCCGAGTCCGGTGACCTTCGGGTCGGTGGGCACGAGGTACTCCCACTCGCGGCGCCGGGCCGTGAAGCCGGCTCGCTCCCAGTTCGTCATCACGTCGAGGTCGGTCTCGTCGACCACCGTGTACAGCGGCTTCGGCAGGTCGGCCAGCATGGCGGCGGCGAGCCGGTCGAAGACCGCGTCATGCCACGCGTCGATGCTGACGAAGATCCGCCCGTCGGGCCTGCCGGAAACGTGGCCGCGGCCGACCGTCAGGTCGTCCTCCACGGCGTGCCACTGGCCCTCGGCCACCCGCGTGATCGGGCCCGAGGTGAAATGCGCAGAGTTCATAGGTGTTGCCTTTCGGAGTGCCCTTCCAGGCGCTCCCGGCGACACCTACGTCAATCGCCCGACCGTGACGACGAGGGGAGCACCCACATCGATACAGCGTTCATGGGTCTCACCTCCTTGCGTGACGTCACGGTGAGCGGAACGCTATCAGGTCGCACGGCGTCCCGTACAACCATTTTTCCGCCGGCCGATTCACGAGAGCCGCCCACCAAGCGCTCGTCCGACACTTGCTGGTAACAACCTGGTAACAGGGTCTTTTCCTCGTCCATGTGAGCGGTCACACTCAGGCTTCAAGGAAATGTGACCGGTCACATCCATGCACCTCCACGTCCCCCCAAGGGCGCCATAACGCCCGAGCACGCAAGGAGGTAGTCCCGTCATGAGGAGGAAAAATGCCTGGTCAGCGGTGCTGGCGGTGGTCCTGGTGACCGCTGTCACGCCTGCCGCCCCCGCCCAGGCCGCGTCCCAGCTCGTCGTCGACCTCGCCACCCAGACCGGTGCCCTCCGGTACGGCGCCACCGGCTTCCTGTACGGGCTCGGCGACGAGGGCATCCCGAACGAGACCATGCTGGCCGCCCTCAAGCCCCAGGTCACCGCCCAGAAGGCTCCCGACGGCCTGCAGCACCCGAACGGTGACGCGCTCAAGGTCGCCCCCATGTTCAAGCGCGCGGGCGGCCGCGACATCCAGATCTACATGCAGGACATCTACAAGCAGTGGCCGTACGAGAACCTCGGCATCAACGACTACCTGGCCAAGGTCGACACCATTGTCAGGAAGGTCGTCGCCGACCCGTACCGCACCTCGTACGTGTACGTCCCATTCAACGAGCCCGACCAGATCTGGTACGGCGGCAACCTGACCGGCTTCATGAACGACTACCGGACCGTCTACCGCCGGATCCGCTCGATCGACCCCGGCGCCCGCATCGCCGGTCCCAACTTCTCGAGCTACCGCTCGGCCGACCTGCGCACGTTCATGCAGTTCGCGCGGGACAACGGCGTGCTGCCGGACGTCACCACGTGGCACGAGCTGGGCAACGACTTCTTCACGGGCTGGAACGCGCACTACTCCGACTACCGGGCGATCGAGTCGAGCCTCGGCATATCCCCCCGAAGCATCACGATCAACGAGTACGGCCGGTCGTCCGGCGACCTGGGCGTGCCGGGCAATCTCGTGCAGTTCGTGGCCAGGTTCGAGAGCAGCAAGGTCGACGGCTGCCTGGCGTACTGGACGACGGCCGGCGGGCTGAACGACCTGGTCACCAGGAACAACCAGGCGACCGGCGGCTGGTGGCTGTACAAGTGGTACGGCGAGCTGACCGGCGCCACCGTGGCCGTCACCCCGCCGGCGGCGGGCGGCTCCCTTCAGGGACTGGCCGCGTTCGACCAGGCCAAGAAGCAGGCCAGGGTGCTCTTCGGCGGGAACAATCCGGCGAGCGGCACGTACGACACGAACCTGGTCGTCAAGGGCATCCCGGGCGAGCTGGGCACCCCGGTCCACGCCACTGTCTGGGGCGTGGACAACACCGGGCTGAACCCCTCCCCCGGCCCGTACAAGCTCACCGAGGCGGACTTCACCCCCGCGAGCGGGCAGATCACGGTCCCGCTCACGGGGCTCAAGGGCTCCTCCGCCTACCACGTGGTCGTGACCCCGGCCAAGGCCGCGACCAGCGGCTCCCGCTATGAGGCGGAGTACGCCGACCTGTCGGGCTCGATCACGTACGGCCAGGTCACCTCCGTGGACGGGAGCACCAGGTTCGTGGTCACGGCCCCCACGGACGGCTACTACAGCGTCGGCCTGCGCTACTCGGCCCCGGCCTCGCGCACGGTCAGGCTGCGGCTCAACGGCTCCGACCTGACCGACGTGACCCTGCCCGCCGCCACGGGCTGGAACACCGTCACCGCCAAGGTGTTCCTCACCGCGGGCATCAACCGCCTGGAGGTGGGCGCGGCCCAGCTCGACTACATCGACGTGGCGTCGTCCTCAGGCACGGTCACCGCGTACGAGGCCGAGTCCGGCGCCAACACGCTGGCCGGCGCCGCCAGGGTGGCGTCCAACTCGGCCGCCTCGGGCGGCGGCTACGTCGGCTACATCGGCGCCGGCGCGGCCAACACGCTGCGCTTCAACAACGTCACCGTCCCGTCGGCCGGCCGCTACCGCATGGTCGTCACGTACGCCAACGGCGAGCTGGGCGACGGCGCGAGCAACTACAACACCAACATCGTCGACCGTTACGCCGACATCTCGGTGAACGGCGGCCCGGCCGCCCGGCACTACTTCCGCAACACGTTGGGCTGGTCGAACTACCGCACCACGGTGGTGGACGTCACGCTGGCCGCCGGAGCGAACACGATCACGTTCGGCAACGCCTCCCGCTACGCACCCGACATCGACCGCATCCAGATCGCCGCACCACTCGGCTAGAGCAAGCACCGCACAAAGATCAAGCAAGGGAGATCCATGAACACCAGCGTCGTCTGGGGCCACCCGAGCCTTCGGGTCGTGCTCGACGTCTCACCCGACGGCCCGGTCGGCGTGCGGTCGCTGTCACGCGGCGACACCGCCACCGCGCATCGGCCCCGGGCGACGCAGCCGCTGGTGGAGCTGCTGCTCCCCGGCACCGGACGGGCGCACTCCTCGCACCGCTTCTCCCAGACGGCCGTCGGCCGGCGCCTCGCCTACCTGGGCTGCGACCAGAGCACGGACGGGCCGTGGCACCTCCTGCGGGTGCACCTGCACGACCGGGAGAGCGGGCTGGACGCCGAGGTGTTCCTCCGCTCGGCGGAGGGGGTCGCCGCGTTCCAGGCGTGGACGCGGGTGACCAACCGCGGCCAGGCTCCAACACTGCTGCTGGGCGTCACGTCGTTCGCCGCCGCCTTCGCCGGCTCGGTGGACTCCTCCGACGTGGTGCGGGCCGACAACGAGTGGCTGGGCGAGAGCCGCTGGGTCCGCGAGCCGCTGCGCGGGCAGGCCGTACCCGATCTGCACCTGTCCCTGCACGGCCAGGACGGCCGCGGCCGGCTCGCGGTCGTCGGGACGGGCACCTGGTCGACCGGCGCCCACCTGCCCACGGGCGGCCTGGTCGACCGCGACAGCGGGCAGGCGTGGCTGTGGCAGATCGAGCACAACGGCCCCTGGCACTGGGAGGTCGGCGAGCGGCTCGACGGCCCGTACGTCGCGCTGCTGGGGCCGACCGACATCGATCACCAGTGGCAGCACCGGCTCGCGCCCGGGGAGTCGTTCACCACCGTGCCGGTGTCGGTCGCGGTGTCCGGCGAGGGCCTGGAAGGGGCGGCCGCGGCGCTGACCGCGCACCGGCGGGCGATCGTCCGGCCGCATCCGGACCGGGAACGCCTGCCGGTGGTGTTCAACGACTACATGAACACGCTGTTGGGCGACCCGACCACGGCCAAGCTGCTGCCGCTGATCGACGCCGCCGCGGCCGCGGGAGCCGAGGTGTTCTGCGTGGACGCCGGCTGGTACGACGAGGACGGCTTCTGGTGGGACAGCGTCGGCGAGTGGCAGCCGTCGCAGACGCGCTTCCCGCGCGGCATCGAGGAGGTGCTCGGCCGGATCCGTGAGCACGGCATGGTGCCGGGCCTGTGGCTGGAGCCCGAGGTGATCGGGGTACGCAGCCCCATGGCGGACAAGCTGCCGCCGGAGGCGTTCCTGCAGCGCGGCGGCGTGCGCGTGGTCGAGAACGGCCGCTACCACCTCGACCTGCGCCATCCCCGCGCGGTCGCGCACCTGGACCAGGTCGTGGACCGGCTGGTGGAGGAGCTGGGCGTCGGCTACTTCAAGCTCGACTACAACATCGACCCGGGCGCGGGCACCGACCTGGACGCCGACAGCGCCGGCGACGGCCTGCTGGCCTGCAACCGCGCCCACCTGGCCTGGCTGGAGGGCGTGCTCGCGCGCCACCCGGGGCTCACCCTGGAGAACTGCGCGTCGGGCGCCATGCGCATGGACTACGCGATGCTGTCCAGGCTGCACCTGCAGTCCACCAGCGACCAGCAGGACTTCCGGCTCTACCCGCCGATCGCGGTGGCGGCGCCGATGTCGGTGCTGCCCGAGCAGTCGGCGAGCTGGGCGTACCCGCAGCCCGACATGTCGGACGAGGAGATCGCCTTCACGCTCTGCACCGGCATGCTGGGACGGCTCTACCTCTCCGGCCACCTGGACGGGATGAGCGCCGCGCAGCTCGACTCCGTCCGCGACGCCGTACGCGTCCACAAGGAGATCCGCGCGGACCTGGCCCGCGCGACCCCGCTGTGGCCGCTCGGGCTGCCGCGCTGGGACGACGGCGCCCTCGCGCTGGGGCTGCGTGCCGGCGACACCACATACGCCGGCGTCTGGCGGCGGGACGACGCGTGGTCCGTACGGCTCGACCTGCCCCACCTGGCGGGTCGTGCGGTCGAGATCGACGTCCTCTACCCCCGGCACCTGCCGGACTGGGATCGCGACTGGGAGCCCGGCCCTGGCGTGTTGACGCTCACGTCCCGTGGCGAGGAGCCCCTCTCCGCCCGGATCTTCCGCATCCGCACCGCCTCATGAAAGAGACCACCATGAAGACCAAATGGACGGCCGCCGCCGCCGCGGCGACGCTCGCGCTCGGGCTCGCCGCGTGCAGCGACCCCTCGGTCGAGACCTCCTCCTCCACCTCGGCCGCCCCCGCCGCCTGGGCCGACCCGAGCGCGAAGCTCGACGGCGTCAAGCTGACGATCTGGGCCGCCCAGAACAGCAACACCGTGCCCAAGGCGGTCATCGCCGGGTTCCAGCAGGCGACGGGCGCGACGGTCGAGGTCGTGACGATCCCTGACCCGTACGAGCAGGGCATCCAGACCAAGGTCGCCACCGGCGACAAGCCCGACCTGGCGTTCTGGCAGCCGACGGCGTCCATGCTGACCGCGATCAACGCCAAGGCCAACCTCCAGCCGCTGAACGACGCGCCGTGGCTGCCGCAGCTGTCGCCGGACCTGAAGGACATCACCGGCATTCTGGACGGCACCCGGTACGCGGCCCTCATCACGAGCCCCGCGGTCGAAGGCGTCTACTACAACAAGGAGGTCTTCGCCGCCAACAAGATCGCCGGCACGCCGAAGAACTTCGACGAGATGGTGAAGCTGGCGCGCACGCTCAAGGGCAAGGGCGTCACCCCGTTCTTCGAGATGGCCGGCGACAAGTGGGCGACCCAGTGGTGGGTGCAGGTCCAGCTCGCGGACGCGGCCAAGGACGGCCTGTGGGAGCGGGTCAACGCCGGCAAGGAGAAGTTCACCGACCCGACCGTCGTCGGCGCGATCAAGAAGTACAAGTCGCTGATCGACGAGGGGCTGTTCAACTCCGACATCAAGACGGCGAAGTTCGAGGACCAGGGCGCGGCGCTGCTGGCCGGCAAGGCCGCCATGGTCGTGCAGGTGAACTCGTTCTTCGGGCAGCTGCAGGCCTCGGCGGACACCGCGACGCTGAACAAGAAGATCGGCTTCTTCCCGATCTCGCCGTCGGGGAACGTCGGCACGTTCATCCCCGACCAGTCCAACGCGCTGGTGGCGTTCAAGACCGGTGACGCCAAGCGGGAGGCCGCGGCGCGGCAGCTCCTGGCGTACTGGATGGGGCCCGGCTACAAGGACTTCGTCGCCGACCGCAACACCGTCTCCCTGGAGCCGTCGGTGCCCAGCCCGGCAGGCGTGCCGCAGGCGCTGCTCGACGTGCACGCCTCGCTGCCCACCGCCGTCGGGTCCATGCAGGCCCTCGCGGTCGCCAACCCCGACCTGTACCTGAACCTGGCCGACATGATCAACGGGACCCTGACGCCCGAGAAGGTCGCCTCGGCCACGCAGGACCAGTTCGCCCAGCTGGCCAAGGCGGCCGGTGCGAGCGGTTTCTGAGGAGTCCCCACGTGCTGACCACCACCCCCGCGCGGCAGACCGCGCCCCGGCGCGCCACGACCCGCGGACGCCCGATCGTCCGCCGGCGCACGCACCCCATGTGGTTCATGGCCCCGGCGTTCGCCATCCTGCTGGTGTTCTTCTTCCTGCCGACGCTGTTCAACTTCGTCTACGCCTTCACCGACTGGTCGGGCTTCAAGAGCTCGATCCGTCCGGTGGGGCTGGAGAACTTCACCGACCTGGCCTCCAACGGCACGCTGTTCCGGTCGCTGCGGGTCACGGTGGTGTACGCGGTGCTGGTGGCGATCTTCCAGAACGTGTTCGGCTTCGGCCTGGCCGTGCTGCTCGAGCGCGACACCCTGGTCAACCGGGTGGCCAGGGTGTTCCTCCTCCTCCCCGTGCTGATGTCCGCGCTGGCCGTCGGCTACGTCTTCCAGGCGCTGCTCAAGCCCACCGGCGGCCTGAACCGGCTCCTCGGGATCGACTACGCCTGGCTCGGCGACACCACCTGGACGATCGTGGTGGTCGCGCTGATCCACGCGTGGAAGTGGATGGGGCTGTCGATGCTCATCTACCTGGCCGGGCTGAAGACCGTCCCCGAGGACATCGTGGAGGCCGCGCACATCGACGGGGCGTCGCGGTGGCGGACGTTCTGGACGGTCCGCTTCCCGCTGCTGGCGCCCGCGATCACGTTCAACGTCGCCACGGCGCTGCTGGGCTCGATGAACGGGTTCGACGTCGCCCAGGCCACGACCGGCGGCGGCCCCGCCCGTACGACGGAGATCCTCAACATCTTCATCTACCGCACCTTCGGGCAGGGGCTGTTCGCGCAGGCCACGACGATGAGCCTGGTGCTGTTCCTGCTGGTGGCCCTCATGGCCTTCCCGGTCATCTACGTCCTGCGCAAGCGGGAGGAGGTCCTGTGAGCAACCTGATCCTCTGGCGGAGACTGCAGCCGGCCGTCGCGATCGTCCTGGTGGCGGCGGCCATCGGCATCCCGCTCTGGCTGGTGGTGGTGACGGCCGGCAAGTCGCAGGGCGAGGCGCTCCAGCCGGACCTGTCGCTGCCGTCCCGATGGCACCTCCTGGAGAACCTGGGCCAGGTGTGGGCCGACGGCAAGGTGCTCCAGGCCACGCTGGGCAGCCTGCTCGTCGTGGTGCCCTCGGTGGTGGGGGTGCTGCTGTTCGGGTCGATGGCGGCCTGGATCCTGGCCCGCCGCGCCACGCGGCTCAACGCCGTGCTGTACGCGCTGGCGATCAGCGGGATCGTGCTCCCGCCCGCCGTCGTCACCGTCGTCCTGCTGCTGCGCCAGCTCGGCCTGGCCGGGACCGCGGTCGGGATGATCGGCGTCTACATGGGCATCTACCTGTCCACGGTGATCTTCTTCGTCACCGGCTTCGTGCGTACCATCCCCGACTCGCTCGAAGAGGCGGCGCAGCTCGACGGCGCGAGCCCGCTCCGGGTCTTCTGGCTGGTCGTGCTCCCGCTGCTGCGCCCGGTGCTGGCCACGGCCACCATCCTGGTCTGCCTGTACGTCTGGAACGACGTCTTCTACGCCTTCTTCGTCATCGGCGGGCGGCTGGACACCCTCCCGCTCAACCTCTTCCGCGTGGCCAGCGCCGGACTCTACCTCAACAACTGGCACCTGATCTTCGCCTACGTGATCCTGATGAGCCTGCCACTGGTCGTGGTCTTCGCCGTGGCCCAACGGAAGATCATCTCGGGCATCACCAGCGGCGCCGTCAAGTAGCGGCGAGCAGGCAACGGTCTCATCCGGCTGTCGAGCCGCGCCGGAAGAGGCCCAGCGACGGGAGCCGCTCGATCGCATGCCCGACCTGGTAGTACAGCCGGGGCGGGAGGTGCGGGAGCAGCCGCGAATGCCGCTTGCCCAGCAGCGTGAACATCTCCAGCGGCGAGAGGTCCATGTAGCGCGGCAGGCTCTCGTACCACTGGGCGCTGTAGCGGGCCGCGCGTTGGATGCGTCTGATCTCGGCTCTGCGTCGCCGGTCGTAGTGGGTCAGGGCGGTCTCGAGG
>NZ_JBFAHJ010000052.1:0-47138 GCF_040654115.1 Nonomuraea sp. NPDC050786
ATGACGGGGGTCACCACGCGCCTGGACTCGCCGAGCGTGCCGGTGTAGGTCTCGGGTACGACCGTCCGCCACCCCGGCCCTGGGCAGCTCTGAGGACGGTGTCGAGTTGGGCTGGCGCTCACCCCGGATCAGCGTGACTGGCTACCTCGTTGCCCGTATCCGGCCTGCGCAGGAACCGGCCGACGACCTGGATGGAGTGGGCCACGGCTTTCAACCGGGCCCCTTCCTTCTGGTAGGTGGCCAGCACCTGCGAGAGAACGTGAGGTTGAAGGTGCGGCTTGAGTTGGACGCTCGCACTCCGATACCCCGCGCGCAATGCTGCGAGCGCATGCTCGGAGTGGCAGGCGGCCATCCAGATCAAGACGTGCGGGTTGTGGACCACCTCGTGCGCCCGGTAGTCCGGAGGCAGAGTCTCCACGAGCCACGTTGTGGCCGCGGTCATCCAGCCAGCCTCGCCGGGGGCGGGCACGCCCGGCGGCCACCCCTGGGGTGTTGGCGCGGACGTCTCCGCATCGCCGACTGTGGCCACGTCGACCCGTTCGATGCTCCGTTCCAGCGCGGTGTAGTCCACCCCCTTCAGACGCCGAATCTGGTCGACTGGCCGCCACTGCGGCTCGTGCTCCTTTAAGCCACCTCTGAAGCCCTGAACAGTTTCGGACCAGGACACCAGCCCCTCACGTGTCCCATCGGGCCGTTCCCGGAGCCGATGCAGCCACCCGGCTTCATTCGGCAGCACGACGACAGGCTGCGGCGCGGGCTCAGTCACCGCCATCCATCGCCTCCCTGACCGAACACGTCTTCGAGAATATTGTCACTGAAGGACTCAACCGGGACACCGGGACGCTCCGCCATCAATCTTTCCGTGAGGAGCCGGTGATGACAGTGCTGGTCGAGATCGACCAGTGGGGCGAGATCATCGCCTGTATCTGTGGCAACGCCCCCCACAAGGAGGGGTTTTACCCTTGCACCCCGTGGGGCTGGGAGACCAACCTCACTTACAACAATCGCCTGTGGCGGGGGCACTACCGGTGCGCCAGCTGTGGCCTGACTATCCGCGCGTAGGTGGCCTTCTCCTCGAGCAGGGAAGGTGGCGGCGCCAGAGCGTACTGTCCCAAACCAGTGGCCGAACGCGCTGGCCCACGTGGAAGCCCGCGATGAGTTGGTCACGACCACCACGGAGTGGGGTCACACGCTGCTCCGGAACCCGGCCATGGCCTGGTTCCTGTTTTTCGACCGGAAATGAGGCAGGTAGCCAGGTCATCGCCGCGATTCTGTCGGCGCTGCGGCGTACAACGACACCATGGACAGCTTCGACATGATCGTGACGGCTCACTCCAACCCCCTGGAGCAGAAGGAGTTCGAGCGTCAGGTGGCGATGATCAAACCGCACATGGACTGGGATCCGGTCACCCGGACATGGCGGGTACGGCTCAGCAGTTCACGCGCCGAGCACGCCACCGAGGTCCTCAACGCCCTGTTCGAGGCGGCTCGCGTGTACGGGACCGCCGTCGTGATGCAACTGGCGCCTACGGAGCAGCCGGCCGACCCTCCTGCCAGTTCCCTTTAGGCCGTTTCGGCCTGTCGGTAAGACGGGCCCCACCAGCCGCCATCTGTAGCATTTCGCAGCGAGAAGCCGCTGATGACACGGTGAAGCAGGATGTTGTCGCCGTGGACGACGTGGGTGTGGAGCTGGATCACACGCGCCCCGGCCCTTGCCCCCAGACGATCAAGCACACCTAGGTATTGCATCCGATGGCCCTTCGAGACCCGTAGGCGAAGGCGTCACCGAGTGGCTCGGCGTCGCGCCCTGTAGGCGGCGGTTCGGCAGGCGGGCTGTCGTACTTGGCATCACGGCGGAGGCCGAAGCCCGGGGCGAACCACCGCCCGCATTGCGGGCGGTGGTGTGCGACGTCGGCCATTCTGCCGGAGAGGATGGCGGCGCGTACATTCACGGCCTTGAGGAAGCGGCGGTGCCAGCGGGCCGCGGCGGCCCTGCAGGTCCGCTACGGGTCCAGGTCTGAGCTATCGGTCGGCGGCCGGGAAGTGCCGGTCCAGGATGTCGGCCCAGTGCCGCAGGACGACGAAACCGCCGCCGTCATGGAACCGGTCGGCCTGAACGGCGACCAGCTCGGCGAGCGCCGCGGCGAACGGGCTGACGGCGCGCTCGGCGGGCAGCGCCTGCAGGGCGGCTTGGAAACGGGCGTGGGCGTCCGGGAACAGCTGCTGGGCCCGCTCCTCCTCCTGGCGCACCAGCTCGGCGCCCTCCCTGATCCGCCTTTCCTGGGCGAGGAAGTCGGCGCAGTCGGCGGCGTGGACCTGAGTGACCGCGACGCCGTCTTCGGCCCACAACTGGGTCACCATGTCGCCGGTCCCCGGGCCGGTGGCCCGGCAGGTCGGGCACAGCCGGGTCTGGGTGTCGTATTGGCCGGCGGTCATGTCCATCACCTCTCAAGATCGAGAAGCGTTCGGGCCGTCGCCTTGGGCGGGCAGCTGCAGCAGGCCGCCGTCGAAGGCCAGATGAAACAGAGCGCCCAGGCGTTTCGCCGCGAAGTCGGGGTCGGTCGCGGCGGGCGAGGTGGGGTCATCGGGACGTATCGCCGCCTCCAGCAGGAGGTCGAGGACGGCATGCGCATGGCCCAGCAGGTAGAAGTGCAGGGTTGTCTTGTGGGCGAGCAACTTGGCCGCCCGTGGCGCCTCCTGTTCCAGCTCCTCCCGAAACGATGCTGCCAGATCGCTGACCTCCGCGCTGAAGACCGGGTCGGCGGCCGCGCGCGCGTAGATCTCGTGGCCGTAGCGGTCGTACAGCCTCTGCACCGCGAACACCTTCAGCGGCCCGTCAGGGGTTTCATCCCGGGCAGGCCGGTCGCCGCCTCGCCACCACGTTTGTAACCAAGATCCCACTTTGCCCATCCCAGCATGATGCGCGCACCCTGCAGAGCATGACAAGCACAGCCTGTAAAGGGTGCCGGTCAAGCCGCCTGTCAACGCGCGACGGACGATGTGGGCGCCGAGAAATGTCAGTGTCGGCGCGTACCGTCGGCTCACTTCCCCCTTGGACATCAGCTGCGACGGGGGTCAGATGGCGTTCACGGCTGTTCATCCCGAGCGCGGACGTATCGATGCCACGCTCGCTGATCTCGGTCAGGGTCTGGAGTGGGAGGGCATCTACCGAACCCGACCCCGGACCCGGCTCACATGCCCCGAGTGTGGTCACGGCGTGCATGCCAAGCTGTCACCACGGCGGATGCGGTACTTCGCGCACGACCCCGGCCGTTCGCCGCACTGCGAGTTGTCGGTGGAATCGGCCGATCATCATCTACTGAAGCTCGTGCTGGCCGAGGCAATCCGCCGTGCGGGCTGGTCGGCTGAGCTTGAAGTGCCAGCGCCTGACGGGGCCTGGCGGGCCGACGTGATGGCGACCTCTCCCGCGGGCGGCCACCGAATGGCGTGGGAGGCGCAGCTCTCCCCGATCACCGACGACGACATCCAGATGCGCACCGACCGTTATGCCGCCAACCAGGTCACTGTGTGCTGGGTCAGTTCCCGCGACCGCGTGCCGTGGCTGTGCACGGTCCCCGCGATCGCTGTGACCCCGGCGAGCCAACCGACAGACGCCGAACGGTGGAAGGTGCACGACGGTCTGGCGAGGTTCGACTACGGCCGCGGCGGGTGGGCCCGGGTCGACGACGTCACCCTCACCACCTTCGTCCGATGGGCATTGGCCGGCGGCCTGGTCTTCCACACCATCGGGCGCCGTTACCGGCGAATCCACCTACCGGGCAGCAACGCCACCATGCGGCGTTCGGCGTCATGGACCACGCCGCGCTCCGCCGAGGCGGAGAGTCGGCACGAAACCATGCGCCAGCAGCAGGAAGCCGCCAAGCGTGCCCGGGAAGAGCGTGCCCGTGAGGCCGAGGAGCGCGCACGTGAGGCTGAGGAGCGCCGCAAGCAGGCCGAGCGTGAGCGCCAACGTCGGGAAGAAGAGCAGCGCCGCGCCGAGGCCCAGGAACGGCACCGCCAGACGATGATCGCGTGGGAACGTCAGCGCGCGGTCCGGGAGGCAGAACGCCGTGAACAGCAGCGTCAGCAGGAGGAACAGGCCCGGCGGGAAGAGCTGGCACGCCGTGAACGCGACCGCCGGGAGCAAGCGGCCGCACAGCAGTGGTGGAGCGGGGTGTCCACAGCTCAGCTCACCGAGCTTCTGGACCATGTCGCGGCGCTGGCTGTGAGTGAGCGCACCGCACGAGCGCTGCCTGTCTCCGGTCAAGTCGATCGCGAGCACGGGTACGGCATCGCCGTCCACACCGGTCGTCTTCTCTACGGGGTGGTCAGACCCTGCCCGCACTCGCTGGGCCGGCTCCCCACCTCAACGCGGATCTTCGTGCGCAACGCCCGCGAGAAGGCGCTGATCACCGCAATGGATCTGGTCGACGCCGACCTGGTCACCCACTTCAACCTGCCCGACCATGAGCAAACCGCTCTGCTCTGACACACGCCATGGCGGATGGGCCGACAACAGCGCGCCCCTTCCCGGCCGCCCACCACTGCCGATTCTGACTTCCGAGAATGTCGATTCCCGGAAGCTGCCCCATGGTGACTTAAAGTCATCGTATGACTACACATGGCAACGGTGGTCTTCCGGATGCCTCTCGACGTCGCCCCACGCCCATCCCTCGCCAGAAGGTCACCAAGGCCTTGACGGCGGCGGCCCTGGCACTCACCGCCACCACAGCCCTCCCCACACCGGCCATCGCATCCGCCCGCCGGGCCGAGCCCCAGATCCTGTCCAAGACCTGTGACCCTGTCAACGGCACGCGCACCTACTACTCCCCCGGCAAGTGGTCGAAGGCCAACGCGATCTTGTGCGTAGAGGTCCAGCAGCGCGCCGACGGCAGCAAGGCCCTCTACGTCAGTTACGACGCCGACCTCTTCTACTCCTGGGGAGGTGTCTGGCACTCCGACTGCCAGAAGCAGTGCACGGTGTCGGGACGCTTCATCCTGCGCAAGGGCAATGGCGCCTTCGAGGAATGGTCCCCCATCCTCGAACACCCCGAGGGCAGTGGCTACGTGTTCGCCTCGCACACCTTCAACGTAGACAGCAGGCGCTGGCGTGTGGAGGCTGCCGTAACCAAGCGCGGGGGGTACTGGGCATCCAACGAAAACAATGCAGCCGAGGTCCCGATGAACGACTTCGCCATCGAAGTCGACGTCCCCTGACCGGCTTTCGATGGTGATGTGACGTTGGTGGATACGCTCGTAGGCGTCGGCTACCTCGTTTTAGGGACGGGTCTTCACGTGCCCCAAACGGGGCCGCGCTCGGCGTCGAGCACAGTGGCCAGGCGTGCGCCGAACCGCACCTGCGCATCGGCCTATATGGCGGCTGGTGTCATGTTGGTCAACGGCACCCCGACCAGGAGAACTGCATCCTGCTGGCCGACGAGGCACGGGTGGGATGGCTGCACGCCATACCCGGCGGCTGGCGGGTCCACGACGCAGGCAGGCGGCTCGTCACCACGCTGGCCGACGACACGCACGGGCACAACGTGGTGATCGTCGCCGGGCTCGCGGCGGCCGCGCTGGGCATCCCCGGTGCCGAGCACGCCGCGGTGACGGTCGGCCCGCTCGAAGACGACCGAGGCCGAACAATCGACACCTCGCCGGCGGCGCTGGCGTCCTGGAGCCTGCTCAAAGGCCGCGTCCCCGGCCGCACCGACGTCATCGTGCGCTTCCGCTGCGTCGGCTGGCTCCAACGCGACGCCCGCGGCCGCGACGTCGCCTGCACCATCGACGGCCCGGTGCCCGGATCGGCCAGCACCAATCGGGTGCAGGCCGTGATGGCGCTGCTGGCCGCGCTGGTCTGCCCCGCGCCGTTGCCCGAGCTCGGACCTGAGGCCCGTACACCGCGGCGGCCGCGCGCTCGCTCGCCCCGGGAGCGGCCGATCAGCCCGTACTCTCCGGCGCAGTTGGCCGCCGCCGCGCTCGCCGACAACCTGCCGCGCCTACCCGATGGCCCCTACCGCGTGCACATCCACGACGGCTACGACGACACCGAGTTGGGTCGCGTCTTCCGCTCCGGCCGCCGCTGGCAGGCCCTGGCCCCGGACGGGCGCGTCGTCGTGCATCGCGCCGAGTCCCGTACCGAGGCCGTCGACCGGCTGCTCGCCACTCCCGGCCCGCTCTTTGGCGACCCCGCAGACATGATCCTCCATGACCTCTGACCCCTGGCGTGGCAATTGACAGGCCTGCCTGTCCAATCCTGGGCCTGGGGTAAGAATCGCGTCACACATCCCAAATGAACGGCATCGCCCGGGTCATCGTATGTGACCGGCATCTCCGTCGCCGTCGTGGCGGCCATCTCCGTCATGTGCCGACCTGTCTATGTGCAGGGAGGCTGGCGCGGCGAGGTGATCGTGTAGTTCGGAGTGGCGGAACTGGTAGAGCGGGCCGACGGTGCGTAGTAGCCCGAGGCGGTGCATGTCATCGAGGAACGGGATCAGCCTGCGGGGCAGGCGGCGTTGGGTCAAGAGAGTGATAGTGCAGGCCAGCCACGTGTGGTGATGCCCAGACGCAAGCCCGCCGACGAGCCCGCCAAGGAACGCGCCGCTGAGCCCCAACGTAAGTCCGATGCTAAGCGAGCCATCCCAAAGGTGCGTGAGCCCGAATGTGAGCATGAAGGTCGTGCCACCGAACGTGTACGCGGCCGCGAGAATACGAGCCAGGGTGAGGTTCCGGTCGGCTCGCCATGCCGACCAAGCACTGGTCGAGGCCGTGAGGGGGGTGGGCTGTTCCATCTGCCTAACCCACGGGGAGAAGATGATCAGGCCCACGCCAGCGAGACAAAGCAGTTGCATCACGGACAGAACAGCAGAAAGCCACTGAGGCACGTTGTTGGACGCCAGTTGCATGATGACGAGCAAAAGCACGCTCAGGAGTCCGCTCGCGAGTCCGAGCCTGAGGTCCTGGGTGGATGGCCAGCGAAATAGGGCAAGCCATCGGTGGGTGAATCCCGGGACCTCGTCGAACCAGCGTCTGGCCCTGGCCCAAGGCCAGATGCCGGCGCTGAAGCTGAGTAGGGCTACTGCCAACAGGAATTGCAAGCCCTGGAGCTGCCGAAAAATTACGCCGGCGGCCGGGATCGCCGCGAGCCCGATCGTGCCCCCGATCGCCGCCGGCAGAAGGCGTCGCCTTGCGGGAGAGGTGGTGTAGCGGGCGATGTTCCACCAGGCCAAGTCCCGGGTGTGGTAGCGGGTCAGTGCTTCGGCCAGGTGGCTGAGCCAGGTGTGTACTTGGTCAGGGTCCCACGATTGGTAGGGCCGGAAGGGGTCACTGCGGTCGCTGGTTGGTGGCCGGGCGCGGATGAGGGCGTCGATGAGATGGTCCAGCAGGTGGGAGCGCAAGGTCTTCGGGTCCTGGCCGAGGCGGCCGAGCAGCGGCGTAGGGTCGGCGTTGGGCAGGATGTAGACCATGCGGACCAGCCACAGTCCCAGCGGGGTGGCGGTCACTGAGGCCAGCGCCGGAGCCGATCCCGAGCGGAGGGCCGCCAGCGTTGCTTCCCAGTCGTAGCGGGGCGCGGGCGGCAGGCACGTTTGCAGATAGGCGGCGGCAATGGGCGGGGTGAGCGCGGCCGGAGCGATGACGGCCGCAGCCGTCACCACGTCTCCTGCGCTCTGGACGGCGGCGGCGAACTCGGTGGTGCGGCTGGTGAGGATCAGCTGATCACCCTCGATCAGCGAATCGTTCAACGCCCGGATGATCTGTGCTCGGGACGGCGCGGGCAGTTCGTCCAGACCATCGAGGATGGGCAGGATATGCCCTTGCTCGGCGAGCGTTGTGGGGGCGGCGTCGCCGCCGTACTCAGCAGCGCGCAACGTTGGATAGTTGGTGGCGAGCTGTTCCGCCAGCCACTCGTCCAGGCGCCGATGACGAGCGGTGTCCCAGCTGGCGATCGACAGCATCACGGGTACCGGTTCGTCGCTGCTACGGCTGGCGATCAGTTCCAGCAGCAGTTGCACCGCCAGGGTCGTCTTGCCGGTGCCGGGGCCGCCGGTGATGATCAGGCGGCGGTTGCGCAGGCTGCGAAACTGTCCGGCCAGCATGCGGATGTCAGCGGCGTTGCCGCTGAAGGCCAGTTCATGTGCCGCGATCAGCTGTGGATGGTCCATCAGGGCGTGTTTGCCTGTCAGGTGCCAGGCGACCGGGATCGGTTGAGGATCGCCCAGCGAGCGGATGCGCGCCTCTTCCTTCCATTGCCGCTGCACCAGCTCCGCTAGCGCCGCCTTGGCCGTGGTGATCATCGTATCGGTTGGCGCGGCAGGAGGTGGTTGCCGGTGCAGGGCCCACTTGGTCAAGAGGATCGCAGCTCCAGCCAAGGTGACAACGGCCGTCAGCATGCCCAGAAGATCGTTGAGTTCAGGCTTTTTCCAATCGATCCCGATACGCACCACTATGGCGATCACGGCGACAAAAGCCACGTACACAGCGAGAGCCACAACGATCCGCCAGCGTCGCCGACGTTCCTCGGTAAGGGGCACGCCCCTCACCTCCTTCGGTCTTCGCGGCGCGGCTTAGAGACGCTCGGCAAGAGCGTCGGGCTCCGCCTCCCAGCTGGCCTCCTTTGATGTCAACCCTCTCCCGCGACCACACCTATGGCATTTGAGAGCGATCTTCATTGCACGGGTCTTTACAGAGGTTTCGGAAGCAGGAGAGCCTGCTGTGCTGAGCAACTATCCGCCGCAGCAACCTCGCCTCCATCGACGCGTCGGCGGCCGCGTTCGTCGGCGCTGAGCTCATCGCCAGTGAGGTCGTCGCGCCCGCCGTGGCGTAAAGCATCTCCCCTGGTCAGCGTCACGCGGAAGGAGCGGTAGGCGTGTGCTCCGTTGTTGACGCGCGGTGCCTCTCCCACAACTCGGCCACTTCAGGCACATCGGCCCGGTACGGGCTCAGGCGAGAGAGGACGGTGCGGGCGCGCTCAGCGGTTCGGTGGCTGGCCATCCCGTCCGACAGATCGAACATGCGCCCGGCCGTGGCTGCGGCGGCCTCGGGCTCACGAGCGTCTGCAAACGCGACTGCGAGCCAGGACAGGTACAGCGCCAGCTCGCGGGCGTGAGATGTGTCGTAGGCGTCCAGGACGCGGGCCAGAACGGGGATGGCTCGGAGGGGCCGACGAAGCTCGGTGTAGGCGCGAGCCTCCATCACCTGCGACTCGCCGGCACTGACCCAGTACAGCCAGGGCCGCTCGGGTGCAGGCCCGGCTTCCGTCAACGCGGTGGCCGCTTCGCCCAACGCACGAGTCGCCAGCCCGGTGACCCCGACGCGGGCCTGAGCCCATGCCATGCGATCCCACGCCAGCGCCCGGGCCCGTGGCGAGGCTGATCTGTTCGCCAGCTCAACGGCCGCCTGGGCGAGGTCCAGTGCTGCGTCCGGCGTGGGGCCGTTAGTCGTGAGGTAGGCCAACGATCCGATCAGGTTGGACTCCAGAGCTGGGTCGCCCGCCTCGCGGGCAGCGCTGAGTCCGAGCCGGTAGGTGCTCGCAGCTCGCGCGGCCTGCCCGGCGTCGGCCGCAATCCAACCGGCCACCTGGGCGAGTTCGGCCAGGACTCCCAGCATCGCGCGACCCACGTCCTCCCGGTGGCTGCTGTCGCGATAGAGACTGACGGCCTGGTCCAGTTGGCGGAACGCAGGCTCGACCAGCTCGCCGCCGGGGACGACGTCGTCGGCCAGGCGAAGAGCATGGACCCGCGACTCAAGCGCCACCACGGTGCCAGCACCGACCCGGCGCCCCGTGCCGGAGACCACCCGAGCCAGTACGTCCTCGACCCGCGGCACGTCGGCCAGGCTCGCCAGCTTGGCCGACTCCTCCACAGCCAGGGTCGGCGCTGCGTCAGTGCCGGCGAACAGCTCATGCTCCGGGACGTCGAACACCACGGCGTACAGGGTGCGGTAGCGCTCGTCCGGTCGGTGCTCACCGTGCTCCCACCCTCGGATCTGGCGGCGCAGGCTCTCCGGGTGAGCCACCGGGGCCCGGTCGCCGGCAGCTGTCCGCAGCTCCCGTGCCATGCGAGACAGGCTCCACATCCGGTCCGGTCGGAGCCGCTCGGTTCGCAGCCTCGCGGCCCACGCGGGTACCTCGCTCATCGCTCTCACTCCAGGTCAGACTGGGGATATCCGCCTGTGTGCCAGTCTGACCTCTACTCGCGCTCCGCGTCCCGCGCTTCAGTGGGGACATGCCTTCCCCCCAGGGCCCGCACCCCGCCACAGCACTGCCGGCACCGGACCACGACCAGCTCGCCGAGCAGCTGTGCGCAGCCCTGGCCCAGGGCCACCAGATCCCCGCCTACCAGGTGGCCCTGGGAGACCACACGGTCGTATCGCTCTGGTACGGCCTGACCGCCCGATGCGCCGGCGGGCGGATCTGGTGGACCTACTGGCGCGGGAACCGCGCGGTCTTGACGTTCGCCTGGTCCCCTGTCACGGCGGCCGCCCGCCTGGCCCAGCTCTACGCGGCCGCCGTGCGCCCTGCGGACTCGGTGCTGGACCAGCCGCCCAGCACCGAGCTGGCGGGTCCGCCGCAGTGGTCGATGGAAGCCGCCGCCGCCCAGCACCTGGCGGCCCGCGAGCGGCCATGAGCCCCCGGGTCTTCTCCCGTCGCGCGGCTACGGAGGGGTAGCACGAGGCGGAGACCGGAGCCCACACCCGCGGCTCCGCCCCCGGGGCTCATGGTCCCCATAAGAACGGCCCACCCTCGGACGCGAGATCCAGGGGTGGGGCCGCCGTGCGTGCGCCTTTCCCGGCGCGCACACGCCCACCGGCGTCAGACCAGCCACTCTCCTCCTGCGCCTCAGCCCTCCCCTGAGGCGAGCGCAGACCCCGCCGTCTGGCGCTCACGCCGTGAGCGCGGATGACCTTGGCGCCGTAGCGAACCAGGCGCCGAGGGCCGTGCCCGATCGCATGGACGGGGCCTGACCTCAGGACGGGGCTCACCTGCCGTAAGTCCCTGCCGGTCACCCGCCCCGCATTCCGGCTCAGTCAGCCTCGCAGGCACACTCCTGCAGGCAACCCGGCTTTCGCTGCGCTCACCCCGCCCAGCCAAGATCTTTTGGCGCGTGGACGGGCTTCACCGATAGCTGCTGGGGCGCCAAAACATCTTGTTGGCCGGGGCCGCCGCGTTGCCCTCCGTCGCTTCCGCCTGCGTGTCCTCCCTCACCGAAACACGGAACGGACGCCCAGCAGGGGCACCGTACGGAAGGAGCCACGCACCATGAGCCTCACCCTCGACCTCCCCCTCTACCGCACAGACGTGACCGCCTGCAGCCGCTGCGCCAAGGCGGTCACCTTCGAGCACAGCTGGAAGACGCTGGACGGCGGCCGCATCTGCGCGGGGTGCGTGGGCGAGCAGGTCGAGGCGTACCGGCTCACGACGGTCGCCGACCGCGAGATCCCCTTCTAGCTCCCGCGCGGCGGGGGCTGCGGCCCCCGCCCTGTCCGCTCCCCGTCCCGTTTCGGCAACCGCTCATCCCCATCTACGTCCCTGGAGGACACCATGGCAGCAGGCGACACCGTCATCACCCTCATCGGCAACCTCGTCGACGACCCCGAGCTGCGCTTCACCCCGACCGGCCAGGCGGTGACCCGCTTCCGCCTCGCCTCCACCCCGCGCTTCATGGACCGCGAGAGCAACGAGTGGAAGGACGGCGACAGCCTCTTCCTGACCTGCAACGTGTGGCGGCAGCCGGGTGAGAACGCCGCCGAAAGTCTCCAGCGCGGCATGCGCGTCATCCTGCAGGGGCGGCTCAAGCAGCGCACCTACGAGACCCAGGACGGCGACAAGCGCACCGTCTACGAGGTCGAGGTCGACGAGATCGGCCCATCCCTGCGCTACGCCACCGCCAAGGTGGTCAAGCAGCGCGGCAGCCGTACCGCCAACACTCCCCCGCAGAGCCCTTGGGCCGGTGTGCCCGCCGAGGGCCAGGACGTCGGCCAGGCCGGCGGCGAGCCGGTGCCCGCCATGGCCGGAGTCGGAGCCGGGGCCGACGACGTGCCGAACTTCTAGCCGCCGAGGCGGCGGCCGCTCCCTCCCGGAGTGGCCGCCGCGGCGGTTCCTGCGCGCACCCGCGCCGCGTGGCGGGCATGATGCGCCGCCGCGCTGATCCGTTGATGAGCACCACCATGACCTTAGGAGAGCCCCATGACGTCGATCACCCCTACCGAGCGCTGGCGCCACATCGAGCTCGTCCTCGATCGCTCCTCCTCCATGCATCCGATCAAGGCCCAGACCGAGGCAGGAGTGCGTGCCTTCCTGGCCGAACAGCGGCAGGTGGGCGGCCGTACCACGGTGTCGCTGACTCTCTTCAACCACAGCGTCGAGCTGCAGCTGGCCAACTGTGACCTTGGCCAGGTGCCCGAGATCACGCTGGAGCCTCGCGGGCGTACCGCTCTGCTGGACGCGATCGGGGAGACCATCGCCCGGGCACGCCGTTTCGTGCGGGGCAGGTCCCGGGCGGAACGGCCAGACGAGATCATCGTCGTCATCCTGACCGACGGACACGAGAACGCCTCAGTGTCCTTCACCCACGACATGGTCCGCGAAATGATCGCAGAGCAGCGGAGCAAGAAGCGCAGCTGGCAGTTCGTGCTCCTGGGCGCCGACGAGGCCGTGCACGCGCTGGCCAGGATTCTCGGCATCGACGCGGACGCCGCCATCCAGTACGACCACGACCTCAGCGAGGGCGTTCTGTCGGCGGCGGGCCGGATGATCCGCCGGGGCACCGAGTCCGGCCGCTACGGCTTCACCGACCAGGAGCGCAGGGTTACCCGGCACCCATCCCTCTGACGGGCCGCACGCGTGCCCCCGTCTCGCGCAATCGGCCTCCGGCATTCGGCGCCGGAGGCCCCTTCCTTCTCCTGGACAGAGGGGACGACCCATGTCCCGGACCCCGCACGCAACGTCGAACGGCCAGACAGTTCCGACCACGCTACGCACTTCCCCACCATGGAAAGGACCCGAACGTGGATGACGGAGTCCACTACCTCAATCTCACGCGGGGGCTCCTGTGCTCGCACCACGTGGACCAGCCCCGATACCTACGTCTCCAATCCACCTGGTGCGAGCAGAAACGGTGGGCCGACATCCTGTGGACGATCGGCCCGGACTTCTACCAACACCTCGCCGCCGGGCCGGTAACCGTGCACGACGTGAGCGAGCGGCCACGCGCGACACGCGCCTGCTGGCAGGGTCTCGCCTGGGTGAGATACGCATGCGAGCGGCTGTGGAGCGCGCCGACCACTCCGGCGATCGTACGAAACGGCCACGACATGACGGCCTACTTCGACCGCCAGCTCGACAACCTGGACGACCGGGTGAAGAAGCACGTCCGCTACTTCTGGCAATTCCACCGTGGTCAAGCGTTGCGTGTCTCGGTGTGCACCGGATTGGAGAGCACCCGCTGAGCACCGAGCCACCGCCGGCGCGTGAAGAGGATCCGGGCACCTCCGCGCTGTTTCCGATCGCTCCCCGGCCTGGCGGCACCGGCTGGTCCTACAGCGTCCACCAACGCATCGGCCGGGCGAAAATCGCCAACCGGCGCGCGGGCGGGTTCGAGCTCTACGGGGTCTACGGCGTGCGCCAGGCCGCGGGCGGCGGCTGGGAGCTGTTCGTCCAGTGGGAGGGGCAGGAGCGCGACGGTGTCACTACCGGCCGCACCCTGCTGGCCAGCAGCTGCGACCTCGACCCCTACATCTGGTCGCCCGCCGCGCACTTCGCCCAGGTCAGCATCTTCGTCACGCGTGACGACTCATGAGCTCGCGGCCGGAGCGCGGCGCAGGAGCGCGCTCGTGGGCACCCGCTTCTCCAGCCGGGACCGGATGGCGCCCCGGCTGCGCCCGAGCTCACGCATCAAGCTCTCGATGGAGGCCTCGGGCGCGGCCGCGAGCTCGGCCAGCCGCGCATCGTCCTCGGCGGTCCATGGCCGGGCCGCGTTGGCGTGCTTGGCCCGCTGCTGCTCCAGGGAGGCGGCCGGGCGCGGCGCCGGCGCGCCGGTCAGCGCCGCGGCGCCGGAGGCCAGCAACTGGGCGATCGCTGTCAGGTCGCCGGCGGCGGGCAGCGTGCCGCGCCACTCGGCCAGCACCTGGCCGTCGGCGTCGCTGCCGATCAGCTCCACCTGGTGGCCGCCGTCGACGGCCTGCACGGTCAGGTCGTAGTGGCGGCCGTCCTGGTCGGCGTGCAGGCGTACCTGGGATACGGGCACGGGGCTCTCCCTTCGTCTGGGGTTCACGGGGACTGTCGCTGGCGGGACCACTGCTCGATGGCGCGCTCAAGCGCGCGGTGGTGTCGAGGCGGGCGTGGCCGGGCGGCTCCGGTCAGCCGATTGATCGTCCGACCGGGACAGCGCATACGCGCGGTCCTGCTCGGCCCAGGCACGCACCCGCGGCCAGGCCAGCCGCAGGGGGGCGCCCTTCTCGGCCGTGGTGATGACCTTCCATAGTTCGCTGCGCTCGGCCACGCCGTTGAGGAACATGCGAAACAGCCAGTCCTCGTGCGAGGCCCACATACCCAGCGCGCACCGCACCAGGGCCTGGTAGAGGGTCCGCGGGCCGGCGCCGCGGTAGCCCCAGGTGTAGCCGGGCTCACCGCCGGGGTTGGGCAGCGGGTCGGCCCGGACCGTGCCCTCCGGCAGTGGTGTCAGGGCGAAGGCGGAGGTGCTCGCTTGGGGGTCGGCGGCGATGACCGTGGCGTCGGTCCATCCTGTCGGATGGTCGGTGGGCCATTCGGCGGCGATCCGGCGGGGCGCGCGGCTGTCGTCTGGGCGGAATTCGACGACGAGCCGTCCGGCGTGGTCGCGCCAGAGGTGGGCGACCTGCTCGTCGGCTTGCCGGACGAAGCTGAACTTCTCCTCGGTGCGGGGCGAGGGGTCGCTGGTCAGGAGGCGGGCGAAGCGGCGGGTGCCGCGGACGGCGGCGGCTTCCTCAGGGGTGAGCGGGGTCAGGGTGTGCTGCCATTGCTCGACCACGGCGCCGGCGGCGGTGAAGGAGTGGCGGACCGGGGCGGTGAAGACTACCTCGGGCCGCTCGGTGCGCAGCAGGGAGGCCAGTTCCCGGCTCGCCTCGTACAGCGCTTCGGCCACCGGGTCCTGGTAGGGCATCGGCGCCTCGAGGGCGCGCAGCTGGAGGAGTTCCTCGGCGGCCGCGTCCGGGTCGGGCGGTGTCTGGGCGGCGGCGCGGGCGGACTGCTCCAGGGCCACCGGCCAGTCCGGGCGGGCCGGCCGGGCGGCCAGGTACCATCCCTGGCCGCGGTCCTTCTGCTGAGCGTGGTCGCGCTCGACGTCGGCCAGCGTGGCGCAGGCTTCCCGGGCGAGCAGGGCGTAGGCCTGGGGGAAGCGGTCGGGCAGTCCCCAGTCCCGGGCCGTGGCGAGCCGGTCGCGGGTGAGCGGCCAGCGGGTGGTGGCGTCGGGGACGGTGAAGGGGGCCTCGGGGCCGAATGCCTGCAGCCGGTGGGCTGTCTCGGGGGTGAAGGAGCCGTCGGGCCACAGCGGGATGGGGCGGCCGATCACGCGCTGGATGTCCTCGGGCAGCGGCAGGCCGATCGCTTCGACCTGCACGGCGTCCGGATCCGCCGGGCCGGTCTCGGCGGCGCTGTCGCTCTTCAGCAGCGCCAACAGGCCGCGGCGCGGCGGCGGGCCGGCGCGGCCGGCGTCGGTGCCGGGAACGGGGTCGGCCTGCAGGCGGTAGGCGTCGAGGTTGTAGTAGTCGTAGCCGTCCGATGCCCCGAAGGTGGCGGTGGGTGGGACGATGACGATCGCGTCCTGCCAGAACGCGGGCTGCAGCACCTGTGCGGCGGCCCGCGCGGCGTCCTCGGTCTCGACCCAGGCGTTGTCGAAGCGGGTGGCCTGGACCAGGTGACCGGACGGGGTGTCCCAGACGATGAGATGGACGCGGTAGGGCCCATGCCAGCCGTGCGCGACCACCTCGCCGGTGAAGACCACCGGCGCGGGGGACGTGGCGTCCGGCCAGGACCACGGCCCGGGCGCGTCGCCGGCGACGGGCCGGCCGGCCCGGTGGCACCAGCGGTCGATGGTGGCGGCCAGCCACAGGGGACGGCCGTCGGCGTCGGTGCCGTCGGGGCGGGGCAGCCGGTCGCGCTCCGCCCACAGCGCGCGGGCCCGGCCCTCGGAGATGCCCACCCGGCGGGCGAACTGGGCCAAGGTGTACAGCTCTGCTTGTGCTCGTCGGCTCATGCGTCAATGCTACAACGCCCGAGCGGTTCCGCTCGGACTAAATAGCGAATCGGTATGTCGGGTTCTTTCGAGCGCTCGCGCTTGCAACGCGGACACGTCCGTCTGGACAGCCGGATCGATCAAGGAAATCCGTACCCCATAATCGGGGTTATGTCGTACGGTTGTCTCCGTCGATGCGCGCCGCCCTGCGAATAGGACATCAGAGGAGAAATCCTGCAAAATCCCATATATCTTCTCGAAACGCACCGACGACTTGAATCGCCGCGCAGAATCACAAAGAGTGCATACTGTGCATACCGTGCCAATTATGTACTAAATATCTCCATACCTCGCTTAATGGACAAAGAGGCCCACGTGACCGACCTCCTTGCGCGACAAGCCCCCGACGTTGGTGACCTCCCGGCGGCCTCCCCACCGGCGCTGGCCGGGCTGGCGTTCTTCCAACGGCCGGCTGCCGAGCGCCGCCCGGCCCTGTCCGCCTGGGTGGCCGCACTTCCCGCGCTGGGCTCGGTCGACCTGGACGACCCCTACGGCGTGCACCGGCTCACCGCGCTCTGGCTCGACTACTACGCCGGCCGCTCCGCCCACACCGCCGACAGCTACGCCGCCGACCTGCGCCAATGGCTGGCCTACTGCGAGGAGAAGGGCTGGCAGGCGCTGCGGGTGCGCCGCGCCGACGTCCGGCTGTATGCCACCGACCTGACCGAGAGATACGCGCCGAGCACTGTGGCTCGCCGCCTGGCCAGCCTGTCGAGCTGGTATGAGTGGTTGCTGGACAACGAGGCCGAGGACTGCGCCCGTAACCCGGTCCCGAAACGCGGCCGCCCGCAGACCCCGGCCCAGTCCTCCACCGCCACGGCGCTGTCCGCGACCCAGGCCGACGCCTTCCTCAAACAGGCCGCAATCGACACCGGCGCCCGGGTCGCTCCCGTCTACGCCGAGGAGGTGCGCTGCCGCACCGCCACCGAGTTGGCCCTGTTCCTTACAACCGGCGCTCGGGTGAGCGAGCTGACCGGCGCGGACATCGGCGACGTCGGTCACACCGAGGGCTACGACGTGCTGTGGGTGCGCCGCAAAGGCGGCAAGCGGCAGCCGCTTCGTCTGGAGCCGCCTGTCAAGCGCCTCATTGACGACTACCTGGCCCAGCGGGCCGCCCGCGCTCCCCTCGCCCCCGACCAGCCGTTGTTCATCACCGTTCCGCAGGGCGACAAGCCCGGCGGCAACCGCCAGGACCGCTGGGCGCTCGGCAAGCTGATCCGCCGCGTTGCCAAAGCCGCGGGCATCCCTGAGGCCGCCTGGCGGAAGCTCACCCCGCATTCCCTGCGACACACGTTCATCACCCTGTCCCTGGATGCTGGTGCCGCCCTTCGTGATGTGCGGGACGCCGCTGGGCACGCCAGCGCCGACACCACGAGCGCTTACGACCGCAACCGGCACCGCCTGGCCCGCCATCCCGCTGGCCGCATCCTCGAACACCTCGCTGGCAGCCGCCACTCCCAACCGCAGACCGCTCCTTATATATAGGTGAGGGCGTCGGCCGAGGGCGCGCATCCACTCGAGCACGAGGGCGGCGCCGCTGGCCATGTCCTCCCGGGCCGGCACTTCACCAGCCGCGAGGGAAGGTGTCTGAGGGGCGGCGGTCGCCGCGCCCGCTGAGCGGCACGGCAGAGACGGGCCTTCGTACGGAAAACGCCACCAATTCCTCGGGAGCTCAGGTGCCGCCGGCGTCCCCGCCGTAGTGACTCCACAGCACATCGGCCTGCAGTCGAGCCTTGCGCGCCGCGTCCCGAAGCTTCGGCGGCACGGCCCCCTCACCGGCCACCCGGTCCAGGACCTCCCGCAGCACCGCACCCATCGCGATCATCACGTCGTCGAACGGGCCCGCCTCCCCCACCACGGCGAAGTCGAGCTCCGCCTGAGCGAGCGCGATCAGCTGCTCCAGGTCCTGGCGCCGGGTCCCACCGCTGTAGCGGCGCACCAGGTGCTCGCCGAGAGCATGGCCGAGCAGCTCGCTCGCGCGCTGGCAGGCCGACTCGCACACCGCGTACGACGGACGGCGCGGCACTGCGGTCTCGTCCAGGACGCCGCTGAGGACGCCAGCCACGACGAACCCGCGACGGGCATGCGCCAGGACGACGGGGGCGGGCTGGCCAGTGGCCGCCTGCGCGATGTCGGTCGCGAGCTCGCGCGCTTCGTCGCGCACCCGTCGCGGGGCTGGCCTGCTCATTTCGCTCATGCCGCCCATGCCATCGCCTCGCCCACCTGCCCGGCAAGGGCGCTCCGCGCGACAAAGAGCTGACCAGCCGGTCACGACATTGCGCCCTGCGGCGGCTGGCCACGCGGTCGGTCCTCCGTCTTGTCCGGCTGAGGCCCCTGACGGGCGGCCGCCCCCCTCGGTGTTCCAACTCGGTCAAGCCTCGCAGCCGAGCTCGTCCACGCAACCCGGCTCACCCACCTCCGCCAAAGATCTTTTGGCGCCACGCCATCGTCGCTGCCGGCCTGTGAAGACGCCAAAACATCTTGGCCGAGGCGGGATCCCCAAGGTTGCGCTCCCTCCCTCCGGCCGCGGGTCCTCCCTCATCGGAACACCGGACAGGGCGCCCCAGCCAGGGCGCCCGCACCGCCTAAGGAGCGGCCATGCACCTCGACAACCTTCCCCTTCGTTCCGCCGCGTCACGCCAGTGGCCGTTCAAGGTGGCGGCCTACCTCGGCCGCGCCTGGCGTGCCCGGCCGCTTGCCCGCCGCGCCGACGCGGCCCACGCCGACGTCCTCGTCCGAGCTCTGCTGCAAGGACTGCCCACCTACCCCGCCGACGGCTCCTTCGACGCCGCCGACGAGCTCGTCATCGACGACACCGTGGCGGCCCGCCGCTACGTCTTCCCCCTCGGGCCCGGCCGCACCACCTGGCTGCACCGCCTCGTTGCCGCCGAGCTGGCCACCCACCGCAACGCCCGGCCCGGCGGCAACGGCCAGTGCGAGCACTGCCACGGCAGCGGCCTCGCCGCCCCCTTCTAACCGTCTCCGCCCCGGCCTCCGCCACCCTTCCCCGGCGGGGGCCGGTCATCGCCCACGACCCTCGCCCTTGGAGAGCGCATGCCGACCGACCCCAGCCCTGACACCGCAAGGGCGTTGTCGCCCGAAGCCTCATGGTCGGGTTACTTTGGGCTTGGGGCCACCGCGCACAGATAGGTCGATTCCGTCAGCAGTTGCGCGGTCAGCCTGACCCCGGTCAGATTCTCAGCCAGTGCGAAGACAGCCCCAGTGCGAGCCGCTACATCTTCGGGGAAGAAGATCTTCCCCGATTGGACGCCGCACTCCAGGTCAAACCCCGCACGCCGTATGGCGTCCACTGCTCCGTCTGGATCGCTGCCATACCGGTCGGCCGCGAAGGGTGGCTCGAACATGAGTCGAATGTCACCGTCCTCCGCCCAGTAGAAGTCCTTGACCGCGTTGACATTGCGGAAGTGAGACACCAATCGCGTGTCAGCGGACAACGGCTTGATGATCTCCGGAGTGACTCCCATAAAGCCGTTGGGCTCGACAATGAGACACCAATCTCCGATCGACACGGCCCCGAAGAAGTGTCCATCCCACGGGGGCAGGCCAAGTAAGGCCGAAAGGGGCAACGGCCTGTTCACCGGCCGGTGGTGAGCCCTTCCAGGGCGCGGGCCTTGTAGGCGCCGCCAGGTAGGGCGTAGCGGCGGGTGGGGTTGAGGTCGACCTGTCCCGTCAACTCGGCCACCAGCACCACGTCGACCAGCTCGGTCGCGAGGTCGCCGCAGCGCGGACCAGGTCGGCGCCAAAGGCGTGGCCAGCGAGGCCGCCAGGGCCTCAAGGTTGCCGCCACCCCGAATCGGGCATGCAACTACTTACCGTCAATAATCAGTGACAGCAAGTAGTTACTGAGGCGCTGTTGTCGTCGACAACTTCAAGGAGTGACATGGGCAACGGTTTTCCGACCGCGAAGTTCTTCCGCATCATCAACGCCGACACCGGGCTGTGCCTGGCCGCCGCGCACGGGGGCACTACCCATGGCGCCCAAAAGGCCTACGACCGCCTGACCGGCGAGGTGGGCTTCATCCCCTACTCCCACACCAACGACCAGGTCCTGACCGTGCGCAAGCCCAAGCACGACCGGGCCGAGGTCTGGTGGTTCAACGACGTCCCCAACACCTACGGCGACCCTGAGTGGCACCTGGTCAACGTCAACAAGGACATTCGCAGCTCCTTCGCCCTCCACGTCGGCTCCCTGGACGGCACCCAGGCGGTCGAGCTGGGCCTGTACGGCTGGGGCAGGACCGACCAGACCCAGTGGAAGGCCGGCGACGGCACGTTCTGGCCCACCACACACGACAACATGGTCGCCACCCTCCTGCCCGCCGACGACGGCCGCTACAGGGCCGTCTTGGCGCCCCTCGGAAGCTCCTCCAACCAGCAGTGGCGCTTCGAGGAGACCGAACTGCCCGGCGAATCCGTTCCCGTTCGCAGGAAGGGCATCTACGAACCGAGCGGCATCGAACCGGGCAAGTGGGGTGAGGTCATTTAGGCGGCGAGGGCACCGGCGCGCCCCTGTTCCCGCTGATCGGCGATAGGCCCGGTTACGACGGCGGGGCGACCGCGTGTTTCGCGGTCGCCCCGCACGGGAGTCGCGGAACAGGAAGGAGAACGGCTCGTCGCGGAACGCGCCGTTGGCGCCGGTCAGCACTGAGACGACGTCGTCGGCTCGGGTGTACGGGTGTACCTGGTTGCACGACTCTTACCGATACGTCCGCCGTGAGTTCAGCCGGACTGAAGGACTTTCATCGAGAACAGCCGCCCGTTCGGTCGGTGAGGTCTGAAAACGCGGAGAGTTCGACCACGGGGCTGAGGAACAGCGGTACAGCCGTTATCGGCGAGATTGATCTTGTTTTTGGTTGGACCGATCCGGCCCGGCATCGGTTCGATCACCGCGTCCTCGGACTTAAGCACTTGATCAAGGATCAGAGACGATCTGTGAACAGAGCAGTAGTCTCGTGGCGCGCGTGCACCCAGCCGCCAAGGGATTCGAGCGCTACGCGCAGCTCCCTCAGCAGCGCGGTGAGCCGCTCGTTTCCGAGCCGGAGATGATCGCTGACTGTCGCGACTAGCCCGATCCACTCGTCCGTGGTCAGCGCGCGCTGCGAAGGGTAGGTCCTCTCCTCGATCGCGGAGAATGCGTCACTCCCTGCCAACAGGTCACGGTGATGACCGGAGGGGTGCCGCCAAATCCGTGCAACTTCTGGTGCATGGGCGGAGTACACGGCGTCGAAGGCCTCTGCCACAGGTTCGTCCACCTCGCAGGAGGTCCAGAACCAGGCGATGACTCCGCCTGGGCGCAGCACCCGTGCCGCTTTCGCGATGCCAAGCTCCGGGTCGATCCAGTGCCATGCGTCGCCGCAGGCGATGAGATCAAAGCGTCGTTCTGCGTCGTTCCACGTTTCGAAGCGGGCAACCTCCACCTCAATGCCGTGGCCCCGCGCAACTTGCGCCATGCGCTCGTCCGCCTCGACTCCAAGCACCGACAGGCCCCGCCCGGCCAGAGCCACGGCCACCTTGCCGGTGCCACATCCCACGTCCAGCACGCGTGCGGGACGGCTGGCCGCCAGATCATCCAGCAATGCTTCCGGGTAGCTCGGACGGTAACGGTCGTACTGCTGAGCCACCGAACCGAAGGACCCGGCTCGCGCCCGATCCCGATAGACCTCATCACGCCTCACACAGCGACGATACGCGGCACTGGCCGATCAAGTGTCGGGGAGATCTTTGAGCGTATCGTCGAGCTTGGCCGGACTCTGGTCAGCTCGTAGCTGAGTGGCTTTGATCATCGTGGGGCGCCGTCCATCACCAGGACGTCGGCCGTGGCGACGTCGACCACGCGGACGGGGGCGTACTCGTGCCGGCCTCCCGGGGCCAGCAGCCGCTCGGCGGCGTCAGCCGTAGCGCGCCCGTCCTCTAGGCCGTCGCGTACGGCGGCGGGTGCGGCCGGGTCGCCGAGCACCCGGGCGCTCCGCTCAGGACAGCACACGACGACCCCTATCAAGAGATCCTGACCTCGGGGAAGATGCCTCGTTCGGGGCAGATGACACACCGGCGGCGAGCAGCGCCACCACCAAGATCAATCTCACCGATATCGGCTGTACCGCTGTTCCTCGGCCCCGGACCAGACCCCCAGGTGTCACAGTCCAAGGAAAGATCACTACTGAGGCGCGTGGTCGAGTTCGTCGGCGAGTAGGTGCTCGGCGACGGCGGAGTATCTGGCGGCGGTGCTGTGGGAGATCCCGAAGACCAACGACAGGTGGAGCGGGTCCGCCCTCGCGGCGAGGGCTTCGTGGAGGATGCGGTCCTTGCGTATCCGGTCGACGCTGCATCCGGTGCGGTTCATCCGCAGCGACACGAATTGCTGGCTGATGGGGCCTGTGCCGTGTGCGGTCTTGTCGCTGATGAGGACGTGGGGGTTGGAGGTGTGCGGCCAAGTGGTGCGGCGGTGGCGGAGCCAGCGGCGGAGCGCTCGATGGCTGAGGTCGCCTAGTCGTTGGCGGCGGCCGGCGAGTGTGATTCGCCGGTTGGCCAGGTCGAGGTCGTCGAGCGTCAGGCCTCGGATGGCTCCGGTGCGAGCGGCGTTGTCGGCTGCCAGGGCGATGATGACTCGTCCGGCGAGGTCGTCGGCCAGTTGCTCGATGGCTCGAATCTCCTCATCAGCCATTGGGAGTAGGGCGAAGTCCGCCGGGCGACCCTTCAGCCCGGTCGTCGGGTTGGAGAAGATCAGGCCGCGCTTCTTGGCGAATCTGAAGAGCGATCGCAGGGCACTGGTCGTGGTGGCGCGTTGTGAGCCGCTGAGCAGTCCAAGCGCCGTGCGGACGTCGGAGCGGGTGACCTCCCGTAGGTGGTCGTAGCGCGCCGCCCAGTCGTCGAGGAACGGCCGGATGCATCCGAAGTAGACATAGATGCTGGATGCGGACCGGGGTCGTGACCTGGTGTCGCCGTTGAGCAGGACCAGCAGCCACTGACGAACGGGATTGATGAAGCCGGGAGCGTAAGAACTTGTGACGCGGTCGATCCAGGATCTAATCGCCGGAGCGGAGTCATCGTGGAGCAGGCCCAGATCGGTGAGCACTTCGACGAGCCGAGGGCGCGACACCCAGCGGTGCGGCCGGGCTCGGACCTCGCTGAGTGGGACGCGCTCACCTGGGGGGAGGTCAGTCAGCACCGTGACGAGCCCATCCAGCACGCATCTGGTGGTCGAGGGGTTCCAGCCGCCAACTTGGCCGAGTTCCTGAGCGTGACGCGCCGCTGCGCGCAGCACCGGATCATTTGCCGTCAACGCTGGGTGCTGCCAGCGCGGCGGGACCGGCTGGCCGTCCTTGCGCCGACGCTCTGACGCTCGCGCCGAGCATGCGTTGCTGCAGTAGACCTGATTCCGGCGTCGCTTCTCTGGCAACGGGGTGCTGCAGTGTGCGCAGTTCATCGAGGGGGAAGCGACCGTCCGGCTCCGGTGCGCGGGGTGACCGGCCGATCTTGGCCGACCGCCGTGGTCTGGTCATCGTTGTGGTGCCGCGGCTCGGCGACAGCCTCGGGTTCGGGGATCAGCAGT
Organism: Nonomuraea sp. NPDC050786; assembly: GCF_040654115.1. Lineage (NCBI taxonomy): Bacteria > Bacillati > Actinomycetota > Actinomycetes > Streptosporangiales > Streptosporangiaceae > Nonomuraea > Nonomuraea sp. NPDC050786. The sequence continues at coordinate 23,839 of NZ_JBFAHJ010000052.1, forward strand.
TCGTCGACGCCACAATCCAGCACGGTGCAGATGACATCAAGCTCATCGAGCTTGACCACGTTGGGGCTTCCCGACCACAGCCCCGACATCTTGCCGGCGCTGATGACCAGGCCACGCTCGGCGAGCATCCGCTGGAACTCGCTGGCCTTCCAGATCCCGCGGTTGGCGGCCGCCAGGCGCAGGTTCCATTTCATCGGGTGAGTCCTTTCCATCGGTCGGCGACGCGGCGCTGTCCGGTGACCCAGGCGTCTTCGACATGGGTGGCATGGACGTGGATGTATCTGGCCGTGGTGCCGGTCCAGGCGTGGCCGAGCAACTCCTGGATTGCGAACAGGTTCATCCCGGCCAGGTAGAGCTGGGAGGCGCAAAAGTGCCGCAGCACGTGCGGTGTTAGTCGTCCCGACCAGGTCGGCAGGTGGCGGTCGACGGCGTCGATCAAGGCGCGGCGAAACACGTCCGCCGTGGCGCGGGTGCAGGTGCCCTCGGCGTTCTTCCTCTCGGAGGGGAACAGCGGGGTGCGGTGGCTGGACAGGTCGAGTTCGAACAGCCCGAGGACGTCCTCGACGAACCAGCGCAGGCTGCGATCGGCGCCGTTGATCAGGGGTACCAGCCGTGGCTTGGGCCCTTTGCGGCGAGATCCCTTCCCGTGGCGGACGTTCAGCTTGCCGAACCGGCCCAGTTCCCAGCGCACGTCCTCCAGGTCCAGCATCCGGGCTTCGTTGATCCGTAGTCCGACATCGGCGACCAGCCGGGCCACGGCGTAGTTGCGGGTCGCCGGGGCGAACTTGCGGCAGCTCAGCAGCTCTTCGCGCCATCCGGCGAACAGCTGCTCGATCTCCTCGGCGGTCGGTGGGATGCGCAGTTGCGGATCCACCGACAGCCGTGGACGGTTGACCTCATCGAGCGGGCACTCGACGACTCGGCCGGTGAGGTTGTGCAGCTCAACCTTGTGTCTGAGCTCCAGAAACCGGAAGAACACCGTCAGAGCGGCTGCTCGGCCGGTGCGGGTGGAGGGCTTGGCCTCTCGCAGCACCTTGCCGAAGTAGACGTCGCCGTCTTCGGGCTGCATCTCCCACAGCGGCCGGCCGAACCAGTCCCGGATCAGCTCCAGATGATTGGTGTCGTTGCGGATGGTGCTGTCGGTCAGCCCGGCCGACGCGCGAGCCAGCACGAACCCTGCCAGGACGTCCGTCTCGAAGGCGACAAGATCTTCTTCGCCGCCTGGGGCTCGATGATCGCGTAGATCTCGTACGACTCCCAGCGCCAACCCACACCTCCCGACTTCATCGGCGCTGCCGTCCCATCACTCCCGTGACAGAATCTTCACGGAGAGTGAAGTTACTTCGGTGTGCGGTGATCGATCTGGCAAACGGGAGAAGACGCAGTTCGCAGGCAGTGAGCGTGCAGGGTGAGGAGGATCCAGCGCCCTCAACTCAAGAACTGTTGCTTACCCGACTAGCTTGGCTGCGGTGACAGACGTGGCAATATTGCCATGTAGCGACAGCTTCAAATCGGCCACACGCCCAGCGGGCCGACGCCCCGATCTCCGAGCCCGACCTCACACCCACAGAGCTCGACCCCACGCCCACCGCCGAGGAGCCGCAGCCCGACCCGTTGCCGGAGCGCCTGGACGAGCCGATCAGTCGTGCCTATCAAGGCTTCTGCAACAGCGACGCCCCCTACGACACGCGCAAGCCCCCGGAGTGCGCCCAGTGGCGGCTGGTGGGCAAGTCGGGCACTGAGTGGCGGCTGGACGCCTCCCAGGCCGCCAAGCAGACCACGCCGGTGCCGGACGTGGCCGTCAGCCAGGACGGCCGGCGCGTCACCTACCTGGACACCCAGAACGACTACGTGGTCCGCGACCTGGCCACCGGCAAGTACAAGACGTTCGCGATCCAGCTGCACGGCTCCGATCCCGAGTTCGTCTCCTCGCGCAACGGCCGCTACTTCGCGGTCAACTTCCTCCAGAGCGGCGCCGACAGCCCGATGCTTGACTTCACCAAGGGCAGGACGACCTACGGCGCCTGGACCATGGCCATCACGGACGACGGCAAGCGCGTGATCGACGAGTCCATGGCGAGCGAGGCCTCGTCGGACACGAAGATCAAGCTGGCCGGACGCCGCTTCCGCGTCGACGCCGAGGTGGGCATCAGCGGCGCGGCGCTCTCACCCGACGGCCGGACGCTCGCCGTGGCCGACGACGACGAGCGCGTGATCACGCTGGATACGCGCACCGGACACGTCACCAAACTACGGCGCCTGGTGGACGAGGACGGTGCCCAAGAGATCGACACCGTGGAGCGCTGGCTCAACGCCAACGAGGTGATGGTGCGCCTCTCGGACGAGGCCGACGAGGTCTACCTGGCTGCCGTGGACGTGTGCACCGGGAAGACCCGTGACCTGGACGCGGGCGACCTCGAGTACGGCGACGTCCTGGGCGCCTTCACGGAATGGCGAAAGGCCCGGCACCGCCGGGGGCCTTTCGCCGAAGGGGCACGTTATTGCGAATATGAGGTGACGATCTTGAGGGCTATGGCTGCGAGCCAGCGTTGAAGAAGGCCATTGTCCACGGAGGCGCAGCCCCAGGCGGTGGGCGTCGTCGAGGAAGTCCGTCCTGCTAGCATTGCCCCAGTCGCCCGGATCCGCCTTGGTCTGGGCTCGAAGTTTCTCCTCCGCCCGGTGTCGGGGCGGCGGTGAGGGCGCGTGTCCCGTCTCACCGCAGTCTTGGACGTCCCTCGGCGGGCCAGGGGCCGCACCTTTCTACATCACTCAGGCGCCGGCGACCCCAGGTGGCTCGCCCTGCCGGGCGGCGATGAAGGACACCCTCATGCCCCACGCCGCCACCGGCTACCGCTCCCTGCTGCGCGCCCCCGGCGCCGCCGCCTTCTTCCTCACCGCCGCTGCCGGCCGCGTCGGCATCGCCATGACCGGCGTCGGCCTGGTCTGGTTGCTGCACGCCCGCACCGGCTCCTACGGCACCGCCGGCCTCGCCACCGCCGGATTCGCCCTCGCCGAGGCCCTGATCGGCCCGCAACTGGCCCGCTTGGTCGACCGGCTCGGCCAGACCCGCGTCCTGCCGTTCTCCCTCCTCGCCCACGGTGCCGCCATCACCGGCGTCCTTGCATCCACCACCCCCACCGCCGCGATCATCGCCGCCACCTGCGCCGGCGCGGTAGTCCCCCCGCTCGGCGCCCTGTCCGCAGCCCGCTGGGCCCACCTGCTGCGCGGCGAACGGGCCGGCGAGTTGCCCACCGCCTTCTCCCTGGAATCCCTGGCCAACGCCACCGCCTTCCTCCTCGGGCCGGTGCTGGCCACCTCGCTCGGCGCGGTCGGCAACGCGGCCCTGGCCAGCACCATTGCCGTGGCCCTGATCCTCGGCGGCGGAGGAGCGCTGGCCGCCCAGGGCCGCACCGCGCCTCCGCCCGCCCGCGAGCACGCCGAACGTGCCCGCACTGGGCGGACCCTGCTGCAGCCCATCTTCCTCCTCCTCGCCCTGCTCAACCTGGCCATCGGCCTGTACTTCGGAACCATGGGGGTCTCCGTGAGCTCCTTCGCCATCAGCCACGGGATTCCCGGCGCGGCCCCGCCGATCATCGCCGCCGCCAGCCTCAGCGGACTGCTCTCCGGCTGGCTCTACGGGCTGCGACGGCACCTCACCCCGGCGCGCCGCCAACTCGTCATCGCCACCGCCTATCTGACGGGCGCGGCGCTGCTGCTTCCCCTCGCGCCGTCCACCACCTGGCTCGGAGTGGCTGTGGTACTCACGGAGGCCGCGGTACCGCCCACGCTCGTCCTGCTGAACGTCCTCACGGAAAAGGCCGTCCACCCAGCCGTCCTCACCCAGGCCTTCTCCTGGAACAACTCCGCCAGTGCGGCCGGTTCGGCACTGGCGGCCTCCCTCGCCGGGCGCGCCACCGACGTATGGGGGGCCTCCGCTGCCCTGGCGCAGGCCTCCGCAGCCGGGCTGGTCCTCCTCGTCCTTGCGCTCGTCCTCTCACTTGCTGCTCGGCGGTCGGGAGAGGCCCGAGAACGTTAACCTGGCCGTCATCAGATAGACCGTGGCCAGCGGCGATCCTCACGCACGGTCTCCGGGAAGGCTGTCGCGAAGCACGGTGAGAGGGATGAACGCCGGTTGAGCGGGTGCAACCGGAGTATGGCTGGAACGGGCCACAGCCATCGAAAACTACACGTCAGCCGAGGGTTCCGAAGGCCAGGGTTTCGGCTGTGGATGACCGTGCCCCGGCGTGGGCCAGATTGCCTCTCACGGTTGCCCCACAGCGCTGACCTGCGAGTGCGCCGTTCCGGGAACGGCGCAGGCCCCCGGCGCGGCCCATGTCTGCCGTACTCCGGCGCCACCCCATGTACAGCTCCAAGCCCTTGACGCGAGGGATGTTATCGGTAACTCTCACCTCATCGCCTCTGGCTCGGCCCTTTTCGCTTCTCAAGAGCCGCAGCAGCTCTCTCGGCGATCCGGACAACCTACAACGTCAAAGCACTCGACCTCGTCAACCAGGTCTGGCTGGGGCAGACGTCCCCCGCAGGACGCCGCGACTAAGATCACCAATGAGGCCAATGTCGCCATCAAGTAAGGTCCCTCCTGTGGAAGTTACCGGTCACATCTCCGGCGAGGACGTCCCCCGCCGCTCCGCGAGCATCTGGGACGTCGCCCGGGTGGCCGGTGTCTCCCAGCAGACCGTCTCCCGCGTGATCAACGGCAAGGGCCGGGTCAGCGCGGAGACGCGGGCCAAGGTCCTGCGGGTCATCGAGGAACTGGGCTACCGGCCCAACAAGCTGGCCCGGATGCTGGCCGGCGGCCCGGTGCGCTCGGTCACCGTGCTGACCTCCGACACCTCCCTGTACGGCGCGGCCGCCACGCTGCGCGGGATGGAGGAGGCGGCCAGGACGGCCGGGTTCTCGGTCGGGATCAGCGTGCTGGAGCCCGGATCCGGCCAGCGGGACGTCGCCGAACGGCTCAACCGGCCGGGAGAGGCGGTCATGGTGATCGCCTACGACGACGCCGGGGTGCGGGCGCTCGCGTCGCTGCCACCGGACGTCCCGATGGCAGCGGCCGTGGAGCGCCGTCCCGGCGCCGAGGCGCCCGACCCCTGGCAGGTGTGGCTGGACGACCGGGCGGCGGCCGCGCACGCCACCCGCTACCTGCTCAGCCTCGGTCACCGGACCGTGCACTACGTGGCCATCCCCTCCTCCACCAGCGATCTGCCCCAGCGCACCCAGGGCTGGGCGGACGCGCTGCGCGCCGCGGGACGGCCGCTGCCCGAACCGCTGCACGGCGGCTGGAGCCCGCGCTCGGGCTACCTGGCCGTCCGCCCCCTGGTGGCCGACCCCTCGGTCACCGCGATCCTGTGCGGCAACGACGACCTCGCGCTGGGCGTGATGCGGGCCGCCCGCGAGGCCGGCCGGCACATCCCCGGCGACCTCAGCGTCGTCGGCTTCGACGACTCGCCTCCCGCGGCCTACCTCAACCCCTCGCTCACCACCGTACGGCTCGACTTCGAAGGGCTCGGCCGGGCCTGCTTCGGCCTGCTGCACCGCAGGCTGGACCCGCAGAACGCCCCGGCCGTACCCGCCTGGAGCGAGCCCGAACTCATCGTCAGGGAGAGCAGCGCCCCCGCGCCCGGCTCCACCTTCTGAAACCCCCTTTCCCGGCCCCTCCCGTGCCTGATCCGGGAGGGGCACGTTATTGCGAATCTGAGGTAACGATCGCTGGGTTCAGGAGGCCTAGACCGTGAGATCGCAACGCGGGCTGCACGGAGCCTTGACGCCTTCTGCCCTGTGACAGCGAACCTTGAGCTTGTGTCATCGAAGATTGAGCGACTTAGGACACCGTGTGATCGTGGACATCGGCGTCGGTCAGGACGGCATCGATCCCGGCCGGCGACCCTGGTGAGGGCGTGCCCCGATCGTGGCTCCGGTTCGGTCGTGCAGGTGGCCGTCCAGGCTGGTGAGGGGTACCGCATTTGCGGGTGCGTAGTAAGCCGCTCTTCGAGCCGGGGCTTGTGGGCAACGATTGCAACCTGTAGGTTGCCAATTAATGGCAACCTACAGGTTGCGAAGGAGGGTGGGGCATGGTTTCGGACGCGATCGAACGTGTGGCGGTGCTGCGGCACCCCATCGAGCGGGTGTGGGCCGCGCTGACCACCGCGGAAGGGCTCTCGCGGTGGTTCGGCTCGGTAGCGGAGATAGATCTGCGGCCCGGCGGGCGAGCGTTCTTCCGTTGGGACGACCTCGGGGAGGAATCCGTCGCCACGATCGCGGTGGTCGACCCACCACACCGTTTCGCGTTCAGGTGGGGAATCGAGGGCCTGCCGGAGGATGACGCACCCCAGACGCTTGTGGACTTCACCCTGGAGCCGGTACCGGACGGCACTCGGCTGCGCCTCGTGGAGAGCGGATTCGCCCGAGCCGCCGACGACGTGGCCCGGTCCGCCCACAAGGCCAACAGTCAGGGATGGGACACGGAGCTCGTCGACCTGGAGACCTACCTCGATGCGGCCGCCTGATTCAGAAGGGCAGGCCGTCGCGGTGTTCGCGGCGCTCACCGATCCGACGCGGCGGGCGCTGCTGGAGGAGCTCGCCCGCGCCGGGCCCGCAACCGTCACTGATCTGGCGCGACGGTTGCCGATCAGCCGCCAGGCGGTCGCCAAGCACCTCGGCCAACTCGCCGAAGCGGGCCTGATCAGCACCGGCGAACCAGCCGGCCGCCGCCACCCCTACCGGTTGGAACCAGCTGCCATTCGCACGGCCCAGGTGTGGCTGGCCGGGCTCGCCAACCGGTGGGATGACCGGCTGGCTGCGCTGGAACGTGCACTGGACGCCACTGACACGAACCAAGGAGTCACGCAACGATGAGCAAGCCTGAATTCACGGCCGGCCTGAACATCGCCATGAAGATCCCCAAGGCACAGTACGAGGCCACCGTGGCCTTCTACCGCGACACTCTGGGCTTCGACGTCAAGGAGGACGACGTCTCCTACGCTCCGACCGTCTCGAGAACCCATTCGGTGCGGTTCGGTCCCAATACGCTGTGGCTCGACTGCGTCGACAACTACAGCCAGCCCGACCTGTGGCTGCAGCTCCACACCGATGACCTGGACGCGGCGACGAGCAAACTGGCCGGCATCGGTATCCACCCGTGTGACGAGGTGGAGCCCCTGGAGAACCTCGATTCCAGAACCCACTGGATCAAGAATCCGGCCGGTGTCGTACATCTGCTCGCGGAGTCCGGCTGATCCTGATCTCCCAGTGAGGCATCCCAGTGAGGTGAGCAGCCACCCCCGGCGTAGAGCGGAGCCGAACGCCCGGCTTCCCGAGTCGCTCAAGCTTCGATGACACAAGCCCAAGGTTCGCTGTCGCAGGACACCTTCTTGCGGCGCTCAGCGACTGATGCGGGCCAAATGTCGGTGAGAGATAGCAGCACCAACGGCGCGGGGCGGTTCAGGCCCTGGCCAAGTCAATACGGTGGCTACTTTGCCCCGCTTCTCGCCGACATCTCGCAAGGAGCTCGCTGACGGGTGGGTGTCGAAGCGGCACCAAATCCGCAGGGATGCCTGCATTGCCAGCGGGCCGCGATAGCCGACAGACGCTGCTCCTTCACATCAACAGAGACAGTGGTCCTTGGTGATATTTGAGGTCCCTGCCTGGCGAGTGGGTGGGTGACCTGGTCGCTCATGCTGAACCTCCAGGCAGGCTATCTCGCAGAACCGTGAGCGGGATGAAGGCCGGTTGGCCACCGAGTTCCTCAGGCGTGGGGCCGGCCGGGGTGGGGATGTTGGCGAGGCGTTCGGCGAGCGCGGTGACAGCTTCCCTGTCTCCTTCAAGTGCCTGACGTTCCTCGTCAGTAAGGTCGAGCTGTTCCAGCATCTGCTCGATGCCGTTCTTGACCTCCAGGAGCTGGCCGCGGTGGCTGTCCTTAGGCAGGTAAAACGGGCAGCGCGCGCAGGCCAGGCGGTGCGGGCATTTGGCGAAGAAGTCGTAGCTGCAGTAGCCGTCGCCCAGGTCGTAGTACTTCCACGGCTGGCCGCCACCGGACGGGTTCACGGCGCAGCGCGCCGTCGTAGGCCAGGGCGAGCATGAGCCGGTTGCGTAGCGGCTCGGCGCCGGTGGCCTGGAGGATCTTCTGCCAATCCCACTCATTGGGGATCCACGGCGCTTTCTCCACTCGGCGCACCAGGCCTTGCCGGGGGCGACGGCCCCGCCGTCCGGACTGGCCGGGGCGCACTGGGTGCGCTCGCGCAGCCCGTCTTCGACGAGGAACTCGTAAAACGATCGGGCCGCGATCACGTACTGCTGAATCGTGGCGTTGGCCAGGCCCGTACCCGAATCGAGATGCACGAGCTTGGCGGTACGAGGGTTCGGCCGTTCGTGCAAGTCGCCGATCCAGGCGGCGATCACATCGGCCCGTATCGTCAGCGGATCGGCACCGACCAAGACGCAGAACCGCAGATGATCCTCAAGGGCCCGGCCGTACGCCGTGACCGTGTTCGGTGCGCGTCCGATGTTGGCCGTGAACTGCAGCCATCGCCGTGCTTGCTCCTGCCCAGCGACCAGGGGGAACTTGTCCCAGATGATCTCCACCATGGACGACCAAGGTAGATCGCCCAGATTCCAAATAAGGCAGAAGAGGCACGCCATGCCCCGGGCGGGCGGGTCGACACTGCCCTTCACCGAGGCCGGCCCGGACGAGCGGCTGTGGCTCGGCCACGTCCGCATCCTGTACGACGTGCTCGACCGGCTGCGCGCCGCCCACCCCCACGTCCGGATCGAGTCGTGCAGCAGCGGCGGCGGGCGGGTGGACCTGGGCATCCTGCGGCGTACCGACCAGGTGTGGACCTCCGACAACACCGACGCCCTCGACCGGCTGGACATCCAGCACGGCTTCTCGCAGCTCTACCCGGCCCGGGTCATGGGCGCCTGGGGCACCGACAGCCCCAACCCCTGCACCGGGCGCCAGATCCCGCTCGACTTCCGCTTCCATGTGGCCATGGCAGGCGTGCTGGCCGTCGGCGGGGACCTGGCCGAGTGGAGCCAGGCCGATCTGGACCGGCCGCCAAGCTGGTCGCGGCCTACAAGCGGATCCGCCCGCTGGTCCAGCACGGCCGGCAGTACCGCCTGCTGCCGCCGGACGGCGAGCTGTCGGCCGTGCAGTCCACCTGGTCCGCGAAGAGCCCTGACGGCGGGTGAGACCGCCGGCGCCCCGGACGCCGGCGGTCTCACGGGGTGCCTACCGGGGCGTCAGCGTGAGGCGGTACGCGCCGTTGGCGTCCTGGCCGTTGACCGGAACGGTGACGCTGCCGTTGGTCACGGTGTAGGCGGCCGACGAGAGCTGGGTCGCGCCGGAGACGTTCGTGGTGCGTCCCGAGCCGGGCACGTACTCCAGCGTGCCGGTGACGGAGGAGCCCAGCGCGCCGAGCCCGTCGACCCGGATCGTGCTGTTGCCCGACTGGCCGCCGAAGACGAGGCTGAAGGTGCGCGTGCCGGCGTCGTAGGCGGCCACGCCGTCGTTGGAGGCGGCCGGGGTGACCTTGACGATGCTGCCGCTCTGGTCGGCGTACCACTTGTACATCCAGTACGACGCGGTCGGCCGGCCGTTGTACAGCAGGCCGTTGAGCGTGCCGGCCTCGAACCAGAACGCCCGCTCGGCGTCGCGCACGCCCGAGCGTTCGAACTGGGCAACGTAGTGGTTCGCGCTGCTCGGCACGTCGATCTCGTCACGGGTGGCGTACTCGTTGATGGAGATCGGCAGGGCGGAGATGCCGAGCTCGCGCTCCAGCGCCCGGTAGGCCTGGACGTTGGCGGTGACCTGCTGCCATCCGCTGAGCTCGTGCCACGACACGATCTGCGGCAGGGTGCCGGTCGCCTTGGCGTTGGTCAGGAACGAGCGCATCCGGTTGACGTCCCAGTGCGATTCGCTCGGGCCCATGATTGCCGTATTGGGCTCGCTCTGGCGGATGCGCCGGTACGTGCGGACCCACCCGTCGTTGAAGCTGCCCGCCGAGGACGGCCAGGTCCAGTCGGGTTCGTTCCACGGTTCCCAGGCGTCGATGTTGGTGATGTCCGGGCGCGCCTTGACCGCCGCGATCATCTTGTCGATGCGGCTGTACCAGTCATCCCAGTTCGTCCAGTTGTAGGGGAAGCCGTCGAAGCTGTCGGCCATGTCGACGGTGATCACCGCGCCGATGGCCTTGGCGTTGGCCGCGATGTCCAGCGTGTCGCCGATCGGGACGGGGGAGCCGTTGGGCCGGTGCTGGTGCAGCGGGGGCGGCTGCCGGAGCTGGTGCAGCTTCAGCGGCTGCATGATCGAGACGGGTGGGGTGTTGGCGTCGGACAGCCCGTACAGGGTGCCGGAGCCGACGCGCGTGACCGGCCGTACGGCAGTGGCGGCGTCCACCACGAGCGTGCTGCCGCCGCCGGTCGTGCCGTTCCACTTCTGGTTGCTCTGGCCGTTGCAGGTCCACAGGATGACCGCGGTGCCGTTGGCGGTGCCGGCCATGTTGACGTCGAGGCAGAGCCCGGACTGGGTGCCGGTGATGGAGCCGTCGGTGTTCTTGCGCCACTTCTGGTTCGCCTGCCCGTTGCAGGACCAGATGAGCACGATGGTTCCCGGGGTGGTCTGGCCTCTGTCCGCATCGACGCAGCGGGTGCCGTTCAGGGTGCGCAGCTCACCGGCCGAGGTGAACTCGAATCCCTGGTTGGGCTGGCCGTTGCAGTCCCAGATGTCGAGTGCCGTGCCCAGCGTGTCGACGTTGCCCTTCACGTCGAGGCATCGCTGGGAGGAGGCGCTGACCAGCGGGGCGGGCGCCGCCGAGGCCGGCAGCGCCACCGCCCACGACAGGGCGGTGACGACCGCCGTCAGCAGGCACGCGGCCACGACCGCGGGAGGACGACGGCGCCGGCCCCTCACGTGGACGGATAACCGGGCGGGTGCATGCATGGTTGTACTCCTTGCACGTGCGGGCGGCGGAATGTGAGTTATCGATAACATCACCGTTGATCGTGTCCCGCGCCATGTCAAGACCCAAGCGTGAGCTGCCCGCCTTCACGCTGTGGCGATCAAAGGTTATCGATAACAAAGATCAGCGCCACGGCGTGCGGAACTCCCGGGACGTCACCTGCTTGCGGGTATCGAAGCCGAGCCGTAATCGGCTCGGGCCAGCGCCGAGCGCAGCCAGGAACGGGCCTGATCGAACTCCAGCACCGCGGCCTGGGCATCGAAGACGGCAGCATCCAACGAGCGCTGCTCCCACGGATTACGGATCATCGCGCCAGGCTACGGCCGGCCACTGACAACTTTCGCCTACGTGAAAGAAGAGATCATCGTCCTCTGACCTGCTGGAAGGGTCCTCCAACCCTAGATAACGATGGGACCCCCGGGCTTGCGGGCCACGACAAGCGTCCTGATCCCGATGCTTTCCTCGCATGCCCGGTGTGCGGGCCGGCCTGGTGATGCGGTGACACGGCCTGCGGTCACGGCGCGCGGTCGGCTAACGCGGCGTGACCAGGCGGGCCTCGTAGGCGGCGATGACGAGCTGGGCGCGGTCGCGGGCGTTGAGCTTGGCCAGCAGGCGGCCGATATGCGTCTTCACGGTCCCGGGGCTCACCTGGAGCTGCGCGCTGAGCTCGGCGTTGGACAGTCCGTGGGCGACGAGGGTGAGCACTTCGCGTTCCCGGTCCGTCAGCGTGTCGAGCCCGCGAAAGCGCTGCTGGAGGGGCTGCCGTACGAACTCCGCGATCAGCCTGGTGGTGACGGTCGGTGCGAGCAGCGTCTCACCCGACGCCACCACTCGGATCCCCTTCAACAGGTCGTCCGGAGGCGCGTCCTTGAGCAGGAATCCGCTGGCACCCGCGCGCAGCGCCGAATAAACGTACTCGTCGAGGTCGAAGGTGGTCAGGATGAGCACCCGGGTGTCCCTGGCGATCTCCCTGGTCGCGGTGATGCCGTCCATCTCGGGCATTCTGACGTCCATGAGCACCACGTCGGGTGACTCTGTACGTGCGAGCGCCACCGCCTCCCGCCCGTTGCCCGCCTCTCCGACCACGGTGAGGTCGTCCTCCGAGTCGATCAGCAAGCGGAAACTGCCGCGCAGGAGCGCCTGATCGTCGGCGATGAGCACCCGAATCACGAGCTTCCCCCTGCCGCACCCATCCTGACCAGGTCCGGGCCGGTCCTCGGACGTCCTCTCCGGACCCGCCGGCTCCGCTTTCTCCGGCTCACGCTCAAGATCCTCGTCATCACGTCCATCATGGCCGATCCGTGCCTATCGCTCCCGCTACGTCGATGCTGTTCGGACGCCGGCCGTACGTACCTTCGTGCGCCACTGCGGCGCTGTGTCGAATGGCCTGCCGTTCGCGCACGCCCGCGCCCTGCCGGAACGCCCGGCGCTGTGCCCTGTCCCTCCGTTGAAGTCTCAGGCGGGTCAAGGGATCTCCCATGACGCGTGCACGCCGAACCCCGTTCCCGGGAGCGGGCCGGCCTCGAAGGTGCCGCCGTACAGCAGGGCTCGTTCGCGCATTCCCGCCAGCCCGTGCCCACCCGGCCGCCCCGGCAGCACCCGCTGCCCGGGCCCGTCGTCGACCACGGAGATCCGCAACCTCCCTTCGGCGACCGACACGCTGACCCGGCAGTGGGCGGGAGCGGCGTGCTTGACGACGTTGGTGATCGCCTCCTGGACGATGCGGTAAACGGCCGGCGCCATGCTGTCGGGTACGGTTCCGTCCACCGACAGGTCGACTCGCACGCCGGCTTCCGCCGCTCGGTGCGCCAGGGACGGCAGGTCGGCCAGTCTGGGGGGCGGCGTGTTCTCGGGCGCGCTGCCGGGTGCGCGCAGCACGCCGAGAAGATGGCGCATCTCCCCGAGCGAGCCGCGCCCGATCTCCTCGATGGCCCGTAATGCCTTGCGCCCTTCCTCCGGATGCTTGTCCAGGACCTTGGCCGCCACCCCCGCCTTGACGGTGATCAGGCTCATCGAATGGGCGACGACGTCGTGCAACTCGCGCGCGATCCGCAGGCGTTCGTCGGCCGCCGCCTGCTCGGCCTGCCTCCTGGCCTCGCGGGCGGCGAATTCGCGGCGGGTGCGCGCCGCCGTGCCGAGGCTCCAGCTCGCCGCGAGGACCAGCCAGGCCGCACCGACGATGGAGACGGGGTCGGGCCAGCCGTTCGCATAGCCTGCCGAGCTCGGCATCGAGAGCAGCAGCGCTCCTCCGTCGACGAGCAGGCCCGACACCAGGGCGATCGCCGATCGCCGCACCGGCCGGCCGGTCGCCACCGGGTAGATGGCCAGGGCGGCCACGGCCGTCGGCATCAGCCGATTGGCCTGCAGCGCCAGCACGGCAAGGCCGATCAGGAGCGCACCGTAGAAGGCGGGCTCCGGCCATACCCGCCGCACCGCCACGGGCACCGCGAGCAGCCAGCAGAGCGCCATCGCCACGGCGTTCGTGGCCAGCTCTGGCGGACTCGCCGTGGACGCCAGCGCGAGCAGCACCGCGACCACGGTGTCGGCCAGGATGAGCAGCCAGGGCGGAGGCCACCGGGCGAGCAGATTCACAACCCGACGTTATCGAGGAACGGCTGGGAGCGAATCGGAGCACGGGCCGTCAGACCAAGGTCCTACTCCGCGCACGTACGCCCGTACCGTATGACCCTGGTCCGATCCCAAAGATCGGATCCGACTCCGATGTGCGGCCCGCCGCCGTACAGCATCGTTGCCGCCATGAACCGACGCAGACTCATCGCCCTGTGCCTGGCGGCCTGTCTCGCCGTGCCGCTTGGCGGTATCGCGCTGGCCTATGCGCAGGCCCACGGCCTCGTGTGGAAGGACTGTGGTGACGGCCTGCGCTGCGCCGAGCTGGTCGTTCCCGTGGACTGGGCCGATCCAGGCGGGCCCAGAACCTCGGTGCACGTGGCCAAACTGCCCGCGACGGGCAAGAGCATCGGGCCTCTGATCATCAACTTCGGAGGGCCCGGCACCAGCACGTCGATGCTCAGGCGGAAAAACCAGCCCGACGCTCAGCCGGAGCTGCCGAGCCTGCTCGATGAGTTGCAGAGGACCTTCGACGTCATCGCCATCGATCCGCGCGGCCTGGCTGAGCCCGCGAGCGGCAAGAGAGTGAGCTGCGCGGAGCCCGAGCCCTCCATCTACGGACTGCTCCTGGCCAGGACGAAGCAGGACTGGGACACCCACGCTGCCAAGAACGCGGCCCATGAGGCGAGCTGCCGCAAAGCGGCTAAATCGGCCTGGCGTGGGATGACGGCGTGGAATGTGGCGCACGACATCGACGCGCTGCGCGCTGCACTTGGCCTGGACAAACTCATTTACGCGGGCAACTCCTACGGCACCGTCTACGCCCAGGCCTACCTGGAGCTGTTCCCGCAGCGGGTCGGCCGCATGTACTTCGACGGCACCGCCGATCACACCCAGCAGGAGTTCGAGCCCTGGATCCGCAACTACGCGCTCACGCAGGAGCGCCATCTCACCCGCTTCCGCGACTGGTGCGCCCGCCGCACCGACTGCGCCCTCCGCGGCACGGACGCAGGCAAGGCGTGGGACGAGCTCGTCGCCAGGGTGCGCCGCGCGCCACTGCCGGCGTCGGCCGGACGGACGGTGCATGAGGGGCAGCTGTACGCCGGCGCAATCAAAGGCATGAATCCGGCATTCTGGCCCCAGCTCGCCGCCGCCATCCGCAAGGCCCTCGACGGCGACGCCAGCGACTTCCTGGAAGAACTGCTCCCGGATGAGGGCGGCGCGTCCGTGAGCCAAGACTCCTTGTGCAACGACTTCATGCCGACGCTGCCCACGTACGAGGAGTTCCAGGGCATCGAGGCCAGACTGCGTGAGATCGCGCCAAGGTTGGGCTGGCTCGAGGGACGCTTCGAGCTCGGGCGATGCTGGGGGCGCAACGGGGGCGCGTCCTGGGCGCCGCATCGATTGCGGGTGAAGGACGCCCCGCCGATCCTCTTCGCGATCGGGAAGCTCGACAACAACACCAACTATCTCGGGCAGGCGCACGTGGCCGAGCAGATCCCGTCCGCGCGCGTCCTGTGGCACGGCGACGGCCACGCGTCGTGGGCGCGAAACATCTGCCTGCGGCGGCACGTCCGCGCCTACCTGACCACAGGGAAGTTGCCTGTCCCGGGCACGCGCTGCCCGGCCGAGATCATCCAGAAGGTGGGGAAATGATCGAGGTCACAGAACTGACGAAGCTGTACGGCTCCACCCGCGCGGTATCCGGGCTCACCTTCCGCGTCAAGCCCGGGCAGGTCACCGGCTTCCTCGGGCACAACGGCGCCGGTAAATCCACCACCATGCGCATGATCCTCGGCCTCCACACACCCACATCGGGCCAGGCGTTGATCAACGGCGTCCGCAAACAGGACCTGCGCGACCCCATGCGCGAGGTCGGCGCCATGCTCGACGCGACCGAGGTGCAGGGCGGGCGCAGCGCGTTCGCTCACCTCCAGGCGCTGGCGTACGCGGGCGGGATCGGGCGCCGCAGGGTCGTGGAAGTGCTGGAGGAGGTCGGCCTGACCGGGGCGGCCCGCAAGCGGATCGCCGGATTCTCCCAGGGGATGCGCCAGCGCCTCGGCATCGCGGCGGCCCTGCTCGGTGACCCGGGCGTGCTCATCCTCGACGAGCCGGTCAACGGCCTCGACCCCGACGGCATCCGCTGGCTCAGGACACTGCTCAGATCCCTGGCCGCCGAGGGGCGCACCGTCCTGCTGTCGAGCCACCTGATGACCGAGATGTCCCTCACCGCTGACCGGCTCATCATCATCGGCCAGGGCCGGCTGATCGAGGACGCCTCGACGGCGGACCTGCTGGCCCGTTTCCAGAGCGGCGTACTGGTCCGATCGCCCCACGCGGCCCGCCTGTCCAGCGCACTCGAAGCGGCCGGCGCAACCATACGCCCCGCTCAGGACGCCAACGCCGGTGAGGAGCCGGTGCCCGGTCTGCCCGCAGGCGCTGGAGTCGATGCGCGCCCCGTGCGGGACGCCGGCGCCGGAGAGGAATTGCTGGTGACCGGCCTGACCGCAGCCGCCATCGGCGACATCGCCCTGGCGAACGGCTGCGCCGTTCACGAGCTGATGTCGCGCCGGACATCACTGGAGGAGGCCTTCATGGAGATCACCCAATGATCAACCTCGTCGCATCGGAATGGCTCAAGCTACGCTCGCTCCGAGCCACCTACTACACCCTGGCCTCCACGCTCTCGGCCCTTGCGCTCACCGGCTTCGCCGCCTACTCGATCTCGCACTACTTCGACACCCACGGCCCCGGCGGCGATCCTGTCGGCACAGGTCTCAGCCTCAGTGCCGACATTCCGCCTGTGCTGTTCGGCATGCTGGGCGTGTTCGCCATCTCCGGCGAGTACGCCACCGGCATGATCAGACTCACGCTGACCACGATCCGGAGCCGGTGGACGCTCCTTCTGGCCAAGGCCGCCGTGGTGGCCGCCGTGGCCGCTGCCGCGGGCCAAGTGCTGGCGTTCGCCACCTACTTCACCGCACAGGCCGTGGTGGCCGGGCGTCCGATCGGCGCCTCGTTCGCCGAACCCGCGGCCCTGGCCGAGGTGCTGACCACCGGCGCCGGCTCCGCCGTCGCCGCGGTGCTGGGGCTGGGCCTGGCGACGGTCCTACGGTCGACGCCGGGAGCGCTCATCGCGCTGGTCGTCCTCCCGCTGTCCCCGACCGTGCTCGAGCGTTTCCTCCCGGCTCCGTGGAACGACTGGATCAGCTCCCTGACGATTCCGTCGCTGGCCAGGCAACTGGCCGCCGTACCCGACGCAGGTGCCTTCGGTCCCTCAACGGCCGCCGTCATCCTGGCGGGTTACGTCGTGGTGGCCCTCCTGCTGGCAACCCTGGCGATCAACCACCGCGACGCCTGACCGAACCCTTATGGACGGCCATGCACGTGGAAAGGACAGCCATCACGTGCATGGCCGCCCGCCGCTCCGCTTTGGGCCGGGGCTGCGCGAACCCCCCAGGTAGGGCGATCACATATCGAGGTCGGTCGCGCAAGATCATTCTCCTCGAGCGCTGCCCGGTAGCGTTCCACGGCGCGGGCAACGGCCGCGTCATACGCGGCGGCCTTGCTGGGGTCCCGGTAGTGATCGCGGAAAATCCAACGGATATAGCTCCGACCTGCGGAAATTCGGAGGGTTCCGGGACGGCGTCAGGCGCGACCTGTCCGGATGGGCCCGGCTCAGTGAAACGTTCACCGGACGGCCTATCTGAGACGGCGTCTTCGCAGGTCGCGACGGCCACGCCGTCGGTGGGCGGCTCGCTGCCGTGCGTCCGTCAGGTCGACCGCGCTGGATCGGCTGAGCCCGCGCTGGTGGAGGCGGTCGAAGCGGGGCAGGTGACCGACGGGGAGGTGCCTGCTGCCGGGCATTGGAAGCGGATGGCGCCGCCTGCGTTCGGGCTCTGTGTGAGACGCAGCAAGTACGGCTCTCGCACGGTGGCCGCACCGTGTGTGACGATCAAATTGCTGACTTCCCCGCCAGCCGCACGGACTCCACAGCCCGCCGCAGTCCCGCGGCCAGCACCGCCGGATCCTGCGGCGGCCGGGTGACGAAGTCCAACATCAAGCCGTCGATGAGCCGGATCAGCACCTCGGCGTCGAACGCCGCGTCCGCCGAGCCGGCGGACAGCGTGATCAGTTCGGCCAGGCGGCGGAACTCGGCGCCGCAGCGCGCCATCGCCTCCCGGATCCGCGGATCCCGGGCGCCGGCCAGTTCCAGCTCGAACCGCGCCAGCAGCAACTGCCTGCTCTCCGTCCACCAGGCGGCCAGCAGGGCGGCGAGGTGGTCGTAGTCGGGTTGGGCGTCGGGCGCGGCCATGACTCGCAACAGCTCGTGGGTGGCCGGTGCTGCCCGCTGGGCGTCGATCTCGATCATCCGGTCGATCACCGCCAGGACCAGCAGGTCCCAGCTCTTGAAGTGGTAGGTCACCGACCCGTTCTTCAGCCCCGCGGCCTCCTGGACCGCGCGGTGCGTCAGGCCGCGCAGACCCTGTTCGGCGATGACCGTGATCGCCGTGTCCAGCAGCAGGGTCCGCGCCTTGCTCCGGGTGCTCATGAGCCGAGTATGCCAGTCCAATTGACGATCGCAGGAGAAATCCCTACGTTTGTAGAAATATTTTCTACAATTGCAGAAGTAAGGAAGTAGCCATGCCCATCAAGCCCGTGGAGCCTGTCGAGGGCGCCGGCCTCGAAGAACCGACCCCGGACACCGGCCCGGCGCCGAAGCGGCGCCGTAGGTGGCTGCGCTGGACCCTGGCAGTCACAGCCGCGTTCCTGACCCTGCTATCGGGCACGGCGCTGTACATCGCGTACATCTGGCAGCCCTCTGCGACGCACTACGACTCGCCCTACATGGCGCAGATCGAGTCCCGGTACGTGGACACGCCCGTCGCGACCTTCCACTACACCAAGACCGGCCAGGGCTCCCCGGTGGTGCTGATCGCCGGCGGCGGCATGTGGGTGTACAGCTATCGCAACAACATCCGAGCCCTCACAAAGGACCACACCGTCTACGCCGTCGACCTCCCAGGCCAGGGCTACACCACCCTCAAACAGCGCGGCTTCGACTACAGTCTGGACGCCATGTCCGGCGCCTTGAGCTCCTTCCTGGACGCCGTCGGGCTGCAGCGGTCGGCGCTGGTTGGCCACTCGTGGGGCGGCGCCTGGTCGCTGTACTTCACCGAGCGGCACCCCGAGCGCGTCAGCCGCCTGATCCTCATCGACTCCACCGGTCTGGACATCCCGTCGACCTGGGACTGGCGGCCGCTGGAGTTCCCCGTCGTCGGCGAGCTGATCGGCAAGCTGATGACCAAGGACAGCGCCGCCGGCGTGCTCGGCAAGGCCTTCGCCAAGCCGGGCAGCATCACCCCGCAGACCGTCGACGAGGACTGGGCCCCGATGAGCAGGCCCGAGAACCGGCGCGCGCTGTGGATGTCCCAGCGAAACCTCGACTACTCCGTCACCCAGAACCTCATGGGGCAGGTCCACGCGCCGACGCTGATCCTGTGGGGCGGCAGCGACCGGTTCGACAAGCCCTCCGAGGCTGCCGACATGGCGCAGCGGATCCCGGGCGCAACCGCCGACGTGCTCCCCGGATGCGGACACAACGCCCATGAGGAGTGCCCCGACCAGGCCAACCCGTTGATGGCCGGTTTCTGCGGGCCGGTTGAAGGAGAGACGACGGCCCGCCGCCGTGAGTGAACCACCGGCTGATCCGGTCGCTGCGGGTCGAACCTCGAACAAGCAGCGCTCGGCCGTCCGAGGCAAGTGGATCACCCGCCCGGCGATGCGGCCCACCACCTCAGCATCGTCCATGACGGGGTGCCGTTAACCAGCGTGTCATGGGCCGCTAAGCCTGGAAATCGCAGTTCGATCACCAAGATGAGAGCGGACAGGCAAAGGGCAGCGGGACGCCTCGGCGGCAACCGGGTTGTTCGGCGACCCAGTGCTGTGCTGGCTGACGTGTGTTCAACCGCCTCATCGGCTGCCTGTTCCACTGCCTCCAGACCCGCCGAACCTACAACGAATCAATCGCGTTTCCGCCCCGCGCGGTGGCAGCCGCTCGACGCCCCAACGTGCTCGGATGTCTGGTCGCACGGGGCCCGAGCGGAGGGTCTGACAGGTTGAACACGCCACCTGGTGGTCGGGTGCGGCCAAGATCAACTCTGTCCCGATTCCGGTGGAGACTCGTGCTGCTGGTGATGGCGGCTTCTGTGCGCGGAGCAGGCAGATGTTTGCTGGCTGGCGTCGATCGCGCGCTGATAGCGCTGCGTCAGGTTCTGCAGCGCGTCGACCAGTTCCGGCGAGTCCACGATCGTGAAGTCCGCGTCCAGCAACCCCAGATAGAGGGCGAGCATCTCCGGATGGTCCGAGCCTGGCTCGAACGCGCACCGGTCCACCTCCACGGGGATCGGCAGCCGGCCCCGCACATATGCCGCGGGCGCGTGCACGATCACCCGTGCCCGGTACCGCCAGGTCGCCTCGCCGACTCCGCGTGCCACCTGTGCCGTGATCTTCTGGTCGGGCGGTAGCGCGCGGGGCGTGAAGCGCGGCCCTGTCGGCCCGTGCGGCTCGATCCGGTCGACCCGGAAGGTACGCCAGTCGTCCCGGTCCAGGTCCCAGGCCACCAGGTACCAGCGCCGCCGGTCGTTCACCAGGCGGTACGGCTCGACCGAGCGCCGACTGGCCGCGCCGGAATGCGCCCGATAGTCGAACCGGAGCCGCTCACGGTCCCGGCACGCGCTCGCGATCAGGGTCAGCACGTCCGGATCCACCTGCGGGCCGCGCGACGGCATCGGCAGCGTGTACGACTGCAGGGCGCTGACTCGGTGGCGCAACCGCGAGGGAAGCACCTGCTGCAGCTTCGCCAGCGCACGCACCGAGGTCTCTTCGATGCCCGCGATCGAGCCGTTCGCGGCGGTACGCAATCCGACGGCGACCGCTACCGCCTCCTCGTCGTCCAGCAGCAGCGGCGGTAGGGCACTGCTGGTGCCGAGCCGGTACCCGCCGGCCACACCCGGCCGCGCGTCGACCGGATATCCCAGCTCGCGCAACCGGCCGATGTCATTGCGGATGGTGCGGGTGGTGACGCCGAGCCGGGTGGCGAGCTCGGTACTGGTCCAGTCGCGCCGGGCCTGGAACAGGGAGAGCAGGCGCAGCAGCCGCGCCGAAGTTTCCAGCATTCTTCGATCCTGACGACAATCTAGGAACGAACCTTTCCGCTAATGTTCCTAGTCTTCCCCGCATGAGCACAACAGCTCGCACAAGGAGAAGCGCAGTGAGCGACGGCATCCAGCCCTTCCGCATCGAGATCCCCCAGGCCGACGTCGACTACCTGCATGACCGGCTCGCAGGCGCCCGCTGGCCCGGCGAACTGCCCGGCACGGAGTGGAATCGCGGCGTACCGCTGCCCTACCTGAAGGAACTCGCCGAGCACTGGGGCACGCAGTACGACTGGCGCGCCCAGGAGGCGCGGCTCAACCAGTACCCGCAGTTCACCACCGAGATCGACGGCCAGCGCATCCACTTCCTGCACGTCAGATCCGACCAGCCCGACGCCAAACCGCTGCTGATCACCCACGGCTTCCCCAGCTCCGTCGCCGAGTTCCTGCACCTGATCGAGCCGCTGGTCAACCCGGCAACGGGTCAGGCCTTCCATGTCGTCGCCCCGTCCCTGCCCGGGTACGCCTTCTCGACCCCGCTGGGCGAGACGGGCTGGGCGATGGGGCGCACCGCACGCGCCTGGGCTGAGCTGATGCGCCGGCTCGGCTACGAGCGGTACGGCGTGCACGGCGGCGATGTGGGCGCCGGCGTGTCCGGCATGGTCGCCGGCCTCGACGGCGAGCACGTCATCGGCGTCCACGTGGTGACCGATCCGCTGACCGCCGCGAACGTCGCCACCTTCATCCCAGGGATGGCCGACCGACTCGACGAGAACGACCCGGTCGACAAGCTGATCCTGGACCGGATGGACGCCTTCACCAAGGAAGGTTCCGGCTACCTGGCGATCCAGAACAGCCGGCCCCAGACCATCGGCTACGGTCTGGTCGACTCACCGCTGCTGCAGCTCGCCTGGATCGCCGAGAAGGTCCACGAGTGGACCGACCTGCCGGTCGACCGCGACCATTTGCTCACCACGGTGAGCCTGTACTGGTTCACCGGCTCCGGCGCCAGTGCCGCGCACACCCTGTATGAGCAGGCGCACTCCTCGGACTGGGGCGCGCCGTCGGCCGTACCGCAGGGGTTCGCGGTCTTCGGAGCGGACGAAACGGTACGCAAGCTGGTCCCCGCACCCGCCGACGCGCACTGGACCGAGTTCCAGCGCGGCAAGCACTTCCCGGCGATGGAGGCCCCGGCCCAGCTGGCCGCAGACCTGCAAGCCTTCTTCGGACCGCTGAAATGACCGACGTGCTGAGCCGGCGTGCTCTCAACCGGGCCACGCCGGCTCGCCAGCACCTGCTGGAACGCGCGCCGGCACCGGCGATCGACGTGATCGAGCGCCTGGGCGGGATGCAGTCCCAGGCGCCGCTCGCCCCGTACGTAGGATTATGGACCCGTCTCCAGGACTTCGCGGCGGACGAGCTTTCGACGCTGACCGAGCGGCGTCAGGTGGTACGGCTGCACTTGATGCGCAACACCGTGCATCTCGTCAGCGCGCGCGACTGCCTGGACTGGCGCACGCTGTTCTACCCGCTGCACGCCGCCGAGTTCAGCACGCGCTTTCGCATCGATGGAACGAACCGGGACGCGCTGCTCAGGCAGGCGGAGCGGCTGCTGGAGGAGCAGCCGCGCACCCGCGCCGAGCTCGGCAAGCTGCTTGCGGAACGTTGGCCGGATGCCGATCCGAACGCGCTGGCGTACGCGGCGACGCATCACATCGCGCTGTGCCAGGTGCCACCGCGGGGCGTCTGGGGCAAGAACGGTCCCGCGGCATGGGCACCGGTGCAGAGCTGGCTGGGCGCGCCGCTGCGATCCGTACCGGTGGATGCGCTGGTACTGCGCTATCTCGGCGCGTTCGGTCCGGCGCAGGTCGCGGACATCCAGGTGTGGTCCGGGCTGACCCGGCTGCGCGAGGTGGTAGAGCGGCTGCCCTTGCGGACGTTCCGCGGACCGGAAGGGCAGACGCTGTACGACCTGCCAGAGGCGCCCCGGCCTTCCGAGGACACGCCTGCCCCGCCACGGTTCCTGCCCGAGTACGACAACCTGCTGCTGTCGCACAAGGACCGCACCCGAGTGATCCTCGGCAACCGCCCGGTGCCGCTCCCGCCGGGCAACGGCGCGACCACCGGCACCTTCCTGGTCGACGGCATGTGGCAGGGCACCTGGCAGATCCGCGACCAATCACTGCGCATCCAGCCGTTCACCAAGCTACGCCGAGAGGACTGCGACGGGCTATTGACCGAGGCCGCACAGCTGTGCGCGTTCCTTGCGCCTCAAACGACGCACGACATAGTCCTCGAAAACGTAGATCGTTGATCGGTTCCTCGGTGGCCGTGGACCACCCTCCGTGCCGGAGCTCGGGACGCATCAGAACGAGAGTCACCGTTTTCGGGACGGCCGTGCAGAGCTGCCGCCATGCGGTGCTCGGCGCGCTGACAGAGTGTTCGGTCTCATTCGACCTGAGGCATGTCTCGCCGATCAGGAAGCATTCGCATGGGTGCCTCAGAGGGCGCCCTAGGAGCTGTTTGGGGTTCGGATCTTGGTGAGGGTCGGTGGTGGGCTGGCCGTGGCTGGTAGAACTCGGATGTGGCACGCTTCGATGTGACC
>NZ_JBFAHJ010000053.1:0-41774 GCF_040654115.1 Nonomuraea sp. NPDC050786
TGTGATCTGGGTGCCGAAGTGGGCGGCGTGGCGTTCGCGCAGGGTGCTGTTGATGCCGTCGCCGGCCACGATGAGGTCGGCGCCGGCCAGTTCGTTCTCGTGGGTGATCTCGTGCTCGTACTCGATGCGCACGCCGAGGGAGCGGGCCCGCTCGGCCAGGACGGCCAGCAACTGGTGCCGGCCGATGCCGAAGCCCTCTTCGCCGTGGTCCACCGTCAACGTCGCGCGGCGGTGCAGGTGGGTGACCCAGCTGTCCCAGCGGACGATGTGCTCGCCGATGGCGCGCGCGGACTCCGGATCGGCGAGGTGAAGATTCTGGTACATCTCATCCCAGAAGGTCACGCCCCAGCCGTACGTCGATCCGGCTGGATCGCGTTCGTAGACGGTGATGTCATGGGCCGGATCGGCCCGTTTCATCAGGATCGAGAAGTACAGGCCGGCTGGTCCGCCCCCAACGCACGCGATCTTCACAAGAACCCCCGATTGCCACTTACTGCTATCGATATATCACGTAGAGTAGCCAGGAGTGTCGAACGTGCGGCGGTGGGCGTGAGATAATGATGTCCACGGAGCCCTCTCGGCCTCGGGCGCAGCCCAGGCGAGAGGGTTTTTTCATGCCCGCGGACGCAGTGACGCTCTGCCTGCGGCGGGCGCCCCCGTTCATCCGAATGAAGGAGTCCTCCCATGGACCTTGGTCTGACCTGCCCACGTTTCACCTGGCCCGGCGGCGACGCCGCCATCGCCGGCAGGTTCGCCGCCGTCGCCCGGGGCGCCGACCAGGCGGGCCTGCGCAGCCTCTGGGTGATGGATCACCTCTTCCAGATCCCCAACTTCGGCTCCGCGGAGGACCCGATGCTGGAGGCGTACGGCGCGCTGTCCTACGCCGCCGCCCTCACCAGCCGGGTGAGCCTGGGCGCGCTCGTCACCGGCGCCGTCTACCGAGCGCCCGGACTGCTGGTCAAGCAGGTCAGCACCCTGGACGCGCTCTCCGGCGGCCGTGCCGTCCTCGGCATCGGCGCGGCCTGGTACGAGCCCGAGGCCCGCGGCCTGGGACTCCCCTTCCCGTCTTTGGCCGAGCGGTTCGAGCGGCTGGAGGAGACGCTCCAGATCGCCCGCCAGATGTGGAGCGGCCAGGACAAGCCGTACCACGGCCGGCACTACCAGCTGGAACGTACGCTCGACGCGCCGCGCGCCAACCCGCCCATCCTGATCGGCGGCAGCGGGGAGAAGAAGACCCTCCGCCTCGTCGCCCAGTACGCCGACGCCTGCAACTTCCTGTACGGCGCCGACGTACGGCACAAGCTCGACGTGCTGCGCGCCCACTGCGAGCGGCTGCGACGGCCTTACGAGGAGATCGAGAAGACCCTTCACCTGCGGATCCCCGAGGGCCAGAGCGTGGAGGAGAGTGTCCAGCGCTGTGCCGAGCTGGCCGCCCTGGGCATCGATCACGTCATCGTCGCCGTGCCCGACCCGGCCGACGACGCATGGCTGACCCACCTGGCCGAGGTCGCCGTACGGATATCCGCCATCACCCCGCTCGGCCGCTGAGCCTGCCGTTCCAGCGCCGCCGAGACTTGGCGAGGTCTTGGCAGCTCCCATGCCAATCCCCGAACCCCCCGTGCACAGCCTGCTACGGACCGCGTGTTCGACTGGGTGAGGGGATTGGCGTATGGAGACTCAGCGACGCTGGTCGATTACGACGCGTATCACGCTGTTCGCCGGAGTGGTGGCGGCACTGCTGTCCGCGCTTTTGGCCGCGACGGTCCTGATCGCCACCCATCGGTTCGCCATGCAAAATCTCATCGGAGAGCTGGCCGCGGCCGGTGGCCGCGTGGCGCACGAGGTCGAGCAGAACGAGTTCGCCACGCCGCTGGTCGATCGCGGTGGCCGCGACGTGCAGATCGTCGACGCCACGAGGCGGGTCGTCGCGTCGACGCCGGCGCTGCGGGGCAAGCCGGCCATGGCCGACTTGAACCCCGACGGCAGGAAGATCCTCAATGGCACCGTATGCGGCGGAGTCTTCCCCTCCGGCGAGTGCCACACGGTGGTCGCGCAGTCGGCGGACCGGGCGGGGCAGGACTGGGTGGTCTACAGCTCCTCGCCCGTGGTCCCTCCGTACGTCGATCCGTGGCTGGGCGGGACCGTGATCGGCGCGGCCCTGCTGATGGCCCTGGCCATCACCGTGATCGGCCATCGGATCGTCACCGAGTCCCTCAGGCCGGTGGCCGCCATCCGGGCGGAGCTCGACCGGATCACGGAGACCCGCCCCGACCGGCGGGTGCCTCTCCCGCCGAGCCAGGACGAGATCCGCGACCTGGCCGACAGCGTCAACCGGACGCTGGGACGGCTGGAGACCGCGATGAACCAGCAGCGCCACTTCACCTCGGACGCCTCCCACGAACTGCGCACCCCCATCGCCGCGATACGAGCCGAGGTCGAGGACGCCCTGCAGGCGCCCGAGGAGACCAGCGTGCCCACGCTGGGCGCCACCATCCTGTCCAGCCTGGACCGGCTCGAGGCGATCGTGGGCGACCTGCTGACGATCGCACGGCTGGAGGCGGGCACGGCGGGCCGGCACGAGTCCATCGACCTGGCCGAGTTCGTGACCTCGGAGTGCGAGAGGCGGCCGAAGCCGGACAAGCGGTTCGAGTACTCGCTCGAGCCCGGCGTGGTGGTGACCGGCGACCGGTTTCACCTGTCGCGCCTGCTCACCAATCTGATCGACAACGCCGAGCGGCACGCCGCCACCACCGTCGCCTTCCACGTACGGCATGAGCCCAGCTGCAAACGTGACGCCCAGCGCTACCCGCACGGCGTCGCGATGCTCGAAGTGATCGACAACGGGCCCGGCATCGACCCGGACAAGCGCGAGCTGGTCTTCCAGCGCTTCACCCGGCTGGACACCGCCCGCGACAGGGACGCCGGAGGCACCGGCCTCGGCCTGTCGATCGCCCGGCAGATCGCCGAGGCGCACAACGGCACCCTCCAGATCGAGGACAGCCCCCACGGGAGCCGCTTCGTCCTCCGCCTCCCTCTCGACTAAGGGTGTCATGGCAGGTCAATCGGGTACTGGCCGGAGCGCGGGGGAGTCCGGCACGAGCTGATCGCGCCACGCGAAACCTTCATGGCCTGGAGACGTCCGCCGCTCGTACGGCACGAATCTCGACCAGTCATGTGAGGGGACGCATGAGCACGAAATCGGACACCCTGGCCCGCGCGCTGGGCTGGGTCAGCCTGGCCCTGGGCGCCGCGCAGCTGGCCGCGCCGCGCACCGTCAACCGCCTGAGCGGCGTCGACGACTCCCGCCTCGCCAGGACGGTGACGCGCATGGTGGGCACGCGGCAGCTGATGCACGGGGCGGCGCTGCTGGGCAGCCGCCGGCCCGGACCGTGGACCTGGAGCCGCGTCGTGGGCGACGCGCTGGACCTGGCCCTGCTGGGCAGGGCGGTGACGAGCCGCTCGCGGCGCTCGGGCCGTTCGGGGGCCTCGGGCCGCTCCGGCCGTTCGAGAGCCTCCGGCGGCTCCGGCCGGAGACGCCGGCGGGCGGTCGCGGCGACGGCCGCCGTGGCGGGCATCACGGCCCTGGACCTGACCACCGCCCTGTGCTCCTCCGGCCTCGGCGTCAGGCGGCCGATGAGGCTCCAGGCCTCGATCACCGTCAACCGGCCGCGCGAGGAGGTCTACGCCTTCTGGCGCGACTTCGAGAACCTGCCCGCGTTCATGCTCCACCTCGACTCCGTACGCGCCACGGCCGAGCGCCGCTCGCGGTGGCGGGCCATGGTCGCGACGGCGGACGTGGAGTGGGAGGCGGAGATCCTGGACGAGCAGGCCGGCGAGCTGATCGCCTGGGCGTCGGTGCGCGGCTCCATGGTCACCACGAGCGGTTCGGTCCGGTTCACCGACGGTCCCGCCGGGCGGGGGACGGCGGTCCACGTCACGCTGGAGTACCGCGGGCGCGGCCGGGCTCTCGGCGCCACGGTGGCCAGGATGTTCGGCGAGTACCCGGAGCAGCAGCTCCGCGACGACCTGCGCCGCTTCAAGCAGATCATGGAGACGGGAGAAGTGCTGCTCTCCGAGGGCAGCCCCGAGGGCGTCCGGCTGCTGCGCCCGCTCGGGCAGCGCCCCGCCCAGCCGGTGGGAGGCCGGTCATGAAGGCCAACTGCTACATGGGGCGCAACACCGTCGAGGTGCTGGACGTGCCGGAGCCGCGCATACTCAATGCCCACGACGCCGTCGTCCGCGTCACCTCGACCGCCATCTGCGGCTCCGACCTGCATCTGGTCGACGGCTACGTCCCGGCGGTGAAGAAGGGCGACGTCCTCGGCCACGAGTTCATGGGCGAGGTCGTGGAGGTCGGCCCCGAGGTGGCGAACCTGCGCCCCGGCGACCGGGTGGTCGTGCCGTTCCCGATCGCCTGCGGCCGCTGCTTCGCCTGCGCGGAGGGCCTGTACTCGATCTGCGAGAACTCCAACCCCAACGCGGGCCTGGCGGAGAAGCTGATGGGGCACGCGCCGGCGGGCGTCTTCGGCTACTCGCACCTGCTCGGCGGCTTCGCCGGCGGTCAGGCCGAGTACGCGCGCGTGCCGTTCGCCGACGTGGGACCGATCAAGATCGAGGACGACCTGCCGGACGAGAAGGTGCTGTTCCTGTCCGACATCCTGCCGACCGGGTACATGGCCGCCGAGATGTGCGACATCCAACCGGGGCAGACCATCGCGGTCTGGGGCGCGGGCCCGGTCGGGCAGTTCGCCGTGGCCGCCGCCTACATGCTCGGCGCGGGCAAGGTCATCTGCATCGACCGCTTCCCGTACCGGCTGCAGTACGCCCGGCGCGCGGGCGCGTACACGCTCAACTACGAGGACGTGGACGTGCTGGACGCGCTGCGCGACATGACGGGCGGGCGCGGGCCCGACGCCTGCATCGACGCCGTCGGCATGGAGGCCCACCACCCCACCCCGGCCATGTACGGCTACGACCGCGTCAAGCAGGCCGTGCGGATGGAGACCGACCGCCCGTACGCGCTGCGCGAGGCCATCCTGGCCTGCCGCAACGGCGGCGTGGTCGCCGTCGTCGGGACGTACGGCGGGCTGCTGGACAAGTTCCCGATGGGCTCGCTGATGAACCGGTCGCTGACGCTGCGCACCGGCCAGTGCCACGTCCAGCGCTACCTGCGGCCCCTGCTGGACCGGATCCGGGCCGGCGAGATCGACCCGAGCTTCGTCATCTCGCACCGGCTGCCGCTCAGCGCGGCGCCGCACGCCTTCGAACTGTTCAAGAACAAGCGGGACGACTGCAACAAGGTCGTCCTGACACCCTGAGCCCCGGCCGCCGGATGACCTGATCCGCACCTTGCCAAGCAGGCCGTCAGGAGAGATACGTGGAAGAAGATCCATGTCACTGGGAGGAGACGTGTCGGTGATTCCCGGACCGCCCGCGCGAGGCGACGGCGGGCTGCATGACATCGCTTCCGCGGGCGGCCTGCACGCCTACCAGCTGCGGCTGCACGCCGAATACGGGCCGGTCGTACGCTTCGAGCTGCCCGGCGCGGACTCGGCGGTCTCCGTCGCGGACCCGGTGCTGCTCGAGGCCACGGCCGGGATCGACAAGCGGCCGGAGGAGCTGTTCGCGTTCCTCGCGCCGCTGTGCGAGGCAGGCAACCTGCAGACCCTGCCGGCGGACGAGCACACACCGTGGCGCCGCGCGGTGCTGTCCGTGCTGGCCGGCCGCCGCTCGCACGAGGCCCACTTCGCCGGCCTGGCCGCGCTGGCCGGCGACCTGGCCGACCGGTGGGCGGAGCGCGCCGGCGACGGACCGGTCGAGCTGCAGAAGGACCTGAGCGCGCTGTCGCTCCGGATGATCTGCCAGTACGCCCTCGGCAACGGCGTGGACGACCCGGACGACGTCGTGACGGCCTTCGAGGTCGTGCTCACGGAGTACCTGGGCCGCCTGTACCAGCCCGCCGACCCGGGCACGGAGGAGCAGGGACGCAAGCGTGCGCAGGAGGCGCTGACCTACCTGCGCACGGTCGTGAACGGCGTGCTCGCCTCGGCCCGGCCGGACGGCAACGACCTGGTCGCGGCTCTGGCCGCGGCCGGGATGAGCCCGGCCCGCATACGGGACACCGTATTGATGATCATGCTTGCCGCCCATCACACGACCGGCGTGGCGGTCTCGTGGACCCTCCACCTGCTCTCCCGGCACTCCGCCGAGGCCGAACGGGTCACGGCGGAGATCGACCGGGCGCTGGGCGATCGCGTGACGCCCGAGTACGCCGATCTCAAACGGCTGCCCCGGCTGCGGATGGCGCTCCAGGAATCGATGCGCCTGTATCCGCCGGGACCGTACGGGGCTCGCCAGACCACCGAGGACCTCGTGCTGGCCGGCTACGAGATCCCCGCAGGGACGACCATCTTCTACCCGTTCTGGGCCGTCCACATGAACCCGCGGTACTGGCCGGACCCCCAGGCGTTCATCCCTGGCCGTTTCGCTCCCGAAGAGGTCGCCAGGCGACCCCGCTACTCCTACATCCCCTTCGGCCTCGGACCGCGCAGTTGCGAAGGCGCGAGCCTGGCCATGGTGGAGGCCGAGCTGGTGCTGGCGATCCTGCTGAGGAGGTTCCGCCTCCAGCCGGCCTCCGGGCACGACGTCGTCCCCGTCGAACGGTTCGTCTTATGGGCCGCCGACGGCATCCGCATGAACCTGACGCCCCGGTGACCTGGTCTCGCCGCCCCGCCCGCGCCCCGCGAGCTACTTGATGCGGCCGTGCAGGAGTTCGGCCAGTGTCGCGTGCGTCCGCTCGATCGGCCGGTCCGGATAGAGGGCGCGCCGCTCGATGGCAACCGTCAGGACCATGCCGAACACGGCCGTCGCCGCCGTCTCCACGTCCAGGTCGGCCCGGATCTCGCCGTTCGCGGCGGCCCGGCGCAGCACGTTGGCGTACACGCTGAGCGCGCTCCGGCGCAGCCGTGCCACCGCCTCCTGCCACGCCGTGCGCCACATCTCGGCCAGCAGCACCCGGGCGAAGGCCCCGTGCTCCTCGAAGAACCTGAGCTGGCCGAGCACCACCGAGTCGAGCGCGTCCAGCGCGCTCTCCCCGGTATCGGCGGCGGCCAGCGCCTCGGCGAGCTTGCTGATCGAGTGCTCCAGCAGCGCCTCGAACAGCCCCTCCTTGCTGCCGAAGTTGTAGAACACGGTGCCCTTGGCCACCCCGGCCCGCTCGGCGATGGCGTCGACCGTGGTGGCCGCGTACCCCAGCTCGGCGATCAGCTCCACAGCCGACCTGAACACCTTCAGCCGGGTGTCCTGCCGGCTCCCGCGTCTGGCGGTGCGCTCGCTGCTGTGCCCATTGGTTCGCTCGCTTCGCTCGCTCACAGTGCCAGCTCCGGGTGCAGGCGCTTGACGGTCCAGATGCGGCCGCGCTCCACGGCGAGCGTGGTGAGCGCGAGCCCGAGTACGAGGAAAGCCGACAGCACGCCGCAAGCCTGCCACACCACCGTCGGATCGCCACCGCTGATCAGCCTGCGCAGGGCCGACACCGTCCAGCTCATCGGCAGCCACGGCGAGATCGTCTGGAAGAACCCGGGCGACGTCTCGATGGGATACGTCCCGGCGGCGGAGGTGAGCTGCAGCATCAGCAGCGCCAGGGCCACGACCCGCCCGGGCGGGCCGAGCAGCGCGTTCACCGCCTGCACGACCGCCATGGACGCGGCCGCCGCGAGCAGCAGCAGCCCGACGACCCCGGCCCAGTGCGCGGCCTCCAGCCCGAGCCCGAAGCGCAGCACCGCCACCAGCACGCCCACCTGCGCGGCCCCGAGCGCCGCCCCCGGCAGCCAGCCCGCCAGCGCGATCCGCACCGCGCCCGTCGCGCCCGCCAGCCGCCGCTGGTTCAGCGGTTTCAGCACCATGTACGCGATCATCGCACCGACCCAAAGCGACAGCGGCAGGAAGAACGGCGCGAAGCCGGTGCCGTAGTTGGGCACCTCGTTGTCGACGGTCTTGGCCGGCCGGACCGGGTCGCTCATCATGTCCGCGCGGGCGTCGCGCTCCTTCCTGTCGTAGTCGGGTATCCGGGCGGCGCCGTCGCCGAGCCCGCGGGCCAGGTCCTTCGAACCCTCGGCGAGGCCGGTCATGCCCTTGCCCACCTGGCCGGCGCCGTCGTGGAGCCGGTCCACACCGGTGCTCAGCTCGTTCGCGCCGTCGCTCAGCCTGACCAGCCCGCCGTTCAGCCGGCCGATGCCGTCGGTGACCTGGCGGGAACCGTCGGCCAGCGCGGTCGCGCCCTGGTAGAGCCGGTTCGCGCCGGTGGCGGCCGTGCCGAGGCTCGCGTGCACCTTCGCGGCACCGCCGGCCAGCTTGCCCAGGCCCGCGTCCAGGGCGTTGAGCTGGTCCTTGGCGTGGTCCAGCCTGGAGCCGAGCCCGGGGGCCGCGGCCGCGATCTCGCGAGCCTGCTTCGCCAGCTCCCTCGCCTGGTTCCTCAGGTCCGCGACGGCGCCGGCGTCGCTCGTCCGGGCGGCGTCGCTTCCCGTGCCGCCGGCCGCGCTCGTCCGGGCGGCGTCCTGGGCTCGGTCCGCCTCGGCGGCGGCCCGTCGCGCGGCGGCTGCCGCGTTCCGCAGCAGTTCGCGCACCTGGGGGTCGGCGTCTGCGCCGAGGCGGTCGATCGCGGCCTGTGCCTGCGAGCTCGCCTCCCTGGCGCTGTCGGCCGCGCTGCCCGCCTGGGTGCTCGCCACGCGGACGCTGCCCGTACTCGTCGGAGCGGCGCCGGTCGGCCCGCCGCCGGCGGCGACCTTGTCGGCGGCGGTGGCGACCGCCTCGGCGGCCTTGGAGATCTTCGGCCCCCAGTCGTCCAGTACGGGGACGTACGTGTCGGCGAGCTGGTTGATCGTCCGGGTCTGAGCGTGGACCTGCTGGTATGCCTGCCTCGCGCCGGAGCTGAGCGGAGCGGTTCCCTCCGTGCGGAGCTTGTTCAGGCCGTCGCGCAGTTGCCCGATCGCCTGCTGTGCCTGCGTGAGGCCCTGCGTGACCTGGGCCGAGCCGTCACGCAGCCGGACCGTGGCGGTGTTGGCGCCGCCCAGGCCGGCGGAGAGCCGCCGGGCGCCGTTCTCGGCCGTGCCCAGGCCGCTGCTGAGCCGGGAGACGCCGTCACCGAGTCGCACGGCGCCGTCGTGCAGCTTGTCCGCGCCCTCGGCGGCCTCCGTCGTCTTGTCGTGGATGTCGCCGATCGAGACGAAGACGTTGTCGAAGTAGTCGTGGATCGCCGTGCGCTCGGCGGCCGCCCGTACCTCGTTGAACACCGCGTCCGAGACGCTGCCCATGACGTAGCTGCGGCCCGTGTCCACGCGCAGCCCGAGCCGCGCCGGGCTCGGAGCGGCGGCGTCGTCGGCGGGTGAGGCCAGCTTGGCGCTGAAATCGGCGGGCACGGTCAGCGACAGATAGAAGGTGCCGTCGGCGACACCGTCGGCCGCTTCCCGCGCGGTGGCCTCGTGCCAGCAGAACACGTCGCGCTTCAGCAGCTCGGAGGCCAGGTCACGGCCCGCGTGCAGGGTCTTACCCGCGGCTTGGGCCGGTCGGTCCTCGACGACCAGCGCGACCGGCACGCGGTCCAGGTTGCCCTGCGGGTCCCAGAACGACCACAGATACAGTCCCGCGTACAGGAGCGGCAGCACCACCACCGCCGCCAGCGCGGCCCGTGTCAGCCGCGACCGCAACAGGCCCTTCACGACAGCTCCACGAGCTGGTCGAAGCGGGCGGGCGGCGTCACGCAGGCGGCCACCACCGTGTGGTCCAGGTCGCGCAGCAGGTCCCACAGCGCCTGCTGCCGGTCGGCGGGCAGACCCGCGTCCACGTTGTCGGCGACGATCATCTCCGGCTCGTCCAGCAGCGCGAGCGCGACGCCCAGCCGCACCTGTCGCTCCCGGTCCAGCTCCCGCGCCGGCACCCGCTCCTGGCCCGCCAGCCCGACCCGCTCCAGCACCTCCTGGTACGGCCGGCGCCGCCGCTCCCGCAGGTGCTCCCCGACCGTCAGCGACCGGTCCAGATCCGTCACGCCGTCGACCAGCGCCAGCGCCACGGCTCTGCGGATGGCCCGGCGCGTGACGTGCCCGGCGACGTTCAGGGTGCCTTTCGTGGGCTTCATCCGGCCGGCCAGCGTCAACAGCAGGCTCGTCCGCCCGCTTCCCGCCGGACCCGCGACCACCGTGAGCGTGCCGGCCCCGGCCTTCAACGAGACCTCCGGATACACGCCTTCGACCGCCAGCCCCTCCGCAATGATCAACTCGACTCCTCAATCTTTATACTGACCAGTCAGTACAAAGATAGACCTGGGCCGAGCGCCGCGCTCCGGATGATGTGGTGGCATTCGTCACCTTCAGGCACAGGTGCGGCGCTCTTCCTCAGGGACACAGAGGCCGGCGGGGGGCGGGCTCACGGCCGGGTGGCTGCTGGACGTGCTGCCGCGGAGCCGGCGCCGGCGGGTTCGGCAGGGTGACCGGCTCCGCGCTCAGCGGGAACGGCTCGCCGTGATGGGTCAACGTGATCGGCAGGCCGTCCAGCAGCCGGTAGCTCGTCGTCCCGCTGGTGACGCCGACGTGCAGCAGGCTGCCGCGGTAGCGCAGCCGGAAGGCCAGCCGGGTGAGGCCCGGCGGCAGCCTCGGGGCGAAGCACATCCGGCCCTGGCCGGCGCGCATCCCGCCGAATCCCGCGACAAGGGAGATCCACACCCCGGCCAGCGAGGCCATGTGGAGCCCGTCGACGGTGTTCCGCTCCAGGTCCGCCAGGTCCATCATGGCCGCCTCGCCGAGGTAGCGGTCGGCGAGTTCGAGCTGCCCCACCTCGGCGGCGATCACCGCCTGGGTGCAGGCGGACAACGACGAGTCGCGAACCGTCAGCGCCTCGTAGTAGGCGAAGTCGCGGGCCTTCTGCTCCGCCGTGAACGCGTCGCCGCGCAGATGCAGCGCCAGCACGAGGTCGGCCTGCTTGACCACCTGCCGCCGGTAGAGGTCGAAGTAGGGGAAGTGCAGGAGCAGCGGGTACTGGTCCGGCTTGGTGGCGGCGAAGTTCCAGACGCTGTGCCGGGTGAAGCCCTCGCTCTGCGGATGGACGCCCAGCCGCTCGTCATAGGGGACCGACATCGCGCTCGCCCCCTCCCGCCACGTCGTGATCTCCTCCTCGGTGACCCCGAGCCGCGCCGCCAGGTCGGGATGGCGGGCGGCGGCCTCGGCCGCCTCACGCAGGTTCAACTGGGCCATCAGGTTGGTGTAGACGTTGTTGTCGGCGACGGCGCTGTACTCGTCGGGCCCCGTCACGCCGTCGATGCGGTACCGCCCGTCGCTCTCGTGATGGCCGAGGGCGCACCACAGCCGGGCCGTCCCGGCCAGCAGCGGCAGGCCGATGTCGCGTTCGAACGCCGTGTCACCGGTGGCGTCGACGTAGTGCGTGACCGCGTGGGCGATGTCGGCGTTGATGTGGAACGCCGCGGTGCCGGCCGGCCAGTAGCCGGAGCACTCCTCGCCGTGGATCGTCCGCCAGGGGAAGGCGGCCCCGGACAGCCCGAGCTGCGTGGCCCGCGCCTCCGCCATCGGCAGGGTCCCCCTCCGCCACGACAGCGCGTCCGCCACGGCCCGAGGGTAGGTGTAGGTGAGCACGGGCAGCACGAAGATCTCGGTGTCCCAGAAGGCATGCCCGTCGTAACCGGAGCCGGTCAGCCCCTTGGCCGGGATGGCGCGGTCCTCCAGGCGCGCGGACGACTGCAGCAGGTGGAACATCCCGAACCGGACGGCCTGTTGCACCTCGGCGTCGCCCTCGACCTCCACGTCCGCGCCCTCCCAGAACGCGTCGAGGAACTGCCGCTGATCCGCGCACAACCCGTCCCAGCCGACGAGCCGGGCGGCCGCCAGCGCGGCGACGACCTGGTCGTGCATGGCGGGCCGGGAGCGCCGGGCCGACCAGCCGTACGAGAAGAACTTGACCAGCCGCAGCCGCCGGCCCGGCGGCAGGCGCGTGGCGACGGTCACCCGGCTGACATCGGCGCTGCCCTGCGCGTCGATTTGGGTGCCGTCCGGCCCGTCGACCTCGTGGCACATGGCGGCCGCCACCCGCAGGCCGCTGGCCCGGGTGTGGTGGACCATGACCGCCACGCCGTCGTTGGCCGGCAGGTTCTCCTCCAGGACCAGCGGCGACTCCAGCGGGGCGGCCACCCGCGGGTCGCCGCTCGTGTACTGCCGGGTCTCGTTGGCGACGAGCTCCGACTGCACGACCACGTGCCGCGACCGGTCGACGGCCTCGACCTCGTACAGGATCGCGGCCACCGCGCGGTGCGTGAAGGAGACCAGCCGCGTGGAGGTGATCCGCACCTGGCCTCCGGTCGGCGAGCTCCACAGAGCCGTGCGGGTCAGCGTCCCCGCGCGCAGGTCCAGGGCCCGCACGTGCTCGTGCAGCGTTCCGTACCGCACGTCGAACGGCTCGTCGTCCACCAGGAGCCGGATCACCTTGCCGTTGGTGACGTTCACCACCGTCTGCCCCGACTCCGGATAGCCGTAGGCCGTCTCGGCGTACGGCAGCGGCCGCACCTCGTAGAATCCGCCGAGGTAGGTGCCCGGCTCCCCGTACGGCTCGCCCTCCTCGAGGTTGCCGCGCAGGCCGATGTGCCCGTTGGACAGCGCGAACACCGACTCGGTCTGCGCCAGCACGTCCAGGTCGAGCCGGCACTCCCGCACCGTCCACGGCTCGACGGCGAACGCCGGATGCCGGATCACCGCGCCGCCCCATAGCGCGGGTCCAGCAGTTCGGCGAGGTCGCTCACCACGATGTCGGCACCGTGCTCGCGCAGCGCCTGCGCCTGCCCGGTCCGGTCGACGCCGACGACGAAGGCGAACCGCCCGGCCCGGCCCGCCGCCACCCCCGCCAGCGCGTCCTCGAACACCGCCGCCTCCGACGGCTGCAGCCCCAGCGCCTCGGCGCCCGCGAGGTACATGTCCGGGGCCGGCTTGCCGGCGAGATGCCGCGTCCGGGCCACCACGCCGTCGACGCGGGCCTCGAAATGGCCGGTGAGGCCGGCGGCCGACAGGACCCGCTCGGTGTTCGCGCTCGACGACACGACGGCCCTGCGCAGCCCCGCGTCCCGGGCGGCCAGCACGTACCGGACGGAGCCGGGGAAGGTCTCCACGCCGTCCCTGTCGAGGACCGTCTGGACGAGGGCGTTCTTCCTGTTGCTGAGGCCGTGCACGGTCATGGCGTCCGGCGGATCGCCGGGCGACCCCTCGGGCAGGCCGATCCCTCTGGACCGCAGGAAGCTCCGCGTGCCGTCCAGCCGCTCCTTGCCGTCGACGTAGCGGTCGTAGTCGGCGACCGCGTCGAACGGCACGAACGGCTGTCCCGTCCGGTCGGCCCACCGCCGCAGGAACTCGTCGAACATCGACTTCCACGCGGCGGCGTGCACCGTGGCGGTCCGCGTCAGCACGCCGTCCATGTCGAAGAGACACCCGCGCACTCCGTCAGGCAGCCCGAGCATCAGCCCCCCGATCCGGCACGTCTTCCGTGCCTGCGTGGCGAACTACCCCCCATCCCATGCTTCTCACCGAGGAGGCCCCGTGTCGAAACTTTCGGCACTCACGCGGGGTGTCTTCGCAGCTCATGCAGACATCCATGAGGTTAATGATCGAAATATTTCGGCTCTTCGTTGACACATTTCGAAGGGCTCTTCAGACTGATCGCCTGCCCTCATCCAGAAGGGAGTGATCACCGACACCGGCACCTCGACGATGAACGGATGGACGGTCACCTTCACCCTGCCGGCCGGGCACACGCTGACCGGCTCGTGGAACGGCACCGCCACCGTCACCGGGCAGACCGTGACCATCAGGAACGTCGGCCACAACGGCACCATCGCCCCAGGAGCCAGCCTCACCAACGTCGGCTTCCAGGGCAGCCGCCCGAACGGCGACACCGCGCTCCCGTCCGGCTACACCTGCGCCTGACCACCTCGCGGCCCACCCGTCCCTCACTCAGCTGGGTGGGCCGCTTCGAGGTCAGCGGACGTAGATGTTCGGCCGGGGCGGGGTGGGCATGCCGTCGCCGATGAAGAAGCTCGTGTGCGGCGGCTGGTTGTAGGCGGTGTTCTGCCAGGCGACCGACACCCGGTAGAGCGGGTCGTGCATCAGGGTGTAGATGCGCCGGTCGGTCGGCGTGGTCGTGGCGTAGATCCGCAGCGCCCGATTGTCGCTCGTGGGCCAGATGACCTCCTCGCGCCAGTCGCCGAACAGGTCCGCCGACAGCGACGGAGTGGCCTTGGTGCCGTTGTTGGAGTGCACGCCCGAGGCGGTCAGCAGGCGGGTGTCGCCGCTCGTGCCGTACTTGTCGATCCTCGTCTGGTCGAGCAGCTCCCGCAGCGGGTCGGCGTCCCACCAGATCAGGAAGTTCACCGAGGACGGCTTGCGACCGGCGTTGTTGCCGGTGACGCTGCGCAGGTTGGCGTCGGCGGCGGACCAGAACTCGCTCGCCACCCTGACGGTCGAGATGTCGCCGGCCACGCCGCGGCCGTTGTCGCCGTTGGCGGGCGTGGACCAGAGGATCTGGCCGTTACGCGGGTCGATGTAGAGCGAGGAGGGCTGCGAGCCGGACTCGCTCACCTTGAAGTACTCCAGACCGGCCCTGGCCGGGTCGAAGTCGCCCAGATGCTGCGCGTCGCCGTGGCCGGTGCCCGTGCTCCACATGCCGGTGCCGTTGTCGTTCACGGCCATGGCCCCGTACACGATCTCGTCCCGGCCGTCCTGGTCGATGTCGCCGACGGACAGGCTGTGGCTGCCCTGGCCGGTCCACTGCGAGCCCGCCGAGTTGCTGTCGAACGTCCAGCGCTTGGTGAGCGTGCCGTTGCGGAAGTCCCAGGCCGCGATCACGGAGCGGGTGTAGTAGCCGCGCGCCATGATCAGCGAGGGACGCTCACCGTCCAGGTACGCCGTCCCGGCCAGGAACCGGTCCACCCGGTTGCCGTACGAGTCGCCCCAGGACGAGACGGTGCCGCGGGGCGGGTCGTAGCTGACCGTGGACATCGCGGCGCCGGTCTGGCCGTTGAACATGGTCAGGAACTCGGGGCCGGACAGGACGTACCCGCTCGAGTTGCGGTAGTCGGCCGAGGCGTTGCCGATGACCGTTCCCCGGCCGTCCCTGGTGCCGTCGGCGGTCTTCATGGCGACCTCGGCCCGCCCGTCGCCGTCGTAGTCGTAGACCTGGAACTGGGTGTAGTGGGCGCCCGCGCGGATGTTCCGGCCCAGGTCGATGCGCCACAGGCGGGTGCCGTCCAGCCGGTACGCGTCCACGTACACGTTGCCGGTGTAGCCGGACTGGGAGTTGTCCTTGGCGTTGGACGGGTCCCACTTGAGCACGATCTCGTACCGGCCGTCGCCGTCCACGTCGCCGACACTGGCGTCGTTGGCGCTGTAGGTGTACGCGACGCCGTCCGGCGTGGTGCCGCCCGACGGCGGCTGGATCGGCACGTCGAGGTAGGAGCCGCCGGTGAAGCGGAGCGAGGCGGGCGAGGCGGCCTGCTCGGTCCCGCCGACCACCGCCCTGACCGTGTACGAGGCGTCGGCGGCGGCGCCGTTGTCCAGATAGTTGGTGGAGGCGGTGAGGTTGGCGGCGACCAGGGTGGAGCCCCGGTACACGTTGAAGGCCACGCCGTCGGGGTCGGTGCCGAGCAGCCGCCAGGACACGAGGTTGCCCGAGCCCGACCGGACGCTGACCAGGCCGCGGTCAAGGTCCTCCATCTGCTTCGTGGGCGGTGCGGCCTGGGCGGGCACGCCGCCGATCGCCAGGGCGAGAACCGTCACCATGCCGGCCAGTCGTAAACGCACGTTGCTGACTCCCTTCGCGGTAAGCGCTTTCCCATAGGCCCGAAAAAACGAAACTTTCATCGCGGGCTCCGGCCGTCGGTCAGCGCTGACACGGACGCGCCGGTAAGGAAGGTTCTGGAAGTGAGGACCGGAGCTGCGGGAACGTTCAACGGGTCTCTCCTCGTCGGCGGCGGGAGCGTCCTGCCCCGCGCCGCGCGGTATTAAAGCCTCCGCCCCTCGCCCCCGCAAGCCCCCGGAGTCAGGTCAGGGCGTCCAGCGCGCGGTCGACATCGTCGGCCGTGTTGTAGATGTGGAAACTGGCGCGTACCTTTCCCGCGCGTACGGCCGCCCGGATCCCGGCCGCCGCCAGCCGCTCGCCCGGGGCGTCCACGGAGACGATGGCGGTGTCGGACGGCTCCAGGCCGAGTCCGGTCCTGAACCGGTTGGCGAGGGCGACGTTGTGGTCGCGGACCCGCTCGACGCCGAGCTCGACGAGCAGCTCGATGGCCGGGGCGGCGCCGACGTACGAGAACCAGGCCGGCGACAGGTCGAACGCCCGCGCGTCGGCCGCCAGCCGCAGCGGCGGGCCGTAGTAGGAGCCGCCCTCGTCCGCCCCGCCGTACCAGTTGGCGGCCAGCGGGCGCATGCGCTCGCGCAGGCCGGGCGACAGGTAGCCGAACGCGGCCCCGCGCGGTGCCATCAGCCACTTGTACGCGGCGCAGGCCAGCGCGTCGACGCCCTCGAGGTCGACGGGCAGCCAGCCGCAGGACTGGGAGCCGTCGGCGATGACGAGCGCGCCATGGGCCCGTGCGGCCTCGACGATCTCCCGGAGCGGCGCGACGTAGCCGGTGGCGGACTGGACGAGGCTGAAGGCGACGGCGGCGGTGGAGCCGTCGATCGCGTCGGCCAGCCGGTCGGCGGGGACGGTCTCGACCTCG
Source organism: Nonomuraea sp. NPDC050786 (assembly GCF_040654115.1). Lineage (NCBI taxonomy): Bacteria > Bacillati > Actinomycetota > Actinomycetes > Streptosporangiales > Streptosporangiaceae > Nonomuraea > Nonomuraea sp. NPDC050786. The sequence continues at coordinate 16,760 of NZ_JBFAHJ010000053.1, forward strand.
GCGGCCACCGCCCACGGGAAGAGGTTGCTGGTGAACTCGATCTCCGGCACCACGACCCGCGCGCCCGGCGGGAGCGCCGTGGCCACGGTGGACATGATCTGCGAGACGGTGGAGCTGACGGTGACATCGCCGGCCGGGACGCCGATGAGGCGGGCGAAGGCCTCGCGGGAGCGGCCCACGAACGCGTCCCAGGGTTTCCAGTCGCTGCTGCCGTGCCGCCAGTCGGTCAGGACGGCCTGGAGCTCCTCGAAGGCGCGGCGAGGTGGCAGGCCGAAGGAGGCGGTGTTGAGCCAGCCGGGATCGGCGTCCCAGAGCGTGCCCGCAGCGGCGATATCCATCTGATCAGCCTAGGGTGCTCGGTGCGGGCGATGGGCACCGCTGCGGATGATCCCCAAAGCCGACATCGCGCTGTTCGATGTGGATTGTTGAACGATGCTACGATCCCCTTGAACGTGCCCATGCGCCCCGGCCTGCAGAAGGACGCCCCTTGACCAGCGACGACAACGGCCAGACCCGGTCCGCCGAAGAGGCGGTGCGTGCCTGCGCGCTCCGGGCGAAGCAGAGCTGCGCGACCCTCCACAACGCGACGGACACGGCCATCGACACCGCGCTGCGCGCCATGGCGGAACGGCTGCGGGCGGCGCGGGACACCCTCACGTCCGCCAACGAAGCAGACCTCGCCGCAGCCGTCTCCGCGGGGATGTCACCCGCCCTCCAGGACCGGCTGCGGTTGACCGGCCCACGGCTGGAGAGCATGGCGGCGGAGCTGCGCACGCTGGCGGACGTGGCGCACGAGCCTCGCGACCGGGCCCTCGAAGAGCGCCCGGACGGCCTCACCCTGCTGGAGCGCCGCCGGCCGGTCGGCGTCATCGGCGCGAACTTCGAGGCACGTCCGAACGTCACCCTCGACATCGCCTCCCAGTTCCTCAAGTCACGCAACGCGGGCGTGCTCCGCACCGGTTCGGCCGCGCTCCGCTCCTCCCGGGCCATCGTGGAGCAGGTGATCGCACCGGCCCTCGGCGAGGCCGGTCTCGATCCGGACGCCATCCAGCTGGTTCCCAGCGAAGACCGCTCGGCGGCGTACGCGCTGGTGTCCCTGCCGGAGCTCATTCCGCTGGTCATCCTGCGCGGCAGCGGAGAGAGCACCCGCGACCTCGGCCGCGAGGCCGCCCGCCACGGCGTGCGCACCCTCGCCCATGCCGACGGCGGCGGGGTCCTGTACGTGGATCCGGCCGCCGACGACAAGGTCGTGCATCAGCTGATCGCCGACAGCCTGGACCGGCTGGGCGTGTGCAACCGGCTCAATCTGCTGCTCATCGACCGGTCCGTCTACGACGAGCGGCTGCCCGGCATTCTCCAGGTCCTGGACCGCCTCGGCGTCACCGCCTCCCTGCCCCCGCACACCCACCCGCGCGGGTATGAGTGGTCGCTCGACCCGAAGCGTGCGGCCACCGTGACGGTCGACGCCGTCGACGGCCCGCTGCACGCGGCCCGGGTCGCCAATGAGGAGACATCCGGGCTGGCCGCCGCCATCGCGACCGAGGACCCGGCGGTCGCCGCGCGGTTCATCGACGCCTACGCCGGCTCCGGGGTCTTCTGGAACTCCACCACACGGCTCCTCGACGGCTTCAAGCTGCTGCGGCTGCCCGAGACCGGCATCAACATCGACCGGGTGCCCGGCCCACGCGGTCCGGTGAGCTTCCGTGATCTGTATCTGCGGCAGTACGTGGTTGTGCCGAGCGGACGGTTCACGTCCTGACGGGACCGTCGTCACCCCCGGCCGGGGCGATGTCCCTGATGAAGACGATCCCGTCCGTCCCGCCCACCTGGCCGGGGTCCAGGGGGAGGTAGCCGTGGTTGGCGGAGGTGCGGAGCGTCAGCCCGGCGTCCGCGATGACCGTGCTCAGGCGCCTGGAGTCGACGAGGGAGCGATCGTCCGCGAGTGAGGCGTACAGGACACCCTCCAGGGTGTCCGGCGGGGGAGCGGCGAGTCCGAGGTGGGGCGCCGCGCCGAGCGCCGTGGCGAGGAAGGCGTACTCGGCGCCCACGTGCGCGGCGACGATCGCGCCGGCGCTCCACCACTCCAGCAGCAGGTCGCCGCCCGGCCAGCCGGCCGTCCGCCAGACGCTCCTGTCGCGCTGGAGGTGGCGGTTGTGGGCGTGGACCAGGACCGGCCCGTGCGGCGGCGCGATGGCCAGGAGGTTCTCGGCCATCATCGCGTCCCGCAGCCCCATGAGGCGCCCGACCCGGGCCGGCGACGGGTCGGCCATCCCGGCGTGGTAGCGGAGCAGGCCCGTGGCCGTGCGCCCGTACAAGGAGGCCCGCCACCACGCCTCCCGTGAGGTCGCGGCGATCAGGCGCGGCGACTCGGCCATGAGCAGGGCCACGAGGTCGTCGGCGAGGAGGCGGAGCGAGACGGCCTCGCCGGAGCGACCGACGGACCGGGCGGGATCCATGGTCGCCGCGGGGTCGGTCCACCGGGCGTCGGTGTCGAGCAGCCGGTCGAGGTCGTCGAAGGGCAGGACGTCGAGATGGGCGGCGAGGTAGCCGTGCAGCCCGGCGAGCGCCTGCCGGGGGCTGCCGGGGCCGGACATCTCGAGCGGGCCGTCGAAGCCGAAGAACCGGATCCGCCCGGACGCCGGCCGGTCGCGGTTGTACGACCGCATCCACGCCACGAGCTCCCGATTGGCGGCCGACCCGCCGAGCCCGTGGCTGAAGCCGCGCCGCATGACGTCGTCGAGCGTCCCCACGCCCCGCGTGACGTAGTCGTCGACGATCAGGCCCGCGAGGCAGTCGCTCTCGATCGCGATCGACCGGTACCCCTCGTGCTCGACGAGCTGACGGAAGACCTCGTTGCGCTGTGCCGGAAGCGCCTCCTCGCCGTGCAGGGGCTCACCCAGGCCGAGCAGACGGGGCGGCGCGGGAAGGAGCCCGGTGATCGAGGTGCTGTCGAAGGGCCGGGCCGCGGCAAGGATCTCGGAGGACATGCCTTCAACCGTATCGTTGAACTCCTTGTGTAAACTTTGCCGATGCCTCGTGAGCGACTCCGACCCGTGGACCTGGCGCGTGTGCACGGCCTGTCCACCCAGGCGATCCGAAACTACGAAGAAGCGGGCATCCTCCCGCCGGCGGCGCGCACGCCCAGCGGCTACCGCGCCTACACCCCCGCCCACGCGGGGGCCCTGCGCGCGTTCCTCGCCCTGGTGCCGGGCCACGGGCACCAGACGGCCACCTCGATCATGCGGGAGGTCAACAGGGGCGCCGTCGAGCAGGCCCTGCGGCTGATCGACGAGAGCCACGCCCAACTGCTGGAGGACCGCAGCACGCTGCTGGCCGTGGAGCGGGCGCTGCGCGACCTGACGTCCGAGGACGGGCCCGCCGAACGTCCGGGGCCGGGCGGCGTCACCTTCATCGGCCCGCTGGCCAGGAGGCTCGGGATCAGGCCCGCGACCCTGCGCAAATGGGAGGCCGCCGGGCTGGTCCAGCCGCGACGCGACCCTCAAACCGGCTACCGGGTCTACACCGCCGCAGACGTGCGGGACGCCCGGCTGGCCCACCAGCTCCGGCGCGGCGGCTACCTGCTGGAGCAGATCGCGCCGCTGCTCGCCCAGGTGCGCGCCGCCGGAGGGCTGGCGCCCCTGGAGGCCACGCTGCGCGACTGGCAGGCCCGGCTCTCCGCGCGCGGCCGCGCCATGCTGGCCGGAGCCGCCGCGCTTGACGCCTACCTCCGGGAGGGTCTGCCGAAGGATTAAGATACAGTACAGCTCTGTATAGTAATCCGCCGTGACAGGCAGATGGGAAGACGCCATGGGTGCATACGTGCTCGGCTTCCACGACATCGACAAGACCCTGCTCCCCCTGGTCGGTGGCAAGGGGGCCAACCTGGGCGAGCTGACCGCCGTCGAGGGCGCGCGGGTGCCACCGGGCTTCTGCGTCACCACCGAGGCCTACCGCGCGGTGGTGGAGTCGGACGGGACGGTCGCCGGACTGATCGACGGGCTGTCGGGGCTGCGGGCGGACGACCGGGGCGGGGTCGCGGAGGCCGCCGCGCGGCTCAGGACGGCCGTCGAGACCCTGCCCGTGCCGCCCGAGATCGAGAGCGACATCCTGCGCCACCTCGGCGAGCTCGGCGATGGGCCGTGGGCCGTGCGCTCCAGCGCCACCGCCGAGGACCTGCCGTCCAGCTCGTTCGCCGGGCAGCAGGACACCTACCTGAACGTCAGCGGGGCGCAGGCGGTGCTCGCGAGCGTGCGGCGCTGCTGGGCGTCGCTGTTCACCGACAGGGCGGTCGCCTACCGCATCAAGAGCGGCTTCGATCATCGGGCGGTCCGCGTGTCCGTGGTCGTGCAGCGGATGGTCTTCCCCGAGGCGGCGGGCATCATGTTCACCGCCGACCCCGTGACGGGCAACCGTAAGGTGGTCTCGATCGACGCCGGGTTCGGCCTGGGGGAGGCGTTCGTGTCGGGCGTCGCCAACGCCGACAACTACCGGGTGCGCGCGGGCGAGATCATCGCGCGGAACGTCGTGACCCAGACCGTCGAGCTGCGCCCGTCCCCGGACGGCGGCACCGAGGAGCGGGCGATCGAGCCGGCGCGCCGGCACGTCCAGACCCTGACCGACGAGCAGATCGTCCGCCTCGAACGCCTCGGCCGCCGCATCGAGCGCCACTTCGGCCGCCCCCAGGACATCGAGTGGGGCCTGGTCGAGGGCGACTTCCAGATCCTGCAGAGCCGCCCCGTCACCACGCTCTACCCCGTGCCGCCCGTGTCCGACGGCAAGAACCACGTCTTCATGTCGTACGGCCACCGCCAGATGATGACCGACGCCTTCAAGCCCCTCGGCCTGTCGGTCTTCGCCCTCCTCCACGACCGGCTGGGCCGCTCGGCGGGCACGGTGTCCGGCGGCCGCTTCTACAAGGACGTGTCGCCCGAGCTCTCCTCGCCGTGGGCCCGCGCGGTCACGCTCAAGAGCCTCGGCCAGGTGGACGTCCTCATGGCCAACGCCCTGCGCCAGGTCCTGACCAGGAAGGACTTCATGCGCGACCTGGCCCACGGCAAGACCGAGATGCTGAACTTCGGCGAGGGCGGGCTGCTGTCCATGGGCCGCCAGTACCTGAAGCTGTCCGGCAGCGACGACGCCGGCGTCGTGCCCGAGCTGATCGCCGAGAACGACAGGACGGTCGAGGAGCTGCGGCGGGGCATCGCCGGCAAGTCGGGCGACGAGTTGTTCGCGTACATCCTCGACGACCACGACGTGCTGGCCAGGCTCACGTTCGACCCGCGCAGCGTGGCGGCGGCCTTCGTCGGCATACAGGCGGTGAACTGGGTCGACAAGCACATGAAGACCTGGCTCGGCGTGGAGAACGCCGCCGACGCCATCGCCCGGTCCGCCGACCACAACGTGGTGGCGGCCATGGGCCTCGATCTGCTCGACGTGGCCGACGCGATCCGCCCGTACCCCGAGGTGATCGAGCACCTCGAACGGGCCGGCCGGGACACGCTCCTCACCGGGCTCGACGGCCTGGAGGGCGGCCCCGAGGCCCGCGAGGCGATCGAGGGCTATCTGCGCGCGTACGGGATGCACTGCTCGGGCGACATCGACATCACCAGGACGCGGTGGAGCGAGGACCCTGCCCAGCTCGTCCCGCTCCTGCTCGGCAACGTCAGGAACTACGCGCCCGGCGAGCGCGCCCGCAAGGTGGAGCGGGGGCGCGCCGAGGCCGAGCGGACGGTCGCCGACCTGCTGGAGCGCCTGCAGGCGCTGCCCGGCGGCGAGCGCAAGGCGAAGAAGGCGGCGCGGCGGATGAGCCTCATCCGCCACTTCATCGGCTACCGGGAGTACTCCAAGCACGCCCTCCTCCAGCGGTACGAGCTGTACAAGCAGGCGCTGCTCGCCGAGGCCGGCCGGCTCGCCGGGCGGGGAGTGGTCAGGGAGCCCGAGGACGTCTTCTTCCTGTCGTTCGACGAGTTCCGGGAGGTGGCGCGGACCGGGCGGCTCGACCACGCCCTCATCGAGGAGCGGCGGGCGGCGTTCGAGGAGTATCGCAAGCTCACGCCGCCGCGCGTCATCACCTCCGAGGGCGAGGTGATCTCCGGCGAGTACGACACCGGCGCCCTGCCGGCGGGCGCGCTGGCCGGCATCGCGGTGTCGTCGGGCGTCGTCGAGGGGCGGGCCCGGATCGTGCTGAGCATGGACGAGGCCGCCGTCGAGGAGGGTGACATCCTCGTCACGGTCTTCACCGACCCGAGCTGGTCGCCGCTGTTCGTCTCCGTCAAGGGGGTGGTGATGGAGGTCGGGGGAGTGATGACCCACGGCGCGGTGGTCGCCAGGGAGTACGGCCTGCCCGCGGTCGTCGGCGTGGAGAACGCCACCCAGCTCATCAAGGACGGGCAGCTCATCCGGCTCAACGGCACCGAAGGGTACGTCGAGCTGCTCTGACCTGGCCGGATACGGGCGGTCCCGGGCTTTCCCGGGGCCGCCCTTTCGCTTGTCGGCCGGCATCGCGACCCTCCTTCTGGACGCCACCGGCACCGGCTTCCTCGAATACAGCCGGGACCTGTTCGACCGGGCCACCGCCCGCGCGCTCGTCAGGCGGCTGACCCGCCTGCTCGACCAGGCACTCGCCGACCCGTCCCGGCCGATCGGCCGCCTCGACCTGCTGGACGCCGCCGAGCGCCGCACCCTTCTCCAGGAGTGGAACGGCGACCTGGTCAGCGAGCCGGGCGCCACCCTGCCCGGCCTGTTCGAGGAGCAGGCGCGCCGCACGCCCGGCGCGACCGCCGTCGGCGACCTCATCTACGCCGAGCTGAACGCCCGCGCCAACCGCCTCGCGCACAAGCTCATCGCGTACGGCCTCATCGCGTACGGCGCCCGTCCAGGCGGCGTCGTCGCCCTGTCGCTGCCCCGCACGCCCGACCTGGTGGCGGCGCTGCTCGCGGTGCTCAAGACCGGGCGGCCTACCTGCCGCTGGACCCGTCGTACCCGGCCGACCGCGTCAACCACATGATCGCCGACGCCGCTCCCGTGTGCGTGGTGGACGAGGGCTGGCTGGACGACCTGGGGGAGTGGCTGGACCACGACCCCGAGCGTGACCTGCGGCCGGGCGACGCCGCGTACGTCATCTACACCTCTGGCTCGACCGGCCGCCCCAAGGGGGTGGTCGTCACCCACCACAACGTCGTGCGGCTGCTGTCGGCCACCGACCACTGGTTCGGGTTCGGGGCGTCGGACGTGTGGACGCTGTTCCACTCGTACGCGTTCGACTTCTCGGTGTGGGAGCTGTGTTCCTGTTCCCGCTCATGTACCAGGACGTGCTGGGGCCTCGGCGGCGGATGCCGGCCTGGTGGTGTTCCCCGAGGCGCTGGGGCTCATGGTCGCCGGCTTCGTCGTGGACCGGGCCTGCGCGACGTGGGGCGACAGGCGGGTGATCGCCGCCGGACTGCTCGGCGGCGCGGCGCTGTTCGCGCTGCTCGCCCTGGCCGAGCCGGGGGAGTGGGGGCTGCGGGCCGCCATGTTCGGGGTGGGGCTGGTGCTCGGCCAGGCGGTGACGGCGGTGCAGGTGTCGGCGTTCGCGACGGTCGGGCCGGAGGTGATGGGCCGGGCGATGACGCTCTTCCAGTCACTGCGGATGCTCGGCGGGGGCCTCGGCGTGGGAGCGTGCGCGCTGGCGGCCTCACACGCGGGGTACCGCGCGGCCCTGCTGGCGGCGACGGCGTTCCTGCTGGGCGCCTTCCTGGCGGCCGCGAAGGCGTCCGTACCGAGGGACTCTGCCCGAAGATCCCTTCCTGAGCTGCTGGTGATCACCGTACGTCGGTCGGCCTCGGTGGACGACAGCTATTCGAACAGGGACGTGTCTCCCGTGCCCCGGCGGAGAATCTCGGGTTCCTCCTGCGAGAAGTCGACGACGGTCGTCGGAGTGGCGCCGCATTCGCCGGAGTCGATGACCGCGTCCACCACGTGGTCGAGCCGCTCCTTGATCTCCCAGCCCTGCGTCGAAGGTTCGGTCTCGTCGGGCAGCAGCAGGGTGCTGGACACCAGCGGTTCGCCGAGCTCGGCCAGCAGCGCCTGGGTGACGACGTGATCGGGGATGCGGACGCCGACCGTCTTCTTCCGGGGATGCAGCAGCCGCCGCGGGACCTCCTTGGTCGCGGGCAGAATGAACGTGTACCCTCCGGGAGTCGCCGCCTTGACCTGGCGGAACAGCGCATTGCTCAGGCGAACGAATTGGCCGAATTGGGCGAAGTCACGGCATACCAGGGTGAAGTGGTGGTCGCTGCCCAGGCCGCGGATCTCCCTGATCCGGTCCAGGCCCTCCTTGTTGCCCGGTCGGCATCCGAGGGCATAGCACGAGTCGGTGGGGTAGGCGATGAGCCCGTCCGCCCGCAGGATCTCGGCGATCTGGCTGATCAGGCGAGGCTGGGGATTGTCCGGATGAAGATCGAAGTATCTGGCCACGCCTCGGATCTTAGGGGTCGTCACCATGGCAGGACAGGCGGCCCCAGGGCAGCACGGTCTCGCCGTCCGGCAGCGTCCCAGCAGAGCGCGTTCACCCGCTACAAGGCCGCCCGGGCCGGGATCGCCTGCATCCTGGCCTCGTCGATCCCGCCTACACCAGCCAGCCCTGCCCGCGATGCGGATGGACCATCAGGACGAACCGGATGGCACGCGGCCGCTTCACCTGCACCCGGTGCGGCCTCTCTGGGCACGCCGACCACATCGCGGCCCGCAACATCGCCCGACGCGGCGCCGCGGGCTGGGTTGCCGTCAACCAGCCACACGCTACCGGCCTCCCCTCAGCCAGACGGGACCCTGAATCCAAACCACCGGCTTCAGCCGGTAGCAGTTGATGAGAAGATCCACATGATGACTGGTCTGATGAGCGGCTGCGGCCGCCGAGCAAAGGCGACGGCCACAGCCGTGATCACCACGGACTCGCCGCGCGCATCAAGCCGGGCAGTCACGGCGGGCTCTGCCCGCCCTGCCCGCGTGTGCGATGGCCTACGGCCCGCCCGGGCCGGGCGCGGCGATGTCCGCACGACGGAGGGAGGCCCCATGTGGTGCTCCACTGGCCGGCGCGCGGAAGATCGAGCCGAACGAGGGCGGGCGCGCTTCATCATCGCCCTTCTCTCATTGCGCACGTGGTGAGCATGTCAGCCGCGCCGACCGAGGACCGCAATACGCTCGCGGACACCGGGGTCCGCGTGCCGGCAAGCAGTGGAGGTGCGGGTCAGAGCGTGCCCGGAGCCTTGCCGCGCTCGGCAGATCCCCACGGCATCGTCGAAATCGCCGGGTTGCGGCCGCGTCAGCGACCCGGCGACGGCGGACAGGTGTCCCAGGCGGACGTGGACCTCATCGACGCCCTGGACCCCCTCGCGTGGCGAACCGTGGCCGACTGGCTGCAGGAACGACCCAGCGTGGCCGGGAGAGGCGCCCGCGTGCAGATCCTGGCCGCATTTCTCCGCTGGTTGCACACGGTCGAGCCGGGCCTGAATCTGCTCGCCGCCACCGGGGAACACGTGGACACCTATTGCCGGCAGGCCCGGTCCGGGGCGCTCACCGTCGGTGTACGCATTCCAGGGAAGCCTCTCTCAAGCGCCACGGTCACCGCGAGAGGCCGCGTGTTGTCCTCCTTCTACCGCTTCGCCTGGTCAGCCGGTGTTCTCTCGCAGGCGGCCACGCCGCCGGACATCACCTGGCCGCGCGCGATGACCCGTGACGAACGGCGGCGGCTACGCCATGGTGCCTCCTGCTTGGCGGCCGACGGTCGACTGACGGAGGCTGCGGCCGTGGCCCTGCTCGAAGCAACGGGGGCCGGCGTGGACGCGCTGGCGAGCTTGACCGGTCGCGACCTGCATGCTGTGGGCGAGTCGCTCGTGCTGATCACCGTTCGCAACAGCCAGCGGGATGTCGTGACCTTCCCGATACCCGAGTCGGTCATGCCCTGGCTCCGGGTGCGGAGTTCGCTTCGGTCGCCCGAGGACCTGCTGATCGCGCGCCACGATGGCCGCCCTACGGACTCGGAGTGGTTGAGACGCGCGCTGGTGGACGCGGCGCTCGCCGGCGGCATCCCTGAACGGAGGGCCAAGGCGCTATGCCCGCCCATGTTGCGCGCTGTGACTGCCACATCTCTTGTGGAGCAGGCGGCCTGCGATGTCCCGGCGAGCTCCGGCGCCTGATGCACGTCCTGGTGATCACGTCCGTGGGACACCTATAAATCTACAAAGTAAAGGCGCCGGGACCAGAGGTCCGCTACCGTCAGAGCGAGAACGACAGCGGCGTCGAGGAGAGCCCTGTCGGCAGTGGCGGTGACGGCAGCGGCCGCGAACGCGGGATCGTGCGGCACGGCGTCCCCCGAGCCGATGTCGAGCATCGGATGGATGGCCCGCACGACGTGCGACACGTTCGCCATGTCCGTCATCGCGAACGGCTCCCGCTCCACGGGTTCCGGCCGCCCGAGCGCTCTGGCGTTGGCCGCGTAGAGACGGGCGAGGCCGGCGTCGTCGCGGAAGTCGAGGTAGTCGGGCTCCGGCCGGGTCAGGCGCGCCTGGCAGCCGGTGGCCAGCGCCGCCCCCTGGAAGCAGGCCTCGACGCGGGCGCGCAGCCCGGCGAGGTCCTCCGCGGCGGTGGCCCTGATCTCGTAGGAGGCGGTGGAGCGGGCGGGGATGACGTTGGGCGCCTCGCCCGCGGAGCGCACGACGCCGTGGACGTGCCGGTCGCGGGGGAGTTGCTGGCGTAGCAGCCCAGGAGGACCTGGACGCCCTCCTGGCCCTGGGCGTGACCCCCGTGGCGTCACGAACGGTCAGGGCATCGGCACCCCGCCCGCGTACCTGACCGGCAAGGTCAAGGGCATCCCGGTCGTCGGCAACCTGCTGCAGCCGGTCATCGACAAGGTCGTGGAGGTGGAACCGGACCTGATCCTGGCCGGCGACCTGCAGGACCAGCAGCTGCTCGACCAGCTCCGCAAGATCACTCCCGCGACGGTGGTGACGATGGCGCCGACGGACGACTGGAAGCTGTCGTTCATGGGCATCGGCAACGCGCTGAACAAGCTGGATGCGGCCAGGAAGGTCATGGCCGCCTACGACGCGCGTGTGGCCGAGGCCGAGGGCAGGATCAAGCCTGCCGAGGTGAGCATCGTGCGGTGGAACCCGCAGGGGCCGAGCTGGACGGAGAGGCGGCAGTTCGCCGCCTTCGTCGCCGCCGACCTCGGCCTGACCCGGCCGGCCGCGCAGGACAAGGACGGCACCGCCCGCTCGATGCCGCTCAGCCTGGAGGCGCTGTCGGACATCGACGGGGAGTGGCTGTTCGCGTCCACGCTGACCGCCGAGGGGCAGAAGACGCTCGATAGGGGGCGCGGCGTTCAAGGAGCTGAAGGCGGTCAGGAACGGCCACGTGGTGTCGGTGGACGGCTCGGTCTGGAGCACGCGCGGCGCCTCCCTGGCGGCGGGCATCGTCATCGACGACCTGGTCAAGGCCCTGTCGGGCGGCTAGCTGGCTGCCGACACCGCCGGCTGCCGGGCGCGCCTTCCTGGATGGGAGACCCGCGCCGACCCGGCGACCGGTGGATGTCCGGCCCCCCGGAGGCGTCAGACGACGGCGACGGCGTCGATCTCGACGAGGAACCCGGGGCCCAGGCCGGCCACGACATGGACCGTGATGGCCGGCGGCGGGTCGGCCGGGTTCCACACCTGCCGGAAGGCGGCCACGCCCTCGTCGAACGAGTGGCCGTCCACCACGGCGACGGTCCAGTGCACGATGTTGGACAGGGTCGCGCCCTCGCTCTCCAGGATGGTCGCGAGGTTGCGGAGCGCCTGCCCGGCCTGCTCTCCGACCGTGGGACCGACGACCTTGCCGCTGGCGTCCACGCCGTTCTGACCGCCGATGTAGATCGTCTTCGTGGGCTGTTCGACCACGACGGCCTGGCTGAAGGCCGGGTTGCGGTGGAGCCCCTCGGGGTTGATGTGCCGTACGCCCATGTGCTGTTGCCCTCCTCCAATGGCGAAACCAGTTAAAGGGGTTTCGCTAGCAACACCACTTATAGTGGTTTCATGAGAGTGAACGCAACCGGACGGGTGCTCCATGACCCCAAGGGAGGGTCGTTCCGGTTCGACGCCGGCGCCGTCTGCCTGGACTTCGCCCACACGGGCGGGGAGGGCCAGTACGCGATATTCGAGACTCTCCACGAGCCTGCCGACCTCGGCGAATGGCTGGCCCAGCCGCCGCTGGCCGCCGTCATGACGGTTCCCGTGACGGCCCGCGAGCTGGCCGAGGCCAAGGCCCTGCGCCAGGCGATCTGGGACGCGGCGCACGCCCGGGCGGCCCGCGTCCCCCTCCCCGCCGAGGCGGTCGCGATCATCAACCGGGCCGCGGCCAAGGCGCCGCTGACCCCCGAGCTGGCCGCCGACGGAACGACCGCGGGGTGGGCGCCGCCGGTGCGGGCCACGCAGGCGCTGTCGGCGCTGGCGCGCGAGATGATCGACCTGCTCTCCGGGCCGCTCTCCGAGCGCATCCGCGAGTGCGCGAGCGACAACTGCCCGCTGGTGTTCGTCGACACGTCCCGCCCCGGCGCCCGGCGCTGGTGCGCGATGGAGCGCTGCGGCAACCGCCACAAGCTCCGGGCTCTCCGCGCCCGGCAGGCCGCGGACTCGTGACGGGTGCCGGTGCTCCTGCTCGTGCGCACCCGGTGTCGAGTCGGGGCCGATTTGCGCGCGGGTGGTGAGCTTCCCCCCGCGTACGGCGACGTCTTGTCCGTGGTGACGGCAAGCTACCGGCGCTCGAGAGAGGTCAGGGCGGGCCGTGCCGTCACCGTTGCTCGGCGTGTTCTTGCTCGGCGGCCGCGGCGTAGGCGGCGTCGAGGCGCTCGAACGGGCCTGGACCCTCGTGCGGCCTCGGCGGGGCGCCGAGGTGGCGGACGCGAAGCTCGTCCATGAGTTCCTCGATGAACGCCGGACCCTCATCACGCATGAGCTGCTGTCGGCTTCGGAGCTCGTCGCTGCCCGGGCGCCAGTCGAGGCCCCAGTTGCCGAGGGCGTAGATGATCGGAAGAGTCTGGATACCGGCTTCAGTGAGGCTGTAGCGAGCGCGCTGCCCCCGCGCGGCGGTGCCGCGGGCGAGGATCCCTGCCTCGACGAGCCGTACCAGGCGGTCGGCGAGGATGTTCGAGGCGATGCCCTCGATCGACCCGGTGAGCAGCGCCCGGAAGTAGCGGCGATCGCCGAAGATGACGTCGCGCAGCACGAGCAACGACCAGCGATCTCCGAGCACCTCGACGGCGGCGTTGATCGGACACCCGGACCGTGGTTCCACGATTCCTCCTTGACACATATTTCGCCCTCCCTATAGTAGTTGCAAAATACAATCACTCTTGGGAAGAGAAGCTGATGGGCCGCTTCGTCTATTCGATGCAGGTCTCCCTCGACCTGCGGATCGAGCAAGTTCCGGGGGACAACGGCGCCGGCGAGTGGCTGCGTATCGACGAGGAACTGCACCGCGAGTGCAACGTGCTGACGCAGGCGCTCGCGCTCATGGTCCAGGGCCGGGTCTATTACGAGGTCATGGAGGAGTACTGGCCACGGGCGCGCGAGGACGCGTCGCTGCCGGACTACATGCGTGACTACGGTGAGATCTGGACCGCCAAGCCCAAGGTGCTGGTCTCCCGCACCCGCCGCAGCGCCGATCACAACACCCGGATCATCGGCGGCGACGACGCCATCGGGCAACTCGCCGCCCTGCGGGCCGCGACCGACGGCAGCATCAGTGTGGGCGGCGCGGCGCTCGCCACGCAGCTGCTCAGGGCGGGGCTGCTCGACGAGCTGCTGCTCTTCACCCATCCCGCGATCCTCGGCTTCGGCAGGCCGCTGTTCGACGACTACGACGTGCCGATCGAGCTCGACCTGCTCGAGCAGCGATCGTTCAAGCAGGGCGTCACGATGCATCGTTACGCCATCCAGGACGCAAAGGAGGCGAGCTCGTGCTGAGGCAGGTCGCGGAGGGTGTGCTGGTCCACGAGAGCGAGTTCGTGCAGAGCAACGCCGTTGTGGTGCAGGGCCGGACCGGTGTGCTGCTCATCGACCCGGGGGTGACCGGCTCCGAGATCGACTGCCTCGCGAACGACCTTCGCGAGCTGGGTCAGCCTGTCGTGGCAGGGTTTTCCACGCATCCGGATTGGGATCACCTGCTCTGGCACGCCCGGCTCGGCGAGGCGCCCCGTTACGGCACGGCGCGCTGCGCGGCCACTGTCCGAGATCAGCTGTCGGACGCGGGTGCGAAGGCCCGCATCGCCGCCCACCTGCTCGAGACGGAAATCGCCGGGCAGGTACCGCTGGACCTTTTCGGCCTCATCACCGGCCTGCCCGCCGAAACTGCGCAGATCCCTTGGGATGGCCCTCACGTCCGGATCATCGAGCATCAAGCGCATGCCCCGGGCCACGCGGCGCTGTTGATCGAGGAACGCGGGGTTCTCGTCGCCGGCGACATGCTGTCCGATGTCCTGATTCCGATGCTCGACTTGACCGACACCGCGGACCCGATCGAGGACTACCTCACCGCGCTGCGGCTGCTCGAGGGCGTGGCGGGCGACGTCGATGTCGTCGTCCCGGGCCACGGTTCCGTCGGCGGGTCCGACCAGGTACAGGCGCGGATCGAGCAGGATCGGGCGTACGTACTCGCGTTGCGGAACGGCCAAGTCCCCGCCGACCCGCGGATCGGCCCATCGGCCAAGCCTGGCTGGGAGTGGGTGAGCGACGTGCACCAAGGGCAACTCCAGCGCCTCGCCCGAAGAAGCGAGCGCGATGGGGCGGCCCGCTAGCGATCGGTGCGCGACACAGCCAGTACGCGCGGGTCGCCGCCGGGACGTGGGACAGCGGCACGATGTTCTCCCACCGTTGCCGCAATCGCCCGAACCTGATCGGCATCCCGTAATCCAGCGGGCCGACCTGGCGGAGCGCGGCGGATCGAACGCCGGTTCCTGCCGCCGATGCGGCACTGCGCGGGATCGTCCTCCCACACGGACCCGGAACAGGCCCCGTGCGGCTCAGGAACAGAAATCCATGATGGTGTCGGTGAGGATGCCGGTGAGGCGGTCCAGCGAGGTCAGGTCGACATATTCGGTGGCCGCGTGGGCCCCCGCGCCGTCGACGCCGAAGAGCAGACAGGGGATGCCGGCGCGGTCCAGCAGGGCGCAGTCGGTCCAGAACGGCTCGGCGCGCACCACGGGCGGGTGCCCGAGTGCTCTTTCGGCGTGGCGCGCCAGGGTTCGGGCGATCGGGGACTGCGGGTCGGCCTCGAAGGGCTCGCGATACAGGCCGCGGGTCAGCCGGTACTGGAAGTCGGCCACAGTGGCGGCAAGGTGGTCGAGTACGGCAGTCAGCTCCTGTTCGACGCTGTCGGCGCTCTCGCCGGGGATGGTGCGCCGTTCGAGGGTGATGCGGCAGTGCGCCGGGTAGGTCGAGGGCTCCTCGCCTCCGCGGATGACCGAGGCGTGCACGGTGCCGGTGCCCAGGAGCGGATGGGCGGGGCCATGCGCGAGGCGCCGGCCCAAGTCCTCCAGCGCCACCAGGAAGTGGCCGGCCTTGACGATGGCGTCGATGCCGAGCTCGGGGCGCGAACCGTGGGCGGCGCGGCCCTCGATCTCCACCTCGAACCAGGCGAAACCCTTGTGGGCGAGGGTGAGTTCGAGATGGCTCGGCTCGGTGACGATCGCCGCGTCGGCGGTGAAGAACTTCAGCACTTCCTCGGTGCCGGAGCTGGCGTGCTCCTCGTCCGCGACGCAGGCGACGATCACGTCGCCGCGCAGGGGGCCTCCTGCCGTGGCGCGCGCCGCGGCGACCATCATGGCGGCGATGCCGCCTTTCATGTCGAAGGTGCCGCGGCCGAACATCCTGCCGTCGCGGATCTGCGGGTCAAGGGGGTCGCCGTCGTAGCCGGCGAGGCCGACCGTGTCGAGGTGGCCGTTGAGCATCAGCGAGCGGCCGCCGCCGGTGCCGCGGGCGATCGCGACGAGCGAGGGACGGCCCGGTCGCTCTTCCACGTGGTGCACCTCGAAACCGCGGGCGGCAAGCCAGGAGCCGCAGAAGCCGGCGATGGCGCTCTCACCTGCTCCGCCGGGTACGAGGTCGGGGTTGACGGAGTCGAGGGCGGTCAGCCGGGCCAGGAGCGGAACGGGGTCGAGGTCCTCAAGATCGGAAGCCGCTGAGATCGCAGAGGGTTCGGGCAGCATGAAAGGCCTTCCGCAGCGTTGACGTGTCATCCAGGCACGGCGAGGGGCGGTGGGATTGCCGACGGCGTGTTCGTCAGGCGAGCATCGTGCCCCAGGTCGATCGCGTCGGTCCAGCGCAGGTTCGGCAGCGGAACGTCGACCTCCGTCTCCAGCAGGGAGAGTTCTTGGGAAAACGTCTGATTCGTCGGTCTTGCTGATGAATATAGGTTGAGAACATTCGCTCGACCGATCAGAGGAAAGGGCCGCAGGCTGAGGACGTGCTGGACGATGCTTCTTTCACGAGGATCACGAGGACCCTGCCGTGGTTCGCGCGGCCCGCTGCCCGGTCCTGGACCTGCGCGCCCGCCCCTGCCGGGGTGCGGGACTTTCACGCCGCCTTGCCCGGCTACGCACCCACCCCGCTGACAGAACTTCCCGCACTGGCCGCCGAGTTGGCGGTCGGTCGCGTGTTCGTCAAGGACGAGGCGTCCCGCCTGGGTCTGCCGGCCTTCAAGGTGCTGGGCGCGTCCTGGGCGGTGCACCGTGCCCTGGCGGAGCGTACTGCCCACCACCCGCGTACAGAGCCCGTCACGCTGGTCAGCGCCACCGACGGCAACCATGGCCGCGCCGTGGCGCGCACGGCACGTCTGCTCGGCCGGCGCGCGCACATCTTCATCCCCCGGGGCGTCCATCCGGACGCCGTGGCGGCCATCGCCTCCGAGGCGGCGGAGATCACCCGGGTGCCGGGCTCGTACGACGACGCCGTACGCCGGGCTGCCGACGCAGCCGCCACCGCCGCGGACACGATTTTGATCCAGGACACCGCCTGGCCCGGCTACGAGACGATCCCGGGCTGGATCGTCGAGGGCTACTCCACCCTCTGCGTCGAAATCGACGAGCAACTCGCCGCCGCGGAAGCCGCGGCGCCGGCGCTCGTCGCGGTCCCGGTGGGCGTCGGCTCCCTGGCCCAGGCCGTGGTCACCCACTACCGCAGCCGTCCATCCGCACCGGCGCCTGCCTTGCTGTCAGTCGAGCCGGAGGCCGCGGCCTGCGTCATCGAGAGTCTCACCCGTGGCGAGCCCGTCAGCGTCATCACCGGTCAAACCACCATGGCCGGGCTGAACTGCGGCACGCCGTCCAGCCTCGCCTGGCCCTATCTGCGCCACGGGCTGGACGCCGCGGTTGCCATCACCGACCTCGCCAGCGCCCGCGCGGCCAGCGACCTCGCGAAACTCGGCGTCTCCTCGGGCCCGTGCGGGGCCGCCGCTCTCGCCGGCGTTCGCGCGGTGCTCACCGGGGAGGGAGCCGAAGAGCGCCGTACGGCACTGGGCCTCGGCCCGGCCTCGGTGGTCGTGCTGCTCAGCACCGAAGGCGCAGCCGCCAACCCGCACCGCGCCACCGATCACTGAGCAGCCGCCGGCGGAGTCGCAGGCCAGACGGCCGCCCGGAACATCGACAAAAACCGATGACGTCCACGATCACCGGACGGGCGGCCTACGATGAGCGCCTGGCCGTGCACCGCGCTCTGGCGGCCGTGCTCGACGACGAGCAGTATGCCGACCGCCGCGCCTGGCACCTGGCCGCCGCCGCGATCGGCCGCGCCGGGCCGATCGCCGCCGCGCTCGAACAGGCGGCCGACCGACCCAGGCGGCCGACCGACCCCCGAAGCGGTGCTCCTGCGGCTTGTGCCCGTTGCCGTGGACCAGGCCGGCCAAGCGCTGTTCGACGGTGCCATCCCGGCTCCACGTGGGCGGTCACATGAGCAAGGCGGCGACAAGGCGAGTCAGCGTGTCGCGGGCAGGCACAGTGGGACGATGTCCGACCAGGGCGAGCGTGGTCAGCCCCTCGACCAGCGGCAGAAGCGTTTCGGCCGCCAGGTCGGCGTCGAGATCGCCGCGGAACTCCTCGGTCTGCTGACCATAGCGGACCAGCCAGGCCAGCAGGTCGCGCGTCTTGGCGTGGGCCTCCCGCAGGATCTCCGCCAGTGGCGGGTTGGTCGCCGCGTGGGCGGTGAACGCCGCCATGATCCTGGCGTCGCGCTGCTGGTCCGGCTCGATCAGGGCGAGCGTGCGCAGGGTGGCGCTGAGCAGGGTCACTGCCGACTCCGGTGCGGCGGAGGCCTCGATCTCCGCCTTGCCCTGCTCGGTGACGCGCTCGGTGATGTGGCGCAGGGCGAACACGAGCATCTCGTCTTTGGTGGCGAAGCAGCGCTGCACCGCTCCCATGGAAACTCCGGCCTGTCGTGCGACGTCGCGGAGGGTCGCGCCTTCGGGGCCGTGCCGGTCGATCAGGTCGCAGACCGCTTCGGCGATGTGACGGCGTCGCGCCTCGTAGTCGACCTGCTTGGGCATGAAGCTCCTTCCTGAGCGGACCACGATCCGATGCAGTTGCATCATATCAGCATTTCCGGTTTTATCTGATGCGAACGCATCGGAACGAAGGAAGGACTGGCATGAGCCGCCTCAAGACACCGACCAGCACACCCGACAAGGCGATGTGGCTGCTCGGTGCCCTGTTCACGATCCAGGGATTCGGATCGGCGATCACCGAGTCCCAATGGGGCACCAGCTTCGGGATCGCCGGCATCCTGCGCGCGGCCGGCTTCCCGAACTGGGCCGATCTGGTCATCGGGGCCGTCGGGGCCGTGTTCCTGCTCGTGGCCCTGTACCGGACGGTGCGCCGATGAGGCCCAGAGGTATGGGGCGGATTCGGCTGGCCATGGGAGCGGTGACCGGCCTGGCCGTCGTCGCGACTTGCGGGGTCCCCGCCGTTCCGGCCTCGAGCCAGCGCCGGCCCGTCATCCACACGTCGTCCGGCGCGGTGGCCGGCGAGCACGTCGACCGCGACCTCCAGCGGTTCAACGCCATTCCCTACGCCGCACCGCCGACCGGGGCCCTGCGCTGGCAGCCGCCGCGACCTGCCCAGGCGTGGAAAGACGTCAAGGACGGCGCTCGTACGGCCCCGCGCTGCCCCCAGCACGCCAACCCCGCCGACTCCAACCCGGCCGGCACCGCCGAGGACTGCCTCTACCTGAACGTCACCGCTCCCCGGACCGCGTCCACCGGACGGCTGCCGGTCATGGTCTGGCTGCACGGCGGCGGCTTCACCCAGGGAGCCGGCGGCGACTACGACGCCCGGCGGCTGGCCCGCGCGGGCGCCGTCGTCGTGACCGTGAACTACCGGCTGGGCGTCTTCGGCTTCCTCGGCCACCCGGGGCTGGCCGGCTCGGGCGCGTTCGGCCTGCTCGACCAGCAGGCAGCGCTGCGCTGGGTACGGCACAACGCGGCGGCCTTCGGCGGCGACCCGCGCAACGTCACGCTGTTCGGCGAGTCCGCCGGCGCCTTCAGCACCTGCGCGCAGCTGACCTCTCCCGCAGCGACGGGGTTGTTCGACAAGGCGATCATCCAGAGCGGCAGCTGCTCGATGCGCCAGATGGGCATCGACCCCGCCGGAGGAGACACGATCTGGCCTTCTCGGGAGGCCGGCGAGCGGATCGCCGCAGCAGTCGCCGCGCAAGTCGGGTGCGCGGAAGCGGCGCAGACCATGCCCTGCCTGCGCCGGGTGCCCACCTCACGCCTGCTCGCCGCGCAGCAGAAGGTTCCCGCCACCTGGGCGCCCTCCTACGGCACGGACACACTGCCGCGGCAACCCGGCCAGGCGGTGGCCGAGGGACGCTTCCACCGTGTGCCGCTCATGGTCGGCGGCACCGCGCACGAGGCCAGGTATTTCGTGGCCATGTACTTCGACGGTCCAGGCCGGCCGCTGAACCAGGAGACCTACCAGCAGTTCCTGCGCACCTCCTTCGGCCGGGACGCGAAGCGGGTATCGGAACGGTATCCGACCGGCGCCTACGGCTCGCCTTCCCTGGCATGGGCAGCCATCGCCACCGACCGCGCCTGGACCTGCCCGACCCTCGCGGGCAGCCGCCTGCTCGCCCGCAGGACCTCCATCTACCAGTACGAGTTCGCCGACGGCAACGCCCCCCGACCGGCCGGTTTCGCCGTCCCCCGCGCTTTCCCCCTGGGCGCCTACCACGGCGCGGAACTCTCCTATCTCTTCGACGGACCGGGAGCCGCCATCGACACCCCCGCCTCGTCCGGCCAACGCCGCCTGGCCGACCAGATGATCGGCTACTGGACGAACTTCGCCGCCACGGGCAACCCGAACGGTCAGGGCCTGCCGTTCTGGAAGCCGCTGACCAGTAAGAGCGCGAACGACGTCCACACCCTGACGCCGAACGGAAGCAACGGAGACGCCGCAGCACCACATCACTGCCGCTTCTGGGCCGCACACAGCTGAGAGACCTCCTCACCCTCAGCCCGCCGTGCCGCCGTGCCGCCCTGCCGCCGTGCCGCCGTGCCGCCGCGCCGTCGCGCCGTCGCGCCGTCGCGCCGTCGCGATGAGCCTGTGGACTGGCTGAGCGCACCATCCCGGCTCGGTTTCGTTGAGGATCCTCCTGCTGGCTACGGCCCCCAGAACCCGCGGGCCGCCTCTGCCTGGAGCTCAAGACAGGCGAGCTGTCGCAGCCGGCCGGGCCCGGCGGCTTCGGTCAGCAGCGCCCCCATCATGGCCATCACCTGCACCTGAGGGTGGGCCCCGCCCGCCTGACCTCTCGGCCGGCGGACGGGGCGACTCCAGCGGTCCCGCCGTCAGACCTTGACGCGGACCGGGACCGTACCGATCGTCACGCGATGGTCGGAGCACGGTCCGCCACCACAGCCGGTGCCCTCCCCCAGCGCGTCACCGGAGTACGGACCGGCGATCAAGCTCTCCCGTACGAAGATCAGGTCGATCTTGGGGCGCTGGTCGCAGGGTTCCTCAGTGGGGATCGGCGTCCCATCACCGCTGGTTTCAAGGACGGTGGTCTCGCCGACGCCGGGGCATCGCGGATCCAGGTCGTCGAGCTCCCTGTACGCACCGGTGTTGTTGCCGTTGTTCGGCCCGTTGACAGTCGGGGAGTACCAGTCGTTGAGCCGGCGAAGATGGGGGCGTGCGTTGAAGTCGCCGGCGATGATCACGGTGTCGCCGTCGTTGTAGAGGTCCTCGAGATGGCCTTGTACCGCGTCCAGTTGCTGCTCGTTGATGGGGCTCCCGCCGATGTCCGTGTGGTCGCTGGTGATGTGCGTGGTGCAGAACCGCATATGCGGGCGGGCGGCAAGCGGCGCGCAGAGCAGCTTGTTCACGCCGCCCTTGGTGTCCTTCGGCAGGTCGTACTTCTTGGCGGTGCCGAGGTCTTGCCGGCTGAAGATGGCGATGCCGAACTGCTCGTAGCCGCAGGCCGGATCCTGGCGCGGTTCTTCCCCGTTTCGGATGGCCGCGAAGCGGGCGAAGCTTGTGCCCGCGGAAACCCAGCCGTTCTGTACCAGCTTGTCCTGCAGCGCTTTGTACTGACTCCAGCAGAGTTCGTTGAAGGCGGCGAAATCCGTGTTCCTGTTCAGGATCGACGCGGCCGCGGCGTCCACCATTCCGGTGGTCGTGGACGCGCGATTCATCTTCCAGCCCGACACATTCCACTGCCACACGTTGTACGTCTCCACCACCGAATCGGCGGCGCGCGCCGAGCCGCCGGTCAGTAGTGTCGCGCCCAAGGCCACCACGGCGACCATCAACCGGGCGAGCATTCTCATCTCACGTACTCCCCTCGAGGCTGTACTTGTCAGCCCCGACGCTATTCACCGTCAATCTCCGGCGAATCTGTCAATCGACTGGTGACTCATGGAGATGATCGGAATTGAAGCTCCCCGCGCACGTCACCCCCCGGGCCGGAATCGGCGTTTCTCTGTCTTCTCGTGGGCGGCGATGAGGGTGTCGATCTGGACGCTGAATTTGGCGCCCAAGGGCCAGCCGATGTAATGGGTGAGGAAGACGGCGATCTCGCGGAGTTCGGTGGCGGTGACCTCGAAGTCGCTGCGGGCCGCCGTTCTCTGCGATGTGCGATGTCGACGGCCGCGCGGCGGGCGGGCGCGCCGTGGCGACGGGGGCCCGGCGACGGGCAATGAAGGCGCGGTGAGCATCGATCGTCTCGGCCGGGTAGATCGCCTTGTAACCCATGGTCGTATCAAGACTCTTGTGCCCGCAGATCACTTGGGCGATGTGTGGTGGCAGGCCGTTCATGATGGCGTCGGTCACGAAGATCCTGCGGAAGTCGTGCGGGGAGAAGATGAGCGGTTCGCCGGCGGCATGTCTTCGTCGAAGACGGCCTCTGGCGACGTCAGGCATTCCAATTTTCCGAATGCCCATGTCGGGCCGCGGTTTTGATGCGGTCGAGTAGCGGTGGGGTCCAATGGGGTCCGTAGGCGGCCTGAAGCTGAGGCAGGCGCCAGTCGTTACCGGTCACGGTGCGGCGACAGAGGGGCTTGCCGCAGTGGCAGGACATCGACCATGCTTCAACACCGGTGTGAGTGGCGTAGTCGATGGTGAGTTCATCGCCGGGACTGATGTCGAGGCGTGCGATCACGGTGGTCGCGTCGCGGTGCCAGAGGTTGGGCTCACACGAATGATTGCCGTAGCGCACCGGATGAGCGGGATCGAGAAGCAGATGGAGACCCTCCTCGACCGTCAGGCTGCTGTAGGGAGGGGCGAGAGAGACCAACGTCTCATCGTTGATCAGTCGTCCGCCGAGCCGCATGACAACCTCGTCTTGCCGGATCCGTTCGACGGCGAACAGGCCGATCCCTTGAATAGACGAGGGCCTGGTCTCGGCTCTTGGTGTGAGCCAGCATTCAGTCGCGTAAACCGTGCTCATCGTGGCTGTTCTCCTTCCAGATGGGTGTGGTCAGTCCGGGGGCTCGGCGGCTGACCTCGGCGGCGTAGGCGGCCGAATCTCCGGCGGAGGCGCGTTGCCGAGCGGCGGCTGTCGTGATGTGGATGCCGAGCATGCGGGATCGCGGCTCCCTCTACGAGTGGACGCTGCTGGTCACCATTGTTGTCGTGTTGGTCGCCAACAGCCTGCTCGAAGAGGTCTTCTACCGACGCTGGCTGCAGACCCCGATGGGAGCACATCCTCGGCCGCCGGCCCGCCATCGTGATGAACGATCACTGTCCTTCCGGGTGGCGATTATCCTGACCCTTCATCGGTCCCTGGCCAGCTCTTCTCGTGAACACCCACGTAGCGGCGTCGGCGTAGGCAGGCGTCACACATTTGAGCTGGGCGGCCGGCACAGGGCGTCACCCCAGGATGCAGGGCTCAGCCGTCAGGCGATCTTATTGATGGCGAGGTCGGCGGTGCGGGAGCCGAGCGAGCTGACCAGGCGATGACAGCCGCCGCCAGCGCCAGCACTGCCGTCGAGCACGTTCATGCCGCCCTGCGGGTCAAGGGGTGTGGCCCCCGATCGCAACGCTCGCCCCTTGCGGGCCGGTGTGACGATGTCGGTGGCGGTGCGTTCGCCGCTCCAGGCGGTATCTGGGAGTCGCACCCGCTGCCCGAAATCGGTGGGGGCGCCGTCCGCACGGCCGGACAACCAGTCATCCAGCAGTTGCAGCGTCAGTCCAGCGCAGGTGCCTGTCTCTGGCGTCGAACCGCCAGGGGATGCAGGCTGGGCCTGATCGAGGAAGCTGGCGGCCGGCACGCTGTTGTGATCGGTGGCGGCTTCGACGAACACGCGTAACGTGGTGGCCGCCCAGGTGCGTGCAGGACCGGTCGGCGCGGACACGATTCTGTTCTGGTCGGCGATCTCGAGGGAGCTGAGTAGGTTGCCGACCAGATCGCCGGCGACGACATCAGCATTCTCTTCCATGACGGGCTTCGCCGGAGTGTGCTGCATTCTGCTCTCCGGTCACGTGGGCGGCTGCAGCAGCCCTCCCGCCGGTGAGCGCGGGCTCGATCAGCGTGTTAAGGGTCTGTTCGAGGCCGCCGGTGGCCGCGTCGCAGATCGCGGCGGCGGGCTCGGCCGGGACGAGGCCGGACCGTTCGCACTTGGTGGCAAGCGCTCCGGCGGGGATGCCGGGTGAAAGTTTCAGTTCCGAAATCCCAGGATGGGCCGCTGATCGGGAATGGCTGCAGGCGAAGCCGTGGTCGGTGCGCAGGCTCTGGGCGCGGGTCGGTTCCCGCATTGACTCCGGTCCTCCAAGAGAGGTACCTCCGAGGGGAGGCGTTCCCCGTGCCCGCTCCTGCCGAAGGGTTGGTCATGACGAGACGACGTACATCGCGGTTGGCTCGGGTGGCGGCGGCTCTCGCCGGCATGATCGTATTGATTGCCACGTACGCCTCGCCCGCGCAGGCGACGATCATTGCGTGCAAGTGGGAGAAAGTCAGCTCGTGGACCAACGGTTTTCAGATCAAGGTCACCCTCATCAACGACCTGATACTGGTCAACAGCTGGACGGCCACCTGGACGTGGGATGGCGACACCAAGGTCACTAACGCGTGGGATGCGATCGTGACCCAGTCGGGTTACAGCACGTCGGCCGGCAATCAGTCGTACAACGGCCATGTCCCGGCGTCCGGCTGGGTGAGCTTCGGCTTTGTGGCCACCGGCGTCAGCGACAGCCACGGCGGCGGACTGAGGGTCAACGGCGGACCCTTGCTGCCGTGCTGAGCTTGCCCGTCGCAGCGGACCGCGATGGTGTCGGCGGTACTCGATGGTGCTACGACGCCCCCGCGGCCAGCAGAGTTACCATGTCGCTCGAGTCGCCGGTCTTCGTCGTGGTCTTGTCGACGTAGGTCTTGACGGCCTGCCCCGCCCAGTCGTCCCTGACGAGCTCGTCGATCCGCTTCTCGTCGTCGATGGCGAACAGCTGCTTGAGCACGCCGCTGTGGTGCGTCAGGGCGAGCAGGGTGACGGTGCGGGCGTCCGGCTTCCGGCCGCGGAGCACCTGGCC
>NZ_JBFAHJ010000054.1:0-41510 GCF_040654115.1 Nonomuraea sp. NPDC050786
CTGTCCACCACGGCCAGATCGGCGCCCCGCAACTCCACCCTGCCGAGAGCGGCCAGCTCGGCCAGCTCGGCGGCGGTGAGGCTGATGTTCAGCACGTTGTTGGGGATCAACTGCTTGCCGTCGCTCTCCCGATGGGCAAGCAGGATGAGTTCGTCTGCGAAGGTCAGCTGTTGTCTGGACATACCGCCAAGTGTCGTATCAGTTCAGCGGCCACGCGTAGAGGGCGATGTCATCAGCCGTATCTGACATCTGTCATGAGGCGGAAGGTGTGGGATGACAGTAGGTGATCAGCAACAGTGCGGCGCGGCGATCGCAAGCTGACGTGTGGGCGGGATGCCGGGGGAGGTCGCGCTCTGGCGCTGTCCATTGTGGGTTCGATGGGCTGCTGCCACCGGCGCGCAAGCCGACGCCGCGCACACCGCCGGAGGTGCTGGAGCTGGCCGCCGCGCTCAAGCGCGAGAATCCCGAGCGGACCGGGGCACAGATCGCCTGGATCCCGCGCTCGACTTTGGGCTGGTCGCCGAGCGAGCGCACGCTGCTGCGCCACTTCGACGCCATGGAGCTGGGCAGCCGCCCGAACGGCAGCCCGCCGCGGGCGTTCGGCCGGTTCGAGGCTACGCGCCCGAACGAGATCTAGACCGGCGACGCGTGGCGGGGAGTATCCCTGAACTTCAACACTCCCGCAATCGGTCCCTGGTGCTTGACCTCAAGCCGAGTTGAGGTTGGATGCTTGACCCATGCGAGCGATCATGGCGGCCCGGTTCGGCGCCCCTCATGTTCTAGAAC
This sequence comes from Nonomuraea sp. NPDC050786, assembly GCF_040654115.1. NCBI lineage: Bacteria > Bacillati > Actinomycetota > Actinomycetes > Streptosporangiales > Streptosporangiaceae > Nonomuraea > Nonomuraea sp. NPDC050786. Next base: position 787 of record NZ_JBFAHJ010000054.1, read on the forward strand.
TGCTTGACCTGCCCACACCCTCACCGGGAGCGGGACAACTCGGTATCGATGTCGCCGTCGCTGGCGTGACCTGGATGGACACCCTGATTCGATCCGGCAGAGGTCCCGAGGTCTTCGCGGTGGATCCGCCGTACATTCCTGGCGGTGCGGTCGCGGGTACGGTCGCCGCGGTCGGGGCGGGGGTGGACGCAGTTGGCTGGGCACCAGCGTGGTTGCCCGAGCGGTGAGTGGCGGGTACGGCGGAGGTTACGCCGACACGGTGGTCGCCGCGCTAGAGACCGCCTTCCCGGTGCCGGCGGGTCTCGATCTGCGCAGCGCCATGGCCGTTATGGACGATGGCAGCACCGCTCTGGCCTTGCTCGAAAAGACACCGGTGCGGACGGGGGAGCGGGTCTTGGTGGCGCCGGGAGTAGGGGGTCTCGGCAATCTCCTCGTGCAGCTTGCTCTAGCGGCAGGGGCGACGGTCATCGCCGCCGTGCATGGAGCGACGAAACGCTCCGTAGCGCTGGGACTGGGCGCTGAGGCGGTCGACTACTCCATGCCGACCTGGCCCGACCAGGTGCGCATGCTCACCGGTGGGCACGGCGTGGATGTGGTGTTCGACGGAATCGGCGGCCAGATCGGCGCGGTGGCGGCGTCCCTGCTCGCGGACGGTGGCCGGTTCTCCGGGTATGGCATGACCAGCGGGGAGCAGGCCGTGATCAGTAACAAGGACCGGCAACGGCTCACGGTGGTGGACATGTCGCAGCTGCCGGGGTTCTGGCCGGACAGTTCTCGGCGGGTGACGCACGTGGTGAGTGAAGCCGCCGCAGGGCGGCTGGCTCCGGTCATCGGCCAGAGCTATCCGCTGGCAGCGGCCGCCACCGCGCATGCCGACATCGAGGCACGGCGCTTCACGGGCAAGACATTGCTTCTGACATGACATCTATGCCGGTGTGGTCGCCGAGAGCGTAGGAACGCGGCCTTTAGCGACATGCTGCACATCAAGCCGCCAACCTGCACACCAACACCCCGCCCGGCACATTCGGCGGGGTCTCTTCGCGCGGCAACGTCATCACCGCGAATGTCGCCTTCATCACCATCCTGAGTGACCGGCAACACCTGTCCGTCCAGGCTTATCGGCTTGGAGAGAGTGGCGGGTCCTGGAGTATGGCGAGTCGATCCGCGCGCGCGGCTGAGGGGCTCGTGGGGAGGAGAGGGATCTAGCCGGCGTCCGGGGATCGGCCTCTGAGCCGACCGCCGACTTCGTCCTTTCATCCGGCTTGGATCTTCGGCGGCAGGTCGGTGGTGAATCGCCAGGCCGGCGCCCTCAGATCGGAGAACAGCAGCTCATCAGGGGCGACATGATCTCGCGCCGCGTCGCCGGTGAGCATCAGGCGATCCGGTAGGCGGCGGCGCCGTTGTGCAGGAAGCGGGCGCGACCGTGCCCGTCGGAGCCGACCAGGGACAGGACCTGGTGGCCGGCGGACTTCGGTTCGGCGGTGATGACCGAGCTGCCGTTGAGGCGGACGACCTCGACGCGGTTCTCGGACCCGCCGAGGAAGGACTCGGCGATCTCATTGCGTGGGCGGTAGATGAGGAACGCGCGGTCGTGCTCGCTGGCAAGCGTGATGTCGTACAGGGTGGAGCGGTAGGTGCCGCACATGCGGTCGGCGTCGATCGCGGTCGGGTTCGAGGGCGGCACGGGTAGGGGTGCGGTCTCCACGTCGGCGAGGTCCTTGAGCACCGCACCGAAGATCTCGTAGGCCAATGGCCCACCGCCCGTGCTGTTGGTCAGCACCGCCACCGCCACACCCGCCGATGGGACGACGCGAAGCCATGCCTTCTGCCCCTTGGAGACGCCGGTATGGCCGACGACGCCGTCCTGGTAGAGCATCCAGCCAAGTCCCCAGCCGATGACGCCGCCGCCGAAGTCCGGGACGGATTCGACCTGGGGTTCGCGCAGTGCCGCCAGCGCGTGGTCGGTGAGGTGCAGGCGGACGAACTCCAGCAGGTCGCGTGCGCTGATCGCGAAGTGCGAGCCGCTGGGCGCGGAGTAGTAGGAAACCGCCCACGCTTTCGTCGGAACGACCTCTCCGCCGGTCTTGATGTGGCCGACCGCGGTGCGGTGCAGGATCGCCTCGTAGGGGTCGGTAACGGCGGTGTGCAGGCCCAGCGGTGTCACCAGGCGTTCGCGGAGCACGTCGTGGAAGGGCTTGTCGCGCAACACCTCCACCAGTCGGCCGAGCACCACGTACCCGCTGTTGGAGTAGGAGAAGACGGTGTCAGGCGGGAGAAGCTGCTCCGCCTCGGCGAGGGTGGCGACGAACTTCTCGATGGCGTCGTTGTTGCGACCGGTGTCGGTGAAGTGGTTGCCGTCGACACCGCCGGTGTGGGTGAGCAGGTGGCGGGCGGTCAGGGATTCGGTGGCGGCTGGGTCGCTCAGCCGAAAGCCGGGCAGGTAGTCGCGGACGGGACGGTCGAGATCCAGCACACCGTCGTCGACCAGTTGCTGAATCAGCGTGGCTGTCCAGATCTTGGTGATCGAGCCGATCTTGAACACCGAGTCGGTCGTGGCCTCGACTCGGGTGCGCAGACTCAGCACGCCCGCAGCCTCGTCCCGGATCTCCCCGTTGGCCAGCACGGCGACCTGTGCGCCCGGTACGTCGTACTTCGCGACAAGTTCATCCAGGTTCCATCCCATCCCGTCAGGCTAGTGGCGAGCCTCCACCTGACCCGGGTCGGGTTTCGTCCAGCGATGGGCCCGCTCGGTTCTGCTGGGTTCGGGGCCTGTGGAGCGGTTGGCTTGGAGGGCTCGCGTGATGTCAGGCCGCTGGCAGGGTGGAGAACACGGAGGCCGGTCGCCTTGTCCCCGCCAGGGTGCGCTCGGTGGCGACCAAGCCGCTCATGCCTGGCAGTCGGATGTCCATGAGCACCACGACAGGCCGCCTTCAGCCGGCTGGTTGACGTCTGGCCCGAGAAGGACACGGGGGGCAGGCGATCATCCGAACAGTCGGTCCGAAAATCAATATTGAGCGTTCCGGAAATCAGGGGCGTGGTGATTCTCATGGCTCATGCAATAAATGTGATCGTTGGTCTACGCGGCGTGGCGAATATGAGCACCCCTTGCGTTTTCGTCTTATAGGACGGATCATTTCGATCACCGGCTGGGCCGCTCATGAAGTCGCGGGACTTTTGTGCTGCTTCGTGCTCAGGAAGGACCATGGATGATCCGTCGCGCGCTCGTCATCGCCTGCACCACCACGTACTAGTCCGACTCCGCCCGTCCCGACGCCGTCGGCGGCAAGCAGGAAGTCCGCGGAGGAACCACCGGTAACTCGTCCGCGTTCCTGCTCTGACCGGGTATCTGTCTGCCTCCGGCGGGCCTTCTCCACGGGCCCCGTCTGCTCGTACGGCCCACCCACATTCATCTGTCCGCTCCCCGGCCGACCGCGCAGGCCTGCCTGCCGTGTCGTGAGGGTCGGGGCACCCCCCGGTTCCACGTTATGGAAGGACTGTGATGATCCGCCGTGCACTCGTCGCCGCGGCCGTGGCCGCGACGGCTCTCGCCGCCCTCCCCGCCGGTCCCGCGCAGGCCAGGGCCTGCGCGCTCGGCTACCAATGCGTCACCACGTACTACTCCGACAGCACCGGCACCCAGGTGGTCGGCGGCCGCTTCGAGGGTTGCGACGGCTCCTTCTCCGAATGGGGCGTGCGCACCGTGCACAAGGAGTGGTCCGAAACCCCCTGTAGCTGATTCCCACCGTTTCCCCGCGATCAGAAAGGACAATTCATGATTCGTCGCGTACTGGCCGTCGCGGCCCTGACCACCGCCACGCTCGCCACCGTACCTTCCGCCGCGCAGGCCATCCCTCGCTGCCCGGCCGGCTACATGTGCAACACCCAGTACTTCTCCGACTCGGCGCGCACCAACTTGGTGGGGGTCAGGACGGAATTCTGCGATGGTCAGGTCTCGAGCTGGGGCCGGCTCGCCGGCTACGTCGATTGGTCCTCGTACCCCTGCAACAACTGATGGAAGGCATCCGGCAGGGCACGTACCGCGGCCCTGCCGGATCGTCTGAGGGCCGGCGATCCGCGCCGAGCCGCGAAAGTCCGGCGAGCCGGTCGGTCTCCACCTCGACGGCATTCCGTGTGTGGACGGCCGTGAGATGCCCGGGCCGGGGATGTTCCTCGTCGAGGTGGGGTGGCATTACCGGCGGGCGACCGTGGCCGGGCGTCATCGCGCTGATCATGTCGTGAGCGGGTCACCTTGTCTCCGGGAGCGCTCGGCCATGGAGGAGAGCGCCTGGAGGGCGTGGTGGGAGGGGGAGTCCGGGGCGGCGGTGTAGAGGACGAGGCGATGTTCGCCGCCCGGGAGGGGCAGGATCTCGCAGTCGAGCTCGACCTCTCCCACCACGGGGTGCACCGCCCGCTTCGTCACCGTTCGCGGCACCTCGATCTCCCGCTCGGCCCACAACTCGGCGAACAGCGGGCTGGCCGCCGACAGCTCGCTCACCAGGCGCCGTACGTCCGGATCGTCCGGATGGCGGGCGCTGGCCCGCAGGTCGGCGACGGCCTGGCGGGCGAACTCGGCATGGTCGGGCGGCAGCGTCGGCGAGCCGAACAGCCAGCGGAGCGTGTTGCGCTCGCGGGCGGGCACGTCCGAGGGGTCGCCGATGAGAGCAGCCAGCATGTGGTTCCAGGCCAGCACGTCCCAGCACACGTTGATCACCATGGCCGGGACGGCGCCGAGCCGTTCCAGGAGGCGCAGGACGTTCGGGGAAGGCCCGGCCGGGGAGCCGGGGCGCGGCGCGGGAGGCCGGCCGCCGATCCGCAGCAGGTAGTCGTGCTCGTCGCCGGTCAGCCGCAGGGTGCGCCCCAGCGCGGACAGGACCTGGTCGGACGGCTGCGGCCCGCGTCCCTGCTCCAGCCGGATGTAGTAGTCGACCGAGATGCCGGCCAGCAGCGCGACCTCCTCGCGCCGCAGCCCGGCCGTCTGGCGACGGTGACCGGGCGCCAGCCCCACCTGTTCCGGCTGGAGCCGGGCCCGCCGGCTGCGCAGGAAATCTCCTAGTTCGGTGCGCTTGCTCATGGCCTCCACTCCATGGACCTGCTTCGACTCCATCTTCGCCCAGCGGCCTGGTACCGCGAGTCCCAGGCCCGCCGGTGCCTACCCGTCGCCGTTGCGGCCCGGCCAGCCTGGTCGCATGACGATCCTGATCACCGGAGCGCGCGGTCACGTCGCGCGCAGCCTCGTACAGCAGCTTCGCGCCGCGGGGGCGGAGGTGCGCGCCGCCAGCCGCGATCCCGCCGCCTCCGCTCTCCCCGCGGTGCTCTGCGACCTCGCCGATCCGGACTCGGCCGGTCCGGCCCTGGCCGGCGTCACCAAGGTCTTCCTGTACGCCGAACCGCGCGGCGTGGACGGATTCGTGGAGCGGGCCGTGGCCGCCGGGGTGGAGCACGTCGTGCTCCTGTCGGCCCTGCTCGGGGGCGGCACAGAGGAGGAGGACGCCATCGCCCGCGTGCAGCGCAAGGCCGAGGAGGAGGACGCCATCGCCCGCATGCACCGTGAGGCCGAGGCCGTGGTGGCCGGCTCGGGCGTGGCCTGGACGTTCGTGCGGCCCGGGGCCTTCGCCACGAACACGTTGTCGTGGGCGGCGTCGGTACGCGCCGAGGGGGTGGTACGGGACCCGTTCCCCGACGCGCACTCCGCTCCCGTGCACGAGGCGGACATAGCGGCGGTCGCGGCGCGGGCCTTGACCGAGCCCGGGCACGAAGGGGCGGTGTACGAGCTGACCGGGCCGGAGTCGGTCACGCGCAGGCGGCAGGCGGAGCTGATCGGGGAGGCGATCGGCCGGCCGGTCGGCTTCGTCGTGCAGGACCTGGCCGAGCACCGAGAGGAGCTGAGCCGCTGGACGTCGCCGGAGGTCGCCGACTCCGTGATCCGCCACTCGCAGGACGCGGTCGGCCGTCCGGCGGCGACCACGGACACGGTCGAGAAGGTGACCGGCGAGCCCGCGCGCGCCTACGGCCGGTGGGCTCGGGACCACGCCGCCGACTTCACCGGCTGAGCCGGCCAGGTTGGCCTCGGGACCATGCCGCTGACTTCACCGGCTGAGCCGGTCAGCCCGGGGCGTGGCTGGTGACGCCCCTCTCACCCTCGTCCGCGCGCCACACGGACCGCCGTTCGAGCGGAGGCGTCAGGCCGGCTTGGTGTCGAGGTAGGCCAGGACGGCCAGGACCCGGCGGTGGGTGTCCGGGGACGGCTCGAGGCCGAGCTTGGCGAAGATCTGCGTCGTGTACTTGCTGACCGAACCCTCGCTGAGGAACAGGCGCTTGCCGATGACCGCGTTCGACAGCCCCTGCGCCATCAGCGACAGCACGTCCAGTTCGCGTCGCGTCAGTCCTGCGGGGACGCGGTCGGGGGCGAGCAGCCGGGCGATCACGTCGGGGTCGACGGCGGTGCCGCCGGCGGCCACACGGCGCAGGGCTTCGACGAACTCGTCGGTGTCGGAGACGCGCTCCTTGAGCAGGTATCCGACGCTCCCGCCGCCGTCGGCGAGTAGTTCGCGGGCGTAGAGCTGCTGGACGTACTGCGAGAGGATGAGCACCGGCAGCCCGGGCACCTCGCGGCGGGCGGCGATCGCGGCGCGCAGGCCCTCGTCGGTGTGCGTCGGGGGCAGGCGCACGTCGATGACCGCCGCGTCGGGCCGGTGTGTCAGCAGCGCGTCGAGCAGGTCGGGGCCGTTGTCGACGGCGGCGACGACCTGCATGCCGTACGCGTGCAGCATCCGCTCGATGCCGTTCCTCAGCAGGTAGAGGTCCTCGGCGAGGACAACGCGCACGGCACCTCCAAGGTCACGGTGGTCGGGCCTCCGGGCGGGCTGTCGACGACGAGCGTACCGTCGAACGGCCGCAGCCTGCGCGCCACGCCCGCCAGGCCGCTCCCGGCGGCCGGATCGGCGCCGCCCACGCCGTCGTCGGTGACGGCGAGCCGGAGCAGGCCGCCACGGTGGACGACGTGGATGCCGGCGCTACCTGCCTGGGCGTGCTTGGCCGCGTTGGCCAGGAGTTCGGCGGCGGCGAAGTACACCGCCGACTCCAGCGGCGGGACAAGTCGTCCGGGCAGGTCGGCGGTCACGCTCACGGCGAGCGGGTGGTCGAGGGCGAGCAGGCGCAGGGCGTCGATGAGGCCGCGCTCGGACAGGACCGGCGGGCGGATGCCGTGCACGAGGTCGCGTAGCTGCGCCACGGCGGCCGCCGCCGTGGCCCGCGCCTCGCGCAGCAGCTCGTCGGCGCTGTCGGGGTCCTCGCGCAGCGTCCGCTGGGCCAGGCTCAGGGTCAGCTGGATGGCGACGAGGCGGGCCTGGGCGCCGTCGTGCAGGTCACGCTCGATGCGTTCGAGTTCGGCCGCCTGCGCGTCGAGGGCCTCGGCGCGGGTGTCGGTCAGCTGCCGCACCCGGTCGGTGAGCCGCGCGTGGCCGGTCGGGGCGAGCAGCGCGTGTGTCCATCGCGCGTGCCAGCGCAGCGGCGCGGCGAGGCCGAGCAGGCCGGGCAGGAGGAGGATCGTGCCGGCGACCGGGTCGAGCGCCAGCCACAGCAGATCCCGCCAGGTCGCCGGGTCGCGCGCGACCCAGTTGAACCAGAGCGACACGGTGGCGAGCGGCCGGCCTCGGTGGTAGTCGTACCCGGTCCAGTACCAGCCCTGCTCGGTGCGCTCGATCCGCGGCCGAGGCGGATACGGCCGCGCGATCGTCGTGTCCGTCCAGCGCCGGTGCAGTGCCCGGCTGACGTCGGCCAGACGGCGGCCGCCGAACACCAGCAGGACCAGTGCGGGGAACGAGAGCGCGCCGTACAGGTGCGTCAACGCCAGCGGCGGCACCGCCAGCAGCGCCACCGCGGGCACCTTCAGCGCCAGCAGGGCAAGGCACACACCGCCACGCCGCACCTCGTCCCCTTTCCGGCCCCGAGGGTGGGGCCAGCCCCACCCGATCATGGGTCCAGCCCGATGCCCAACCGCCGTCCCCGTCCATACCGTCGACGTCATGACGACAACGCCGCTGCGACTCCTGCAGCTTTTCACGCTCCTCAGCGCGGGGCTGATCGCCGCGACCGCGGTGCTCAGTATCACGGACCCGGCCGCGGTGAACGCGCTCGTGTGGATCCGGGCCGCCGGTCTCCTGGTCCTGGCCCTGTTCAGCCTCCGCTGGGCGGCCCAGCTCGGCCGGGGCAGCCGTGGCGCGTACCGCCGCCTGCTGTGGATCTCCATCGCCGGGTCCCTCGGCATCGCGGCCCTGGCCCTGCTGCCGGACAGCCCCTACCCCTTGTGGGTACGCATCGAGCAGGCCGTGCAGGGCCTGGTCCTCGTCGCGCTGGCCGTGACCTTGCTGAGCCGGCAGGTCCGCCGCGCGGTCGAGGCCGCGCGATGAGCGCTGTCGACCGCCGCACCCTGCTGCGCGGAACGGCGACCGTGGGCGGGCTGGGGCTGCTCGGCGGCCCCCTTGCCCGGGGCGGCAGGACCAGGACGTTCGTGCTCGTGCACGGCAGCAACGGCAACGCCGGCGTGTGGAGCGCCGTCGCGGCCGAGCTCGCCCAGCGCGGCCACCGCGTCTGTGCCGTGAACCTGCCCGGGCACGGCCCCGATGGCTTCTTCCCTGCGTCGTACCAGGCACCGCAGGACCTCGCGGCGTTCGCCGCGGCCCCCTCGCCGCTGGCGCGTGTGACGCTCGCGGCCAACGTCAAGCACGTCACCGCCGCCGTACGGCGCCTGGCCCCGTACGGGCCGGTGGTGCTGGTGGGCCAGAGCCTCGGCGGGATCACCATCACCGGAGTGGCCGATGCGGTACCGCACCTGCTCGCCTGCCTGGTCTACATCTCGGCCTTCTGCTGTACGGCACAGCCGACGGTCTACGACCTGTACCGGACCCCGGAGGGTGCTCCGAGCCTTGTCCTGACCCTGCCCAAGGTCGGCGACCCGGCGCAGACGGGCGCCCTGCGCACCAACTGGCGCTCGGCCGACCCGGCGTTCCTGGCCACGGCCAAGGCCGCGTTCCTCGCCGACGGCACCGACGAACGCCTGCGCGCGCTCCTCGCCGAATGCGAGCCCGACGAGGCCGCGATCCTGTCCTTCACTGACGCCCGCCCGGACCCGGCGCGATGGGGCGGCGTCCCGCGCACCTTCGTCCGTCTCACCGCGGACCGCGCCGTCCCGCTGCCGCTGCAGGACCGGATGATCCGGGAGGCGGACGCGCTGACACCCCGCAACCGATTCCGCATCGCCTCGCTGCCCTCATCGCACCTGGGCTTCCTGGACCGCCCGGAGACCGTCGCGAACCTGCTGGAGTCCGAGCCGGCCTGAGCCACCGGCCCGTGAGACCGGGACGCCACCCAACACCCGCCCGCCCACACGACCCAGCCGGCGCATCAGCTCGAAGCTGCGGCCGCGCGTACTCTGCGATGCGTCGACGACGCGCGCGTGCTCATCTGTGGATCAGTGCGGCGATGTCGTCGAACAGCCGCTGGTGGGCCGCGGCCGCCTCGGGGGAGGTCAGGTCCATGTTCTGGATGAAGCCGTGCTCCAGGCCGGGTTCTTGGCGGTGCACCACGTGCGCGCCGGCCTGTGCCAGCCGCCTGGCGTAAGCGTCGCCCTCGTCGCGGAGCGCATCGTGTTCGGCGGTCACGATGAGGGTGTCGGGCATGCCGTGCAGGTCTGCTGTCAGCAGCGGGCTGGCGGGCGCGCGGTCGGCGGGCTCCGGCGTCCAGCAGGCGATGGCCCAGGCGAGGAAGTCGGCGTCGAGCGCGTGGCCGGTGCCCTTGTCGAGAACGCTGGGCTGCGAGAGCGTCAGGTCGGTGTTGGGGCAGATCAGGATCTGCAGGCCGGGCAGAGGATCGCCGGCGTCGCGCAGTCGCAGGCACGCCATGGTCGCCAGGTAGCCGCCCGCGCTGTCACCCGCTACCGCCGCCGGGCGCGCCCAGCGCAGTACGCCCGCCACGTCATCGATGGCCGCGGGCCATGGATGCTCGGGCGCACGCCGGTAGCCGACGGCCAGCACCTCGACGTCGCAGCTGTCGGCGATGCGCCGGCAGGTACGGTCGTGGGTGTCGAGGTCGCCGATGACGAAGGCGCCCCCGTGCGCGAACACCACCAGCGGCCGTGGCTGCCCGGCCGGCCGGTAGTGGCGCAGCGGGATGCCGTTCGGACCGCGGAGGTCTTCCACGTGGCTCAGCGCAGGTCCCTTGGGCCGGTCAGCGGCCCGCCGACGCGAGCTTTCGCGGAGTTCTGCCACGTTCGGGATGGTCATGGAGCGTCTCGTTCGTTCGAGGGGCTGACGGCGAACACAGACTAGTAGCGTCTCGTCCGTTCAAGGGGCTGACGGAGAACACAGACTAGCGTCGCCTGCCTGATCTGCGGTGATCTCAAGAAATTCGAGTGCGCCATGAGTGCGGCCGGTGTTACATGAGTCGAGATGATCGACGAACCGTTGGAACGACTCCGCGCCGCCGCCCGGCGCACCCGCGAACTGGCCCGGAACCGGGCGGGCACCGGCCTGGGCCACCAGGACGCCGACGACGACATCGGCACGATCGGCACGGACGATGCCCTCGGGTTCGACCCATTCCCTCTGCTCGAAGCCCTCCATCGCCACGGCGTCCGAGCCGTGGTGGTCGGGCAGGTCGCCGGCATCATGCATGGATCCACCGAACTGACCGGCGATCTGGACCTGCTCTGGGACGGCCTCCCGGCTCACGCCCCAGCCCTGGCGGCGGCCTTCGCCTCCGTCAACGCCCAACTGATTGACGAAAAGGGCAACTCCGTAGCAACTCGACCGGATTCCTTTCTCCGTCCCAAAGTGGAGTTCACCTCACCCGGAGCCAGCGGCGACTGCTGCACCCCGGCGCTCCCATGGGGCAACCTTCACGTCCGAGAGTTCCTCGATCGGGCGATCACCGTGGTGGACCCGGGCGGCCTGGAGGTTCACTACGTCTCCCGAGAAGACCTGATCCGGATGCGCCGCGCCATAGGCCGCCCCAAGGACCTCCGGCGAGCAGACGAACTCGACTCGCTCGCGATCGACAGCGCCTCGTGAGGGGTCGGCGCAGCGCCACCCTTCGCCGCTCTCGGCCTGCCGGGACCGCGAGCCGCGCCGGGCCTCCCCATGTTCGTTCCGCCTCATCAAAGGGATGAAAGGCGAAGCAGTCACCCTCGGGCTCGGGAGCCCGAGATTGTCGTGGGCGCCCGCTAGGGTCACCGCGTTGGCTGACGCAGCGGAGGTGTAGTCGTGCGCCCGATCTTCTTCCCGGCCCGCCGGAGAGGCGACCGCGCGGGGGAGCGGCTGATCATGCTGGCCGCGCGTGGCGAGACCCGCAAGGTGCTCCGCCTGCTCGGCGAGCTGGACGCGGCCGACCGCAAGGCGGTCGCCGAGCTGCTGCCCGCGCACCTGGCCATGTCGGGACCCGAGGGCGACTGGTCGGCCTGGCGGGAGCACCTCAGATCGATGCTGCTGGCTGGAGTCGCGTGCCTGGGTGGGGCCGCGGCCGTCGCGACGTGGTTGTTCAGGCGCGACTTCCGCTGGATGCGAGGCGATGACGAGCTCATTGTCGAGCTGCTGCGCGAGCGGCCCGCCGAGTGGAAGGCGGACCTGGCGCGCCGCCTCGCCCGGCGGATGCGCCTGCCCGACCTGCGCTATTGGGAGGTGGCCGCGGCGTTGGTACGCGAGACGGGCATCGAGCCGCCGGACGATGACGCGTTCATGGTGGGCTGGGTACGCGCGCTCGGCTCGCATCCGGCGGCCACCGACCCGCTGTTCGCCGCGTTCGCGCCGCGGCTCTTCGAGATCGACGGACTGGGCGAGGCCATCGACGGCCAGGTGGGCGCGATCGCCCGGCTCGTCGAGGACGGCCTGCTGGAGCGCAAGGCGGTCATCGACGGCCTCGTCGGGCGGCTGCTGCGTGACGGGCAGGCCGCGCCCGCCGCCCTCGCGATCCTGCACGACCGGCTCGACCTCGACATCGACGAGTCGGCCGAGCGGGCCCGCGACTACGCCAGGCTGCTGCCCGCCGGGCCGGTTCCCGTGGCCGATCTGGCGCTGGCGCAGCTGCGGCGGCTGGAAGAGGCGGGGCGGCTGGAGGAGGAGCTGTTCGCCGAGGCGGTGCAGGCGCTGGCGTTCAGGCCGGAGAAGAAGCTGCTGCGCGCGGCCGTCTCCTGGGCCGGCGACGCCGTGCTGCGCGAGGCCGGGCGAGTGGACGTCGTGCTGGGCGCGCTCTGCCTGATCTTCGCGCAGGACACGCCGGCGCTGCAGGAGCGCGCCGTGCGGCTGGCCGTCAAGCTGGCCCGGCAGGCCGGTGAGCCGGGTCGCGAGGCGGTACGCCAGGCGGCGGCCGGGCTGCCGGACGAGCTGCGGGAGAAGGTCTCGGCCGCGTACGGGGGTGGCATCGAGGCGGAGGAGGCCACGCTCGTCCCCCTTCCCCCGGTCGGGGACGGCCCGGCGATGCCGGCGCCCATCGCCTCGCCGGAGCAGCTCGTACGCGAGGCCGCCGCCCCTGATCTGGACCCGTACGCGTTCGAGCTCCTCCTGGCCGGGCTGGTCGACTGGTCGCGGCGGGCGCCCGGCGCGCTTCACGAGGCGTTGCGTCCCTGGCGCGACCCGCTCGATCCGAGCTTCTTCGGTCTTTACGGCGACCGGCTCTACGACGGGCCGGCTCAGTCCGTGCGCCGGGCACTCCTCGCGTTCGCCTCGCCCGAGGAGAGCAGACGGCTGTCGGAGACCGCCGCCAGGGAGCTGCTGCCGCTGCGCGCGTTCGACCGGTTCTGCCTGCGCCGCGCCCACGAGCTCGCGCGGTCCTTCCAGGACGGCGACGACTGCCCGGTCCTGCTGGCCACGCCCACCGCCGGCACCGGCCACATCGATCCCGAGGTGCTGCTCGACCGCCTGGAGCTGCTGGAAGCGGAGGGCGCGCGGGCGCTTCCCGCCGACCTGGCGCAGGCCCTGCTGCGACTGCCCCGCGACATCCCGGAGGTGTGCGTGCGGCGCGCGGAGCAGCTGTTTTCGGAGGCGGGGCGCACGTGCGCCGACTGGATGCGCGGCGGCGGCCCGCCCGATCCGAAGGTGAAGGTCTTCGTGGCGGAGCATCGCCTGGCGTACGCGGTGTCGACGCCGGTCCTGAAGGCCGTGCTCGAGGTGCCGGGCGACCTGCCCGAGCCGATCCGCGAGCTGTACCGGCTCGAGACCGGGCACGGGTACACGCTCGAGGGGTGGTCCCTCGCCATGCCCTCGCACCGGGAGGTCGTGGCCGCGCACATGGTCTGGAACCTGTGGGCCGACATGGACTCCGCCTACCTGCCCACCCGGGTGCTGGTCAGCCTGGCGTACGCGGACGGCCCGATCGGCGAGGGCATGGCCCACGCGCTGGCCTGCGGTATGGGCCACGCGAACGCCGCCAACCGCGCCGCCGCCACCGACGCGCTGCTGACGCTGGCGGCGCGCGGCCAGGTTCCGGTGGCGGCGCTGGGGGAGGCGCTCACCAAGCTGGTCACGCGGGGCCTGGTCAAGCTCAACCGGGTGGTGTCGGTGCTCGACGACGCCACGCAGGCGGGGGCGCACGAGACGGTGTGGGAGCTGATCGTACGACTGCTGCCGGGGCTGCTGCCGAAGGAGGGCGAACGGCCGCGTGCGGGGGTGGCGGACCTGCTGGCGGCGGGGGCGAGGGCGGCCAGGATCGCGGGGGCGCGTGCTGAGCTGCCGGATGTGGCGGCGTTGGCGGACCGTAAGGGGTCGAGCAGGCTCGTGCAGGAGGCGCGACGGTTACGGCTCCTGGTGGCCGTCCCTTAGGAATCTACATTGTAAAGGCGTCCGGACAGTAGTGATCATTTTCTGGTCACCGACCACTTCATCGACAAGGACAGGACCGGCCCCCTGATAGGACCGGTGCCTGGGCGGGACCGGCCCCGGGCAGGGCCGGCCCTGTCAAGGGACCGGTCCGGGGACGGGACCGGGCCCGGGCCGTCAGATCAGGGGCAGGCGGCGTACGCCTGTCATGGTCGGTGTGGGCATGAACTCCACCGGGTCGTCCGGATCGGTGCGCAGGGGGTTGAGCCGGTCGAGGAGGATGTCCAGGGCGACGCGTCCCTCCAGGCGGGCCAAGGGGGCGCCGAGGCAGAAGTGGATGCCGCGGCCGAAGGCGAGATGCGGGTTGGGGTCGCGGTCGGGGTTGAAGACGTCCGGGTCGGTGAACTGCCGGGGGTCTCTGTTGGCCACTGCGGCCCAGGTCATGACCATTTGATCAGCGGGGATGGTCACGCCGCCGAGTTCGACTTCGCGGGTGGTGGAGCGGCCGAGTGCGGCGAAGGGGGTGAACAGGCGCAGGGATTCCTCGATGACGTCCGGGATGGAGGCGCGGTCCGCCCGTACCTTCTCCTGTTGCTCGGGATGGGCGTCCAGGCACAGCACCGTGTTGCCGAGCAGCATCGTCGTGGTGATGTGTCCGGCGAGCAGCAGGATGATGGCGAAGTTGACCACCTCGTCGTCGGGCAGGCGTTCGCCGTCGACCTCGGCCTCGACGAGCCTGGTGAGCAGGTCGGCGCGTGGCTGCTTTCTGCGTTCGGCGGCGTGGCCGGCGAGATAGTCGGACATCTCCCGCCAGGGTTTCAGCGAGGTCTCGACGCTCGCCCGCTGCTCCTCGGTGGGTTCGGCGAGTGAGACCTTGGCGTCGCGTTGGAACAGCGCGTCGGCCCACTGCTTGAACAGGGCTCGGTCGCTGCTGGGCACGCCCAGCAGTTCGGCGATGACGATGACGGGCAGCGGGTAGGCCAGATCCGTCACCAGTTCCAGCCGGCCGCGCTCTTGTGCCGCGTCGAGGAGTTCGTGGGTGAGGGCGGCGATCCTTGGTTCGAGATCCGCGACGACCTTCCGGGTGAAGGCGCTGCTGACGAGTTTGCGTAGTTTGCCGTGCTCTGGAGGGTCGATCTGGGTGATGAAGCCCTTCATGGAGAAGTCCTTGGGCCTCAGGGCCTCAGGTACCACGCGCATGGTGTCGGAGGAGAACGTCGCGGGGTCGCTGAGGACCTCGTGCAGTTCGGGGTAGCCGTAGACGTTCCACATCCCGGCGGCGGCGTCGTACTCGACCGGCGGGCCGGATCGCGGTCCGTGCAGCCAGAAGAGCTGTTCGGGGATGTTGTACCGCTCGACGATGTCGGTCATCGCCTCTCCCTTGGTCGTGAACCTGTGATGGGTGTACGTGAGGCGCGGCGGTTGAGCACTTCAAGGCGCGGGCGCAACGCCCTCAGCCCCCGTCTGCCGTCTTCTCGCGATACTCCTGCCAGCGTTGGATGAACTGCTCTCCGTCGTACTCGACGAAGGCGAAGAACTCCTTGGTGTCCCGCAGCCGCGCCCGCTGCTCGGGCCGACCGTCGCCGACGACCGACAGCCCGAACTCCAACGTCTCCACCGCCGGTCGGAGAAGGGCGAACTGGACCCGCATGACGTGTTCCCAGCCGCCGTGGACCACCTGGTAGTGGTGCTCGCGGCTCGACGTGGGGACGCGCTCGATCATGGCGACCATCTCCAGTTGCCTGGCGACCGTGCTGACCGCGGTCTTGCTCACGCCGAGCCGCGTCGCGAGATCGGTGAGGGACTGGTGGGGCGGCTCGCAGATCATCAGCCAGGCGTACAGGCGGCCCATCGTCCGTGTCCCGCCGAGTCGCTCCATGACCAGCCCCATCCGGTCGACGAACTCGCTTTCCCGGGGATCCATCTATGCCAACTCCGAGAGGATCGTAAAGTACGTACTTTATGAAACGTACGTCTGGGGTCCGGCCGGGGCAACGGCCGGGACTTTTCTGTGGCGGGGATCACCTTGGGGGGTGGGCTCGGGGCAGCGGGGACGTCGGCTTCGACGCGGCGGTCATCGCGCCGCCGGCCGGGCAGGCGGCGGCCCCGGTGCCTGGCGCTCACTCCCTGCCGGCCTGAACTGCGGTGGCGTATGCGGCGACGATCACGCGTCCGGCCGCTCACGCCGGGGACTCGGCGCGTCGGGATCCGTGGTCCCGATCACGTCGGAGGCTCGGCGCGTCGGGGCCGGGGTCCTGCCCACGTCGGAGGCTCGGCGCGTTGGGATCCGTGGTCCCACACATCACGGAGGCTCGGCGCGTCGGGGCCGCGAGTGCCGATGGTGATCGTGGACCCGGTGGCGGGAGCGCCATGGCTTGGCGGGTACAGAGGTGCGGTGAGCCAGCCGGTGGTCAGGCGCGGCGGTGGTCAGGCGCGGCGGTGGTCAGGCGCGCCGGTGGTCAGGCGCGGCGGTGTCGCGGCAGCAGGAAGCTGACCAGCGCGATGGCCAGGCCGAGCCCGGCGGCCATGAGGAAGACCAGGTCGTAGCCGGCGGCGAGGGCGGCGGCCGGGGAACTTCCGCCGGCCTCCATGGCGGCTCTGGCGCCGGCGGCCGGAGCGAGCACCGCCAGACCTAGCGACCCGCCTGCCTGGCTGGCGGTGTTGGCCAGGCCGCCGATGGTGCCCGCGTCGCCTTCGGGAACGTCGGCGGTCGCGGCGGCCATGAGGGTGGGGAAGGTCAGTCCGATGCCGACCGCGATGATCAGCGTGGGCCCGAGCACGGCGGCGACGTAGCCGCTGTCGGCGGGAGCCTGGGCGAGCCAGCCGAAACCGGTCACGAAGCAGCCGCAGCCGGACAGCACCAGGGGGCGCACACCGGTTCGCGGCAGCAGGGCGGCGGCCAGTCGCGCGATCGCCACGAACGTCACGGCCGCGGGTGTCTGCCCGAGTCCGGCCTGCAGCGCGCTGTAGCCGAGTACGTTCTGCAGGAGGAGCGACGTGAAGTACCACATCGCGATGGCGATCCCGCCGAACAGCAGCAGCATGCCGTTGCCGACGGCCACCCCCCGGATTCTGAACAGTCGCAGGGGCATCATCGGCCGGCGGGCGAAGCGCGCCTCCGCCACGATGAAGACGACAAGCAGGAGCAGGCCCGCCACTACCGGCCCGGCGACCGGTACGGATGTCCAGCCGTGATCGGCGCTCTGCATGACTCCGTAGATCAGCGCGGCCAGCCCCGCCGTCCCCGTGACCGCGCCCGTGAGGTCGAGCGATTCCCACCGGCCGGTTCGTGTGCCGGCCAGGGAGATCATGGCCATGACGATGAGCGCCGCGCCGATCGGCACGTTGATGAGGAAGACCCACCGCCACGACAGGCCGGTGGTGATGGCGCCGCCCGCGACCGCGCCGGCCATCCCGCCCACACCGCCCGCGGCCGACCATGCGCCGAACGCACGGGCGCGCGCGTGCCCCTCGGTGAAGCAGGTGTTGATCACTGCCAGCGTCGCCGGGGCGAGCATGGCGGCTCCGACGCCCTGGGCGACGCGGGCCGCCACCAGGATCTCCGGGGCGGTCGCCAGGCCGCCGGCCAGGCTCGATGCGGCGAACAGGAACAGTCCGGCGGTCAGCATGCGGCGGTGGCCGAGCAGGTCGGCGGCGCGGCCGCCCAGCAGCATGAAGCCGGCGAAGGTCAGCAGGTAGCCGTTCACCACCCAGGGCAGGCCGGTGGGGGTGAAGCCGAGCTCACCGCGGATCGAGGGTAGGGCGACGTTGACGATGGACGCGTCCAGGATCACCATGAACTGGCTGGCACACGCCAACGCCATGATCATCCAGGTGGCGCCGGCCCGCTGCGTCACGGTGTTGGTGCTGGTCATGACTTCTTCCTTGCTGGTTCGTCGCTCACGCGGTCCGGGACATGGCTGCGCCGGCGGTGTTGTCGGCGACGAGGCCGCCCTCGACCAGCCGGATGGTGATCTCGGCCAGCCGCCGTCCCTGGTACCTGGCCGCTCGGAGCGCCGCGGCATCGGGGCCGTCCGCGGTCGGCGGGCCGGCATACGACGCGCCGTACGGGTTGCCGCCGGCGGCGTACACGACCGGGTCGGTGAATCCGGGCGGGACGATCAGCGCGCCCCAGTGGTAGAAGACATTGCTCAGCGACAGGATCGTGGCCTCGTTGCCGCCGTGGCGGTTGGTCGCCGAGGTGAAGGCCGTCACCGGCTTGTCGGCCAGCCCGCCCTCTCGCCACAGCCCGCCGGCCTGGTCGATGAACTGCTTGAGCTGCGCGGCCGGCGCGCCGAACCGGGTCGGAGTTCCGAACGCGAATGCGTCGGCCCACGCCA
Source organism: Nonomuraea sp. NPDC050786 (assembly GCF_040654115.1). NCBI lineage: Bacteria > Bacillati > Actinomycetota > Actinomycetes > Streptosporangiales > Streptosporangiaceae > Nonomuraea > Nonomuraea sp. NPDC050786. The sequence goes on from NZ_JBFAHJ010000054.1 coordinate 18,932, forward strand.
GGTCCTCAATCACGGCCTCGTCGATCGATGTGGTGGCGTCGACGTGTCGGCGCCACAACGGGTTCTGGGCGATCGCGCTGTCGGGTGCCAGCTCGGCGACCCGCCGCAGCCGCACTCCGGCGCCGGCCGAGGCGGCGCCCTCGGCGACGGCCTGCGCGAGTGCGTGCACGGTGCCTGTCGCGCTGTAGTAGATGACTGCGACCTTCACGGTCATGCCGGCTCCCTCAATATCGTGTAAATTTGTTATGCGCATAATGTTATGCGCGTAACTAACTTGTCAAAGGGGAGCCCATGGACTTCGAGCAAGCCGACGCCCTCAATCAGGCCATCCGCCTCCTGAGCCTGCGCCATCGGGCCAGGGCCGCGGCGCTGCTGGCCCCGCTCGGCCTGCACCCCGGGCAGGAGGCGCTCCTGCTCGAGCTCGCCCGGACCGGCCCGATGATCCAGGCCCAGCTCAGTGAGGCGCTCGGCTGCGAGCCGCCCAGCGTCACACTCATGACCCGCAAGCTCGAGGCCACCGGCCACATCCGCCGCAGACCCGCCCCCTCGGACAAGCGCGCCAGCATCGTCGAACTCACCGACAGCGGCGAAGCCCTGGCCGACCAGGTCAAGCAGCTGTGGTGCGCGCTGGCCGAGGAGACCGTGACCGGCCTGCCCGCAGAGACGGTGGCGGAACTGCCGGGCATCCTCGCCACCTTGACCGGCAACGTGGACACCAGGCGCCCCCGCCACCGTTCCGGCGGGCAGGCCGGGCGCGTTGACCGGGGCCGGGCGGTGAGCGGTGATTACGAGCCGAGCGCGACGGGGTGGGTCCGCGAGCACGTCGAGCAGATCATGCGCACCGGCACGACCGACGGCGTCACGATCAAGGGCCTGCCCACCGTGCTGATGACCTACCGGGGCGCCAAGACCGGCAAGGTTCGCAAGACGCCGCTGATGCGCGTCGAGCACGAGGGGCGCTACGCGGCTGTCGCGTCCCAGGGTGGCGCGCCGACCAACCCGCAGTGGTACGCCAGCCTGGTCGCCGAGCCGGTTGTCGAGCTTCAGGACGGCACGGTGACCCGGGAATACCGGGCGCGCGAGGTGTTCGGGGACGAAAAGGCGCTCTGGTGGCGCCGGGCGGTGGAAGCGTACCCAGACTATGCCGACTACCAGCGCAAGACCGACCGCCAGATCCCGGTCTTCGTGCTCGAACCGGTCGGCGAGGGCACACCGGCCGGTGGCGGCACCGAGGGCTAGTGTCGTGCGTCGCCCTGCCAGTGGCGGACCCGCCCATTGGCAGGGCGACCTCGGCCGCGCGTCGACCCCTCCCGAGGAGATCGTCGCCTGTACGTGGCGTGATCATCGCCTGGGCGACCGCGTCGCCGCGATGCGACCGCAGCACGTCCGGCTGTCCCGACCGCAGCACGTCCGGCCGTTCCGACCGCAGCACGTCCGGCCGTTCCGACCGCAGCACGTCCAAACCGTCCCGACCGTCTCTCCAACAGGAGCGAGTACGGTACGCGAGACGAGGGGTCAGTCACCTGGACGGTGACACCAGTCCCGCCTCGTAGGCGATGATGACGAGCTGGACCCGGTCACGCGCGTCGAGCTTGGCCAGCAGCCGGGTCACGTACGCCTTGACGGTGGCGACGCTGATGGACAGGTCGGCGGCGATCTCGCTGTTGGACAGGCCGCGGGCGATCAGGGTCAGGACCTCGCGTTCGCGCTCGGTGATGCCCTCCAGCTCGCGCGGCGCAGGAGCGGCGCCTGGACGGTCGGCGAACGCCTCGATCAGGCGCCGGGTGACAGCCGGTGCGATCAGGGCGTCGCCCGCGGCCACGACCCGGATCGCGGCGAGGATGTCGTCGAGCGCCATGTCCTTGACGAGGAACCCGGACGCGCCGGCGCGTAGCGCGCCGTAGACATTGTCATCCTCGTCGAACGTCGTCAGGACGACGACCTGGGCCGGGCCGGGCCCGCGGGTGATGAGCCGGGTGGCGTCGATGCCGTCCATGCCGGGCATGCGGAGGTCCATCACCACCACGTCGGGGCGGAGCTCGCCGGCCAGCTGGACGGCCTGGAGCCCGGTCGCGGCCTCCCCGACAACCTCGAGGTCGGGGGCATCGGAGATGACCATCTGCAGGGCGGTGCGAATGAGCGGCTGGTCGTCGGCCAGGACGACGCGGATGGTCATCGGACCGCGGCCGTCGGGGAGGCCGTCAGGGGCAGGCGGGCCGCCACCCGGAAGCCGCCTCCGGGCCGGGGGCCGGCGGAGAAGGTGCCGTGCAGCAGGCTGACGCGCTCGCGCATCCCGACCAGGCCGTAACCGCCGCCTGACGCCCGGCGCGGGCCGTGCCCGTCGTCGAGGACCTCGATGGCCAGCTCGCCGTCGCCGTACTCCACGGACACCCGGCACGAGCCCGTGCCGGCGTGGCGCACGACGTTGGTGACCGCCTCCTGGACGATGCGGTAGGCGGAGATGTCGATCTCCGGCGGTAACCGGTACGGCTCGCCCCGCCGGCGCACCTCGACGCGAACGCCGGCCGCCGTGGTCGCCGCGGCCAGCCGGTCGAGGTCGGCCAGGCCGGGCGCGGGATGCGGCTCGGCCACGTCGTGCGGCCGGTCCTCCTGGCTGTGGCGCAGCGCGCCCAGCATCCGGCGCAGCCCGGCCAGCGTCTCCCGGCCGACCGTCTCGATCTCGTCGAGGGCCTGGCTCGCGCGGCCTGGCTGGGTGTCGATGACGCGGCGTGCCGCGCCGGCCTGCAGGGCGATGACGCTGATGCTGTGCGCGACCGTGTCGTGCAGCTCGCGGGAGATGCGCAGCCGCTCGTCGGTGGCGGCCTGGACGGTGGCCTTGGCGATCAGCGTCGCGGCGTGCTCGCGCGCCTGGCGCACCGAGTGGCCGATCAGCCAGGCGATGACCACCGTCATGGCCACGGCCAGCTCCGCCGAGAGGCCGACCGGCCAGCCGAACAGCAGCCGGGTGGTCAGGTAGCCGGCCAGGACGGTCAGCGCGCCGGCGAGGGCGGCGATCCCGGTCCGGCGCGCGCCGCCCGCCGCGATGAAGCACACCGCGACGTCGACCGCCAGGTATTGGGCCAGCGGAATCGCTCCCACACCCAGCGGAAGGCAGGCCAGGACGGAGCCGGTCATCACCAGCCACAGCGCCGCAATTGGCCGGCGCCGCAGCAGCGCGCCGCCGTACAGCGCGACCGCGGTGGCCACCGCCAAGTTCGTCAGCCCGTCCCAGCGGAAGAACTGTGCTGCGGCCATCGTGCCAGGCTCGACCTCCCCTGGAAGCCTGATCCGCACCAGGAACGTGAACACCAGGCCGCCCCACCACGCCGCGACCGTCCAGGCGCCGGGCGTGACCCGTTTGAGCAGCGGCAATGGGGGCGTCACGTGCATGCTCAGGATCGTATCGGCCTGCCCCTCGCCCGGGCATCGGACCACGGTCGTACAACCGGGGTATCCCGGCGCCCGCGCGAATGCAGACGGCGGTTCGATGTGGCGCGGGCAGCTCCTGCGGCACCGTCGATCGGGTGATCGACGTCAAGGCGCCGCGTCTGCGCCGTACCCTGCTCGCCGCGTTCCTCTCCGCCTCGGTGGCCGCGCCGGTGACCGGCGCGGCCAGCCCCGCCGCGGTCCCCGCGCCCGTCCCCGCCCCGCTCGCCCCGCTGCGGGCCGCGACCCCCGAGGCCCTGGCCGTCCGGTACGCGGCCACCCGGGACGCCGTCCGGGCGGCCGAGCGGACCGCCGCGGACCACGGTGACCTGCGGCGGGCCGCGCTCCTGCGTGCCATGGCCGATCCCGGACGCCGGTTGCTCTCGTTCGACGGCCGTGACGGCGGCCGTGCCGTCGAGGTTTTCGGCGGCGACCTCGCGGCGGCCGAGCGGATCGTGGTGCTGGTCCCCGGCAGCGGCACCACCCTCGACAAGTACGGGCTCCTGCGCGGCGGCGCGCTGAGGCTGTCGCAGGCGCTCGGCGAGCGGTACGCGGTCGTCGGCTGGCTCGGCTATCGCACGCCCAACCTGGTGAGCCTGGCGGCGCTGACCTCCGGCCGAGCGGAGGAGGGCGCCCCGGCGTTGCGCGCGTTCGTACGAGAGCTGGGCGCGACCAGGCCCGCCGCCCGCGTCTCCCTGCTGTGCCACTCCTACGGCAGCGTGGTCTGCGGCCTGGCCGCTCCCGGGCTGGACGTCGAGCGGCTGATCCTGATCGGCAGCCCCGGCGTCACCGTCGAGCGCGCCACCGGCCTGCGGACGCGGGCGGAAGTCTGGGCCGGTCGCGCCGGCGGCGACTGGATCGCCCGCGTGCCGCACGTCCGGCTCGCCGCCCTCGGGTTCGGCGCCGACCCGGTCTCGCCGGGCTTCGGCGCCCGCGTCTTCGCGGCAGGGGACGGCGGCCACAGCGACTACCTGAAAGCCGGTTCCCTGGCGCTGCAGAGCATCGTCAGAATCGTCTCCGGACACGCCCCCGTCGAGGCCCGCCGTGCAGTCTTGGGACGCACCTCCGTCGAGGCCCGCCGTGCAGCGTGACCTCCTGCGGCGCATCGAGGCGGCGACGCCCTCCGGCCGCGACCGCGGCGTCGACGCGCTGCGCGCCCTGGCCATCGGCGGCGTGGTGCTCGGCCACTGGCTGGTGAGCGCCCTGGTCACCGACAGCGGCACCCTGTACGTGACCAGCCCGCTGCGGCACATGCCCTATCTCGCACCCGCCTCGTGGATTTTCCAGACCATGGCGCTCTTCTTCCTCGTGGGCGGGCAGATGGCCGCCACGAGCCACACCCGCGCACGTGCCCGCGGCCTGTCCTACGCGCGGTGGCTCGGCGGCCGCACGGCCCGCCTGTTCCGGCCGGTCGGCGCCGTCCTGGCGGTCTGGGCACTGGCGGCCGCCGCGATGCTCGCCTTCGGGGCCGACCTGCAGACGGTGAACGCCCTGGCCAAGCTGGTGTGGTCGCCGCTGTGGTTCCTGCTGGTCTTCTCCGCGCTGACGGCGGCGACCCCGCTGGTCGCCGGGCTCCACCCGGTGTGGCCGCTCGCCGCGGTCGCCGTCGTCGACCTCGTCAGGTTCGGGGTGGGCGGGCCGGACTGGATCGGCTGGGTCAACGTCGCCGCCGGCTGGCTGGTGCCGTACTGCCTGGGCGCGGCCTGGAGCCGCGGCCGCCTGCGCGGCCGGGCGACCGGGTGGACGCTGTTGATCGGCGGTGCCGCGGCCGCCGCCGCGCTCGTGCTGTGGGCCGGATATCCGGCATCCATGGTCGGCGTTCCCGGCGCCCCCATCTCCAACCAGTCCCCGCCCACCATCGCGGCCGTCGCCTTCGGCCTGGCCCAGTGCGGGGCGGCGCTGCTGCTGCTCGGCCCGTTACGCCGCGCGCTGGCCCGCCCCGCCGCCTGGGCGGCCGTGGCGACGGCCAACCTGTCGGCCATGCCGATCTACCTGTGGCACCAGACCGCCATGATCGCGGTCACCGCCCTCGGCCTGCTCGCCGGCCGGCCGCTGCCCGGCCTGCACACCGTGCCCGACGGCCCTGCGTGGGTGCTCGCCCGGCTGGCCTGGCTGCCGGCGTTCGCGCTGGCCCTGCTGGCCTGCTGCGCCGCCCTCATGCCCCCTTTCCGGGGCGGGCTCGCCGGAGCACGAAGAGACAGAACGTTCGTGGAGGGCCGGTGAGACCACCGCTCGCGGCGGGGCTCGACCTGCACCTGGCAGCACACTGGCAAGGTCGCCGCGGGATGGACCGTGGCGGCGCTACGGCGACTCGTAAGAAGATCAATTGCCGGGGCGTGCACGCCTGACGCCCGCATGATCCACGCACCGTCGCGTCACGGGTGCCACCGGCGCTCTGGGCTTCCCCGCGTCATCCCGGGCACATGGCGGGGGACTCAGCGGCGGTAGCCGTACGTCTCGTGGCGTTTGGCGAAGCCAAGGCTCTCATAAAGCTTGCGGGCCCCGAGGTTCTCCGCGTTGTGGTTGACCGTCACGGTGGTCAGCGAACTCATGCGGTGCATGGCGTGCAGCATCACTGCGCGAGCCAGGCCTCTGCGCTGGAAGTCGGGGTGAGTGCCCACGGGCTCGAAGTGGCCCAGGCCGTTGCGGGTGTCGACCCAGTAGACGGCGAAGGAGGCGATGCGGCCGTCGGGAGCCTCGGCGACGATCTCGCGGGCCGGGTCGTAGCCGGGCTTGCGCATGACCTCGTCGCGGTACTCCGCGCCGGTCCAGCCCGCCTGGAAGGCGCCGTTGTGGGCCTCGGCCAGCCGGTCGGCATCGGACAGGCGGGCGCCGCGAACGGTGAAGCCCGCGGGAGGCTCCGGCTCCGCCGGGAGGTCGGCGAGCGGCCTCTCCCGGATGTCGTCCCACACGCGGAAGCGGGTGAAGTCGAGACGTTCGAGTAGGTCGATGCGGACGTGGTCGCAGTCGAAGACGTCGGTGAGCACCTCGTCGACGCCGTGGCCGGTGGTCACGCAGGCGTCCTCGATCATCGCGATCTCCGCCTCGGAGCCACGCAGCTCGGGAGCGGCGAAGACGTCGAAGGCGTTGCCGAAACGGGTGTTGATGGTCAGCCCGGCCAGCTTGCCGGCTTGCTCCCACACGTGCACGACCTCACCGACCGGGCGGCGGCCGCGCAGGTTCTCATAGATGCGGTGCGGCAGCTCGCCGATGTGGTCGTAGCCGCACCGGCCCGCGCGGGCGATCCACTCGGCCACGCTCTCCTGGAGCCAGGGCAGGTCGGCGTCGGTATAGGCCCGTTTGCTCAACACCGCGCCATTGTCGTGGACATGGCGATGCAACCGCCAGCGATTATCGGGCGCCAACGGTTATCGGGCGTCGGGGATCGACTGCGGTGGTGCGGTCAGCGGCGCAGGGCGGCGGCGAGGTCGTCGAGGTGGCGGGAGACCGGTCCCAGGGTGAGCAGCCCGCTGCCCGCCCCGGCCAGTTCCGCCGCCGCGGGTGCGAGCGCCGTATGGGCCCGTTCCATCGCCTCCCGGTCGCCGACCGCGACGGCGGCGCGCGCGGCCAGACACCACATGGCCTCCAGCAGCAGGTCCCGTGGCGGGTCGGGGAGGCGGCGCAGCTTCGCCGCGGCCTCATCGCGGCGGCCCTGAGCGAGCAGCAGCACGGGACGGGCCCACGGTTCGTAGGGGCCGAAGTCGGCGCCCTCGTCGGCCGTCATCTGGAGAGAGCCGGTGCCGCTGCCCTCGTCCGCCGTCACCCGGAGAGAGCCGGTGCCGCTGCTCCCGCCTGTCGCAGCGCGGAGTGAGTGGGCGTCCTCATCGGCCAGTCCGATCCGAGAGAGCGGAGCGGGCTGTCCAGGGGTTCGTGCGGGGCCGCGCAGGCGCAGGCAGAGCAGGGCGAGCGGCAGCAGTCCGTGCTCCAGCCCCGGCATGCCGGCACCGTCGAGGCGGGCGGCGGCGGCCCGGTAGGCGGACTCGACCTCCTCCATCGGGGCCTGCCCGGTCGCGTCGAGCCGCAGCGCTCGGAACCACTGGGTGAACACGCTCACCAGCGGCAGCTCGTACCGCTCGGCCAAGCGGTCGGCGGTGCGGGCGTGGGCATCGGCTCCGGGGAAGTCCGCGAGGGCGCAGCGGGCCTGGAGGCGGATGAGGTGGCCGAGGACCTCGTAGGTGGCCAGGCCGTGCCGCGCCGACAGGGCGATCAGTTCGGCGCCGATCGCATCCCGCCGCGTGGCCAGTCCCGCCCGGTGGAACGTCTGCATGAACACGGCGTTGAGTGCGAACGCCAGCAGCCTCGGATCGTCCAGGCGGCGCGCCAGCCGTTCCGCCTCCTGGGCGGCCTGCGGGCCGCGCGGCGAGTGGGCGCCGCGAGACTCCAGGCCGATCGTGGCCAGCAGGCGAGCCCGCGCCGCATCACGTGCCCCCTGGGAGAGGACGGCGCCACCTGTGGGGAGAGCGGCACGGCTCGCTGGGACGGTGGTGCCGCCGCTGGTTGAGATTGCGGTGCGATTGACCGGGGGAGCGGTGGTGCTCGTCGGGGAAGCCGCCGCTTCTGATGGCAGGGCGGGCACGGTGGCCGGGGTGTCCGGTGGGAGGGCGGCCAGGGCGCGTTCGGCTGCTGCGATCACCTGTGCCGCCTGGTCCGGGTCGTCGAGGCGGGTCCAGATCGCCGGAACGTCGTAGGCGCCGATGACGCGGGCCGTCAGCTCCACGTCGCCCAGCTCCTCCGCCGCGGCGATGGCCGCCACCCGGTGCTCGCGAGCCGTCTGCAGGCCGCCGCCCCCTGTCACCGCCAGCCCGCGCATCAGCGCCACCGTCGACTCCAGCCGGGCCCGGGAGCCGGGCGGCGCGCTGCGGTCGTAGGCAGCTGCCGCCTGGGCCCACACCGTCTCGGCCACGCCCCGCTGAGCGGCACCGGTCTCCGGCCCACTCAATCCGGCCACGCCCGGCTCCAGCACGCCCGACTCCGGCATGCCTGGAGTCGGTGCGCCTGGCTCTAGCACGCCGGGCTTCGGTGCGCCCGGCTCCAGCATGCCCGGCTCTGGCTCGCCCGGCTTCGGAGCGCCCGGCTCCGCCACGCCGCGCTCCGCCACGCCGCGCTCCGCTGCGCCCGGCTCCGGAGCGCTTGGCTTCGGCACGCCGCGCTCCGGCACGCTCGCCGGGCTCGGGGTGAGGTGGGGGGCGTGGTGGAGGATGTCGGTCTCCAGGCGGCGCAGTGCCGGTCCCGGGTCCACGCCCAGGTGATCGGCCAGGAGCGTACGCGCCCGGCGCAGCACCGCGAGCGCGTCGCCCTGGCGGCCGGTACGGTACAGCGCCAGAGCCAGCAGCCGCCAGCCCTCCTCCCGCCACGGGTGATCGGCCACGTGCGCGTCCAGGTCCGGCACCGCCGCCCCGGCAAACCCCAGGGTCAGCCGGGTCTCGGCCCGGCGTTCGACGGCGTGCAGCCGCAGCTCCGTCAGTCGGGAGCGCTCCACACGGGCCCAGGGTTCGTCGGCGAAGTCGGCGTAGGCGGGCCCGCGCCACCAGCCCAGCGCCTCCTCCAGCCGCTCGAGAACCTCCTCGGGCGGTCCCGCGGCGGCCGCGGCCCGTTCGAAGCGCCAGGCGTCCACCGCGTGCGGCTCGGCGCGCAACGCGTACCCCGGCCCCTCGGTGACCAGCAGCCGGGCAGGGGCGCGCGGCGGGCGTGCCGGCTCCAGCGCCCGGCGCAGCGCCGCCACGAATGTGCGCACCGCGCCCACCGCGTCGGGAGGGGGATCCTCCCACAGGTCGGTCACCAGGTGGGCGACCGGGACCACGCGTCCCCGGGCGACGATCAGCCGGGCCAGCACCGCACGGTGCCGCGGCCCTTTCAAGCCGATCGCACCCCCGGCGTCGTCCCAGGCCGCGACCGGCCCCAGCACCCCGAACTCCACCCGCACGTCACGGTCACCCCCCAGGTAAGCCCCCAAGCCACGGTAGCGCGCTCATCGGATGCTCATTCGTACCCGGCACGCTGAGGACCAGCCACACAAACCGGCCCACGAAACCGGCCCACGAAACCGGCCCACGCAACCGGCCCACGAAACCGGCCCTAGGAACCGACCCCCCACGAAACCGGCCACGACGAAAGAGAGTGCGCATCGTGATCATCGAAGGCTTCACCTACCACCGCGTCCCCGTCGGCGACGGCGTCTCGCTCAGCGCGGCCGTCGCGGGCGAGGGCAGCCCGATCGTGCTGCTGCACGGCTTCCCGCAGACCCACCTCATGTGGCGGCACGTCGCCCCCGAGCTGGCGGTCGGCCACACCGTCATCTGCCCCGACCTGCGCGGGTACGGCGCCAGCGACAAACCCGCCGAGACCGGCCCCGCCACCTATGCCAAGCGCACCATGGCCGCCGACATCATCGCCCTGGCCCGGGCGCTGGGCCACGAGCGCTTCGCGCTGGCCGGGCACGACCGCGGCGCCCTGGTCGCCTTCCGTGCCGCGCTCGACCACCCCGCGGCGGTCACCCATCTGGCCTGCCTGGACGTGCTGCCGACCCTGGACATGTGGGAGGCGCTGCACGGCGTCACTGCGGCCGTAGGCTTCCACCTCTACCTGATGGCCCAGCCGCCCGGCCTGCCAGAACGTCTCATCGCGGCGGACCCGGACGCCTTCTTCGGGCACTTCCTCGACACCTGGACCGGCGACCCGCAGGCCATCCCCGCCGGTGTCCGCGCCGCGTACCTGGAGGCCTGCCGCCACGCGATCCCCTCGATCGTGGCCGACTACCGGGCCTCGGCCGGCATCGACATCGAGCACGACCGGGCTGACCGGGAGGCCGGACGTCGCCTGCGGATGCCGGTGACGGTGCTCCAGCAGGACTGGGGCGCCGCCCTCGGCTACGACGCGGCCGCGCTCTGGCGGGCCTGGGCCACCGACCTCCGGCATGCCACCGTCGGCCTCGGGCATTTCATGGCCGAGGAAGCCCCCGCCGACATTGTCAAGGCCCTGCGGGAGCTGCTCGAGCGCTAGTGGGTAGGCGGCCGGGAGGCGGGTCGGCGTCCGAGCGCCCGCTTGAGCGCTAGTGGGCAGGCGGCCGCGACGCAGGCTGGCGTCCGAGCGTCCGCTCGAGCGCTAGTGGGCAGGCGGCCGCGACGCAGGCTGGCGTCCGAGCGTCCGCTCGAGGGCGATGCGGGTCAGCCATCCGAGGGCGGCGGTGAAGAGCGGCGGCCACACGATCGGCCCCACCGAGTAGCCGACCGCCACCAGGAGCGGGATCCACACGCGGTGCACGGCGTGGTGGAGCGGCCCCGGCGGGCGTACTCCGGCGAGGCGCGCCAGGTCGGGCAGCGCGAAGAACACCAGCGCGGCGAGCGTGGTCGGCAGGCCGTACTTGACGCTCTCGAAAGCCGCGAACGCGGCCAGGAACAGCGCCAGGGCTCCCCAACCGGCCCTCCGCAGCCCGTCCCCGATTTGCGGCACGGGCCGCGGCGCGTCGTCGCGCGTGTGTTCGGTTGTCACACGCAGAGCATAGGGCCAGGCGCGTGCCCGGAAACCGGCTGATCGCGGCGCACGTCGGATAGGCATGACCATCCTGGAAATACGCCCGGGAACGGCGGACGACCGCGAGTGGATCTACCGGCTGCGGCACGAGGTCTACGCGCGTGAGCTCGGCCAGCACGTCCCCAACCAGGCCGAACGCCTGACCGATGAGCTCGACGGCGACAACGTCTACCTCGTCGCCGCCGACGGCGACGAGCCCGTCGGGTTCGTCAGCGTGACGCCGCCCTGGGCGGGCCGCTACTCCATCGACAAGTACCTCACCCGCGACGGCCATCCGCTGCTGGGCCAGGACGGGCTGTTCGAGATCCGCATCCTGACCGTGGCGCCGCGCTGGCGGGGGAGCGCGGCGGCGGTGCTGCTCATGCACGCGGCGCTGCGCTGGGTGGCCGAGCACGGCGGCAGGACCGTCGTGGCGCTGGGGCGGTCGGAGATCCTCGGCATGTACGTGGCGGCCGGGCTGACCGGCATCGGCACGCGGGTGCGGTCGGGCGCCGTCACCTTCGAGGTGCTGTCCGGGCAGGTGGACGAGCTGGCCTCCCGGGCCCTGCGGCTGTACGGGCCGCTGCTGCGGGCGCTCGAGCCGAGGGTGCGGTGGAGCCTGGACCTGCCGTTCCTGCCAGGTGGCACCGACAGCGGTACGGACGGCGGCGCGTACGGCTGCCGGCATGGGGGAGCGTCGATCGGCGTGCTGGGCAGGCGGTTCGACACGGTGAAGGCGCGCGGCGACGTGGTCCCCGCCGATGTGCTCGACGCCTGGTTCCCGCCCGCGCCCGCCGTGGTGGAGACGCTGGCCGACGACCAGGGCTGGCTGGCGCGTACCTCTCCTCCCGCCTACCCCGAGGGGCTGGTGGAGGAGATCGCCGAGCGGCGCGGCCTGCCCGAGCCGGCGATCGCGGCCGGGGCGGGCTCGTCGGACCTGATCTTCCGCGCGTTCCGCGGCTGGCTGGACGGCTCGTCGCGGGTGCTGCTGCTTGACCCGGCCTACGGCGAGTACGCGCACGTCGTCGAGCGGGTGATCGGCTGCCGCGCCGACCGGCTGGCGCTGCGGCGGGCCGACGGGTGGCGGATCGACCTCGACCGCCTCCGCGACGCCTTGCGCGAACGCTATGACCTGGTGGTCATCGTCAATCCCAACAATCCCACAGGGGTGCACACCGACGCGGACGATCTGCGGCGGGTGATCGAGGACGCGCCGGACGGCACGCGGTTCTGGCTCGACGAGGCGTACGTCGGCTACGTGGAGGGTGAGCCCTCGCTGGAGGCGTACGCCGCCGCGTCCGGGAACGTCGTGGTGTGCAAGTCGATGTCGAAGATGTACGCCCTGTCCGGGTTACGGGTGGCGTATCTGGCCGGGCCGGCGGAGATCGTCGCCGGGGTGCGGCGCTGGGCTCCGCCGTGGGGCGTGAGCCTGCCGGCCCAGATCGCCGCCGTGCACGCGCTGCGCGACCCCGGCTACTACGCCGCACGCTGGTCCCGGACGCGTACGTTACGGGCCGGCCTCGCGAAACGGCTGGCCGCGATCGGCGGCGGCCTGGACGTCCACGAGTCGGTGGCCAACTTCGTCCTGCTGACGCTGCCCCGGGGCGGTGCCGGCGCGGCCAGGCTGGTGGAGGCGTGCCGGCGGCGCGGGGTGTTCCTGCGCGACCTGTCGCCGCTGTCACCCGCCTTCGAGGGCAGGACCGTCCGCGTCTCGGTACGAGACGCGGACGCCAACGAACGCGTCGCCGCAACGGTGGCCGCCGTCGCGGACGCCGACGAACGCCTCGTCCCAACGGTGGCCGCTGTCGCCAACGAACGCCTCGCCTCGACGGCGGCGAACGTCCTGGACGCCGGATGATCACGCCCGCCACAGCGGTCCCGTACGTGGCGGGAGCGCTTGCCGTCGGCGGGATCGCCGTCGCCCTGTCGCGCAGGCGTGACTACATCCTGCGCTGGTGCGCCTGGGCGGTGGCCGTGCCCGTGGTGGTCGCCGCACTCTACGCCGGCCGCGCCGGGGCCGCCGCCCTGGCCGTGGCGGCGGGGATCGGGTGCGCTCTGGAGTACGGCGGGCTGCTGAAGCTGGCCGTCGCCGACCGCGTGGCGCTCGTGGCGGCGGTGGCCGCCGCGCCGCTGGTGGCGTGGCTGGCGCCGGCGCACCTGGTGAAGGCGGTGGTCGCCGGCGTGCTGGCGGTGGTTCTGGTCCCGCTGCTGGCCGGGGACGCGGCGGGCGGGCTCAGGCGGGCGTCGCTGGGCGTGTCCGGAGTGGTGTGGTTCCTGCCGCTGGTGGGCGTGGTGCTGCTCGGGGATGCCGTGCTGGCGGTGTTCGTCGCGGTCTCGGTGGGCGACATCGCGGCCTCGTTCGGCGGACGGCTGCTGGGCGGGCCCGCGCTGTCGCCGTTGTCGCCGGCCAAGCGGTGGAGCGGGGCGCTGGCCGGGGCCGCCGCCGGGCTGGGGGCGCTCGCGGTGCTGGGCGCGTTCACGGTCCCGCTGGCGCTGGCCGTCGTCGTGGGCGCGCCGCTGGGCGATCTGCTGGAGTCGATGGTCAAGCGGGGAGCCGGGGCCAAGGATTCGGCGTCGTGGCTGGCAGGGGCGGGCGGGCTGCTGGACCGGCTGGACTCCCTGCTGTTCACGCTCGCCCTGGCGTTGCTGATCACCTGATTCGGAGCGCCAAGCGATAGACTTCTATCAGTTCGCGGTGACGGTCCGATCCTTCGAGGAGCCGGTATGAGCGAGTCTGTGACCCTGCCCCTGTACATGCGGCGCGTCGCGTTCGACCCGGATCCCGAGCTCCTCGCGGCGCGCGACGGGGAGCGCGTCCGGCGGGTGCAGACCGCGTTCGGCCTCGAGGCGTGGATGGTCAGCCACTTCGCCGACGTCAGAGAGGTGCTCGGGGACCCCGCGCGCTTCAGCAACGCCCAGCGCACCGTGTTCAGGGCGCCCGGCATGCCGCCGCTGAGCGATGAGGAGGTCAAGAAGCTGCGGGCGGGCAACCTGCTGTCCTTCGACCCTCCCGAGCACACCCGGCTGCGCAGGATGCTGGCGCCCGAGTTCACCATGCGGCGGATGCGCCTCCTGGAGCCGCGCGTCAAGGACATCGTCACCGAGCACCTGGACGCCATGGAGGCCGCGGGCCCGCCCGCCGACCTGGTATCGTCCTTCGCCCTGCCGGTCCCGTCGCTGGTGATCTGCGAGCTGCTGGGCGTGCCGTACGCCGACCGGGACGACTTCCAGCGGCGTACCGGCAAGATCCTCGACATCTCGCTGCCCCCGCAGGAGCGGGCGGCGGCGCAGCTCGAGTCGCGCGCCTACATGGCCGAACTGGTCGCGCGCACCCGGGCCGAGCCGGGGGAGGACCTGCTCGGCATGCTCGTCCGCGAGCACGGCGACGACCTGAGCACCGACGAGCTCATCGGCATCGCCGGGCTGCTCCTGCTGGCCGGCCACGAGACCACCTCCAACATGCTCGGCCTCGGCACCCTGGCCCTGCTGCGCCACCCCGACCAGCTGGAGCTGCTCAGGAAGGAGCCGTCGCGGATCAGCGCGGCGGTGGAGGAGCTGCTGCGCTGGCTCAGCATCGTGCACACGGGCATCGTCAAGGTCGCCACCGCCGACGTCGAGCTGGCCGGCCGGCGCATCGCGGCGGGGGACCTGGTGGTGTGCGCGCTGCCCGCGGCCAACCGCGACCCGGAGTTCATCTCCGATCCCGACCGGCTCGACATCGGCCGCGGAGACATGGGACACCTGGCCTTCGGCCACGGCGTGCACCACTGCCTGGGCGCGCCGCTGGCCAGGATGGAGATGCAGATCGCCTTCCCCGCCCTGTTCGAGCGCTTCCCGGGGCTGCGCGAGGCCGGGCCGCCCGCCGAGTTCCGCTCCTTCAACGTCGTGTACGGGGTGCGGTCGCTCCACGTGACCTGGTGACGGGGGGCGGTCAGGGCAGACCCCTGCCGCCCCTTCGCGGGCGGCTCAGAAACCGCTGCCCTGGATGCCGGCCGACGCGGCGGTCGCCACCGCCACCACCGCGAACAACGCGACGGTCAGGGTCAGCACGAGTCGGCGCCAACGAACCATGACGCGCCTCCTTCCAGATCGGTGAATGGACCCGGTACGTATTCGCCGCGACGCCCTCGGCGGATCACCGCGTCAGGCGTTGGGGCAGCGGGCGGGGGCGGTGCCGTAGGCGTACTGGAGGAAGTCGACCAGGACGGCGGGCCAGGAGTTCCAGTCGTGGCCGCCCGTGCCGTAGCAGTAGCGGTGGCGCACGCCGAGGCCGGTCAGCGTCTGGTCGAAGACGCTGGCGTACGAGCCGAGTATGGCCTCGTTGACCCCGTTGGCCTGCGTGTTCTCCGGCGAGGTGGTGCTGTAGCCGCACTCCGCGGGCGCCGGGTCGTCGCCGTCGCCGAGCACGTACGCGCCCGATGGGTCGCGCGGCAGCGTCTTGCAGCCGCCCGCGTAGAGCCCGAGCTTGCCGCTGAACGGCGCGTACTTGCCCTGCGTCACGAGCACCGCCGGGTCGGCGGAAGGCCAGTCGTAGACCCCGGAGGAGCTGACCGTGTGCGGGCCGAACAGGGTGTCCAGCCGGTACACCAGCTGCTCCTGCTGGTCCGGCACGGGCAGCCCGTTCGCGTACTTGTTGACCCGGTACGACCCCAGGTCCCACAGCGTGATCGCGGCACCGGCCTGCCACATCGAGTCGGAGACCGTCCGCTGGGCCGGCTTGGCCCGCAGATCGATGCCGGGGGAGAAAGCGCCGATGACGGAGAAGACGTCGGGGTGCGCGGCGGCGTACTTGAGCGTGCCGAACCCGCCCATCGACACCCCGGCCAGCCCGCGCCCCGACCGGTTGGCGATCGTGTTGAAGTTGGCGTCGACCCACGGGATCAGCTGGGCGATGTGGTACGTCTCCCACTTGGGCGCGAAATATCCGTCGGTGCGGCCCGCCCAGTCGCTGTACCAGCCGGCCATGCCGCCGGTCGGCATCACCACGATGCCGTCGTAGGGATGGCCGGGCGTGGTGCGGATCAGGGAGACGAGGTCGGCCTTGGTGGTCCATTCGTCGTAGTTGTCGCCACCGCCGTTGACGAGGTAGAGCGAGCGGTAACGGGTGCTCCGGGCCGGGTCGTACCCGGGCGGCAGGTAGACGCGCACGGTGAGCTCTTGGGCGAGCGGATCGATCGCCGGGGTGCCGCCGGCCGCCTGGAAGATCGCCGTCGAGGTCATGGCGACGTCGCGCAGCTCGGACCCGTCGCCCTGCGGGTGCCGGTCGACGCGCAGGCAGGTGATGCCGTGGCCGTCCGGGTGGGGGAGCGTGGCCGAGCAGGTCTCGGCGTACGCCGCGGTCGCGGGGGCCACGAGCGCCGCGGCGAGCAGCAGGAGCACGGCGGCCAAGCGTCGCATGACATCTCCTCTGCACAAATGCTTGCTTGGTAAAGACCGTCCCGGTCATGGCACCAGGACTCGGCCTTCCCGTCAACACCCGGCGCATTGACAGGTAAAACAACCAAGCGCATGCTTGGCGACATGGTCGAGACCAGGAGATCCGGCAACACCCTGACCCCCGCAGGTCAGACCCGCCGCAACCTGCTCAAAGGAGCCGCCATCACCGGTGGCGCCCTGGTGGCGGGCACGGCGCTGGGCAGCGCGCCCGCCCGTGCCGACGCCGAGTACGACGTCGTGGTCGTGGGCGCCGGCGCCGCCGGGATGACCGCGGCGCTGACCGCCGCCAAGCGCGGGCTGCGCACCGTCGTGCTCGAGAAGGCACCCACGTTCGGCGGCTCGGCCGCCCGGTCGGGCGCGGGCATCTGGATCCCGTGCAACGAGGTCGTCCTCGCCGCCGGCGTGCCCGACACCCCGGCCAAGGCCGCCGCCTACCTCGCCCGCGTCGTCGGCGACACGGTGCCCGTGGAGCGGCAGCGGGCGTTCCTCGCCGCCGGGCCCGCCATGATCTCGTTCGTGATGCGGAACAGCCCGCTGCGCTTCCGCTTCATGGAGGGCTACTCCGACTACTATCCGGAGTTCCCCGGCGGGATGCCGAACGGGCGCTCCATCGAGCCCGCCCAGCTCGACGGCAACATCCTCGGCGCCGAACTGGCCCGGCTCAATGGCCCCTACATGGCCGTCCCGGCCGGCATGGTGGTCTACAGCGCCGACTACAAGTGGCTGACGCTGGCGGCCGTCAACGCCAAGGGCCTCGAGGTCAGCGCCGCCTGCCTGGCACGGGGCACCGAGGCCGCGCTGCGCGGCCAGAAGCCGCTCACCATGGGACAGTCCCTGGCCGGCGGCCTGCGCGCCGGGCTGGCCGCGGCCGGCGTCCCGGTCCTGCTGAACACCCCGCTGCTCGACCTGCTCATCGAGTCCGGCCGCGTCACGGGTGTCGTCACACCCGGCGGAGCGGTCAGGGCCCGCCGCGGGGTGATCGTCGGCTCCGGCGGTTTCGAGCACAACGCGGCCATGCGCGCGGAGTTCCAGCGCCAGCCCATCGGCACGAGCTGGACCATCGGCGCCAAGGAGAACACCGGCGACGGCATCGAGGCCGGCGAGCGCGCCGGCGCCGCGCTCGACCTGATGGACGACTCCTGGTGGGGCCCGATGATCCCGCTGCCCGACCAGCCGTACTTCTGCCTGTCCGAACGCACTCTGCCCGGCTGCGTCCTGGTCAACGGCAACGGCGTGCGCTTCGTCAACGAGGCCGCCCCCTACAGCGACGTCGTCCACGTCATGTACGACCGCAACACCCCCGGCGCGCCGCACATCCCCGCCTGGCTGATCGTCGACCAGAACTACCGCGACAAGTACCTGTTCAAGGATGTCGCGCCGCTGCTGCCGCTGCCCGACTCCTGGTTCGACGGCGGCGCCGCGTACAAGGCGTGGACGATCGAGCAGCTGGCCCAGAAGATCGGCGTCCCGCAGGCCGCGCTGCGCGGCACGATCACCCGGTTCAACGGGTTCGCGGCGACCGGCAAGGACCTCGACTTCCACCGCGGCGACAGCGCCTATGACCGCTATTACGCCGACCCGCTGGTCAAGCCGAACCCGTGCCTGGCCCCGCTCTGGCTGCCGCCGTTCTACGCGTTCAAGATCGTCCCTGGGGACCTCGGCACCAAGGGCGGGATGCGCACGGACGCCCGCGCGCGGGTGCTGCGGGCGGACGGCTCGGTCATCCCCGGCCTGTACGCCGCAGGCAACGCCAGCGGAGCCGTCATGGGTCACAGCTACGCCGGCTCCGGCTCCACCATCGGACCCGCCATGACCTTCGGCTACGTGGCCGCCAACGACATCGCCGACACCGTCTGACGCGTTTGCGACTCCCGCCATGACCGAGCACCATGGCGGGATGCGCTTCTCGATCAACATCCCGAACTTCGGGGACTTCGCCGACCCCCGCACCGTGGCCTCGCTGGCCGTCGCGGCGGAGCGGGCGGGCTGGGACGCCCTGTTCGTCTGGGATCACGTCGTCCACCACAAGAGCCGGCGCCGCTCGTTCGGCGACCCCTGGATGCTGCTCACGGCGGCGGCCATCGCGACCACCCGGATCAAGCTCGGCACCCTGGTCACCCCGGTCGCGCGGCGGCGGCCGCAGCAGCTCGCCCGCCAGGTCGCCACGCTCGACGTGCTCAGCGGCGGGCGGGTGATCTTCGGCGCGGGCCTGGGCGGGCCGATCGAGGACGAGTACGGCAGCTTCGGCGAGCCCACCGACCCCGTGGAGCTCGCCGAACGCCTCGACGAGGGGCTCGACCTGCTGGCCCGCTACTGGACCGGCGAGCCGGTCACCCATCACGGACGGCACTACCGGGCCGAGGACGTCGCCCTGCTGCCCCCGACCGTGCAGCAGCCCCGCCCGCCGGTCTGGGTCGCCGGCTTCTGGCCCAACCGCAAGCCGATGCGCCGGGCCGCCCGCTGGGACGGCGCGGTCCCGCTCTTCGGGCCGGGCTCGCACGGCTACGCCCCGCCCGCCGACCAGGTCCGCGAGCTGGTCTCGTACGTCCGCGAGCAGCGCCAGGACGACAGCCCCTTCGAGATCGTCGTCGGCGGCGTCAGCCCTGCCGAGACGTCCAAGGCCCGCGACCTGCTCGGGCCGCTCCAGGAGGCCGGGGCCACGTGGTGGGACGAGCGGCAGCCCATCGACAGCCCCGACAACGAGCGGCTCGCGCCGGTGCTGCGCCGCGTCGAGCAGGGACCGCCGTCGGTCTAGGCGGTCTCAGCGGTCTGCCATGATGCAAGCGCACTTTGTGATCAGCGCTTGAAGGAGTTCCCCCCTTTGGACCGCAGACGCTTTCTCGCCCTGACCGGCGCGGCCGGCCTCGCCACCGTGGACTTCGCCCGGCCCGCCCTGGCGGCGAGCTACCCCTTCGCCACCGGCGGCGTCCCCGACGAGCTGAAGACGAAGATGGGCGAGCTGGCGCCGTACGGCATCACCGCTGCCGCGTTCACGCCGTCAGGCGGCTGGGTGATCGTCGCGCAGGACGGCCGCTATTTCGCCCGCGGCGTGCCCGACGCGTGTTTCGCCGAGCTGCAGAAAATGATCAAAGCGGGCGGGAAGGTCCACTGCGTGGCCTTCCCGCCCGAAGGCGGCGATCGCTGGGTGATCACCGGTGACAAGGGGATGTCCGCGCGCGGCCTGCCCGAGGAGTGCCACCAGCGCATCAGCGACAGCTACGCCGCCGGCCGCCAGGTCGTGGACGTCGCCTTCCCGCCGGCCGGCGGCAACCGCTGGACGGTGGCCGACACCCAGGGCTTCTTCGTCCGGGGCATCGACGACGAGTGCTACCAGATGATGCGGAACCTGACGCAGGCCGGGCGCAAGGTGACCCGCGTCGCCTTCCCCAAGGCGGGCGGATGGGCGGTCGTCGCGCAGGACCAGTTCTACGCGCGCGCCATTGACGACGCCTGCTTCAAGCAGATGAACTCCCTCGCCTCCGGCGGCTGGCAGCTGCACCACCTGGCCTTCTCGCCGAGCGGCGGCTGGTCGCTGGGCTCGCGCGGCAAGGTGCCCGCGCTGCCTGCCGACCGCGTCCGGCAGGTCGAGAACGCGGTGGGCGGCGCCACCATCTGGCAGCGGATGAGCGCCTGGAAGACCCCGGGCGTGGCCGTCGCGGTGGTCGTCGGCAACAAGATCGCGTGGTCCACCGGGTACGGCTGGCTGGAGGCGGGCAGCGGCGCCGCCGCCCATCCCGAGACCGCTTTCCAGGCCGCCTCCGTCAGCAAGGCCGTGGCCTCGGTCGGCGTGCTGCGCCTCATGCAGACGCTCAAGCAGCCCCTGACCGGCGACATCCGCCCCTACCTGGGCTGGACGCTGCCGCGCCGCTCGTGCGTCTCCACCACCGCCGTCCCCACCATCGACCGCCTCCTGACCCATCGGGCCGGCGTCATCGGCCGCGGCTCCACCTCCCCGTCCGGCGCGTGCTCCGGCTTCGACGCCGGCGGCGGCGGCTTCGCCGGCTACGGCCCGGACGCGACCGTGCCGACGCTGCTGCAGGTCATGAACGGCGAGGGCAACTCCCCGAAGATCGAGCTCACCACCGATCCGGGGGCGGAGTTCCACTACTCCGGGGCCGGCTTCGTGCTGCTGCAGCGGATGGTGGAGCAGAAGAGCGGCCTCACGCTGGCCCAGTACATGGACAAGGAGGTGTTCGCGCCGCTCGGCATGAAGAACAGCTCGTACGCGCTGTCGCCCGGCTTCGAGCTGGCCGCGGGCCACACCGCCACCGGCGCGGTGATCCCCGGCAAGCGCAACCGCTACCCCGAGTCGGCCGCCGCGGGCCTCTACACCAACGTCCTCGACCTGAGCCGCCTGGTGTGCTACCTCAACAGGGCGTGGACCGCCTCCGGCGACATCGCCGGGCCGCTCACCAAGGCGTCCGTCCGCACGCTGCTCACCCCCGGCCCCGAGCCCACCATGGGGCGCGGCTTCTTCGTCGCCGGCTCCGGGACGCAGAACTTCTCCTACACCCACGACGGCTCCAACTACGGCTTCAAGTCCGTCGTCAAGGGCTACCCGCAGCTCGGCGCCGGCTACGCCGTCCTGGCCAACGGCAACAACATGAGCCTGGTCAACGAGATCGCCGCGGCCATCCGCTCGGTCTACGGCTGGGCCTGACCCGCCCGCCCGCGCCTTCCCGGCCCGGGGAGGCGCGGGCGTAGTGTTCCACCATGACGATCAACCCCTGCGCCACCAGGGCCGGTCGGCCGGCCTTCGTCGTCAACGTCGAGGTCTACCTGGAACGGGACGGCCGCTGGCTCCTCGTCAAGCGCGGTCACCAGGAGGCCCACGCCCCGGGCACGCTGGCCGGCATCGGCGGCAAGGCCGAGGTCGACGGGGCCGGGGCGGTCGGGGCCGGCATCCTCGAGCGGACCGCGTGCCGGGAGGTCGCGGAGGAGGTCGGCGTCGACCTGACGGGCATCGACCTCACCTACGTGGACAGCGCCTTCTTCGTGACCGACGACGGCGACCCGGTGATCAACGTGGTCTTCCGCAGCGAGCTGCCACCGCGGGCCCGCCCGGTGGTGGCCGCTCCTGAGGAGGTCGCCGAGCTGATCTGGCTCACCCTCGAGGAGGCCGAGGCGCACCCCGACTGCCCGCCGTGGGTCCTGCGCAGCCTGCGGCGAATGGCCTGACGCCGCGCTCCTCCCGGCGTCACTTGGCGCGCATGCGCCTGACCTCCGTCTCGAAGACCTCTTCCGTCCTGCCCAGGAAGTCGGCGATCAGCTCCAGCTGCTCTTCGGTGTAGCCGTCCATCGCGCCGCGCCACGCCCGTACGAACGGGGCGAACACCGGGGCGATCACCTGCGCGGCCTCCTGGGCGAGGAGCGTCACCACAACCTTGCGGCGGTCGGCGCTGTCGCGCTCGCGCCGCACGTATCCCGCCCCCTCGAGCCTGTCGATCACCCCGGTGACGGACGCGGTCGTGATGCCCGCGCGTCTGGCCAGCTCGCTCGCCGTCAGCGGGCCGTCGCTGAGCAGGTTGAGGCAGTGCAGGTCGGTGGTGTTGACGCCGATCCGCTCCGCGGCGCCCTGGCTCATCGCCACCGACAGCGCGTTGGTACGGCGCAGCGCGTCGAGCAGCTGGGCCACGAGCTCGGCACGCCTTGACATCGCCATCCAAACTCCTTAGCGTTCCAGATGTCTAGGAAAACTAGAGATATGGCTCTCTAGTGGCTAGCGTATCGGAAGGAAAGCACGATGAAGGACGTCATCAGGCGCTTCTACGACGAGGTGCTCAACGCCGACGACCTCGACGTCGCCGACGAGATCGTCGGCCCCGGCTTCGCGCCCCGAGGGGGAAGCGTCACCGGACCGGAGGCACTCAAGCAGACCGCCCGCTACCTCCGCTCGGCGCTGCCCGACATGCGCTTCGACATCGAGGACATGATCGCCGAAGGCGACCGGGTGGCCACCCGGTGGACGCTGCACGGCACGCACGAGGGAGACTTCTTCGGCTTCCCGGCCACCGGCAAGCCGCTGGAGGTGCGCGCCTGCGTCATCTTCCGCATGGAGGACGGCAAGGTGGCCGAGATCTGGCCGGTCATCGACTCCAGCTCCCTCGCGCCGCTCTAGGGCCTGTTCTGAGTTCGGATCTCTATGTGGGCTGCAGGCTTCGGATCCACAAGATGGCACCACGTAGGTGGAGCCCAGCGAGATAGCTTT
>NZ_JBFAHJ010000055.1:0-41285 GCF_040654115.1 Nonomuraea sp. NPDC050786
TCACCACGCGCCATGCCCATGGCTTATCAAGGCCAGACCACACCGCGCAGACGAATCCACAACCCTCTCGTGATCGGAACCCCGAACAGGCTCTAGGCCACCGCGCAAGGCGTCCTCGCCCGCGCGGCCACCGCTGCCCTCCTGCCCGGGAGCTGACCATGGACCCGTGCGTTCGCGAGCGACTACGGCGGTCACGTCATGGGAGCCTGGCCGTGTTCGGCCAGGAACTGGGCGGTCCTTGCCAACGGGGGCCACTCAGCTTCCGAGCGAGCGTCCGACACCAACCTCCAGGAGCCCTCCATACCCACGGGAGCGTCAGGGACGAGTCGGACGTTCGTAGCAGTCGTAGTTGCGCTGGGCGACGATCTTGCCGTCGCGGAACTCGAGGAACGTCCCGATGTGCGCACGCAGGGTGTGACCCGCCGGCAGGTCACCCAGCGGGACGGCCAGGGTCCCGGTCCAGAGGACTTCGAGGGCGACCTGGTCGCCGGACGCGACCGCGTTGAGCACCTCGAAGCGCTGCTCGCTGATCGTCTTACGGCCGCGTTCCGCCGCCGCGCGCAGGCCGTCGAGGTCGCGTACGGCGCCGTCGGGGAAGAGCGCGTTAGGGAGCTCGCGGTGCACGGCGTCCTCATGGAAGTACGGGTCGGGGCCTTCGCCCCTGGAGACCGCCTCGTGGTAGCGGACGGCGAGGTCCACGTTGGGGTGCTGCTGGAGTCCTGTCCGGGTCATATAAACAACCATAGTTGTACAACTTGGGTTGTCAATTGCAGAATGGTCCCATGCAGCCTGTTCTGCCCGGCGATCTGGACACCGGGACACTTGCCCTCTTCGTCGGCTTCACGGCCGCCGCGGCCGTGCAGGAGAGCCTGGAGGGTCAGGGCTTCTCCGGGCTGCGGTTCTCACACGGGTACGTCTTCCAGCACCTCGTCGGCGACACCGGGCCGACCGTCGGCGACCTGGCCCCCAAGCTGGGCGTGACGCAGCAGGCGGCGTCGAAGACCGTGGCAGAGCTGGAGCGGCTCGGCTACGTGGAGCGCATCGCCGACCCGCGGGACGCCCGGATCCGCCACGTACACCTGACCCGGCGCGGCCACGAGGCGGTGGCGGCGGCGCGGCGGGCACGGGAGGCGCTGGAGTCACGGCTGGCAGCGCGCGGCGGGGAGAAGCGGCTGGAGGAGTGCCGGGAGCTGCTCACCGAGTTGCTCGACGAGCTGGGCGGCACGCCGGCCGTGCGCCTGCGCCAGGTCAGGCCGCCCCGCTGAGCACTGGCCGGGGGTTGGCTGCCGCGTGACTCTCGGAGGACGCCGATCCGCGGAGAACGCCTGGAAGGCCGCAGCGGGTCAGGCGAGCAGGCGGTGCTGGTCAGGCGAGCAGGCGCTGCGGGTCAGGCGAGCAGGCGCTGCGGGTGCATGCCGTCCACCAGCCCCGTGTCCGGCGGATGGACGCTGTAACCGAGCATGCGGCGGACCCGGCGGCTCAGCTGCCTGGCCACCTCCCGGCCGGGTGACAGGGTGAAGGCCTCCCTGGTGCGCAGCCACGGCTCGCAGTATTGCGCGGTGATCGTCAGCTCTGGGGCGGCGGCCGGGGGGAGCGCGGCGATGCCGTGCCAGAGGGTACCGAGGATGATCACGCATGAGCCCGGCGGGAGTGTGAGGGGGACGCCGGGCTCGTCGGGACGGCGGGCCGAGGGCCAGCGGTGGCTGCCCGGCCACAGGAGGAGGCTGGTCCCGGCGTCGAGGGCCCAGGTGACGGCGACCGACAGGGCGGGCCGGGGGCGGGGAATGGGATAGTGGTCGTCGTCCGCATGGGGCGGGCGGGCGGCGGCGCCGGGGCACCGTTCGATCACGTCCAGTTTCGAGAGCAGGAAGTTCGGCAGCAGGAGCCGATCGAGCAGTGCCACCACGTACTGGTGGTCGAGGAGGGCGTCCACGGCGCGGGTGTTGTGCAGGACGCCGAAGACCTGCCGCGTGTGACGCGAACTGAACGGATCGCGACCGGCGGGCATCAGGAGAGGGGCGAGCTCCGCCCGGATGCGCCGGCGGCCGCCGGCCGCGAGGAGGCCGGGGAGCACGAGGTAGCCGTCGCGGTGCAGGCGCGACATGGCGCCCGGGATCATGATGCACCGCCGTCGAGATCGCCGGTGAGGCCCAGGGCGGAGACGGTGAACAGCCAGACCTCGCGCATCACGGCCGGCCGATCGGGGCGCGGATCCTGGTCCAGGACGGTGGCGAGAATGGCGCGCATGCCGCCTACCACCGCGGCGGCCAGGAGCTCCGGGTCCCGATCGGCGGCCACGTGTCCTTCGGCCTGGCCCGCTGCAAAGTGCTTGGCGCCCAGGTCGATGACCCGTTTGAAGCACTGCGCTTCCAGGGCGGCCACCCTGGCGTCGCCGACCATGCGGCCGAGCACGACGGGCGCGAGCGGGTCCGCGTACATGTGCTCGATCCAGGTGGCGACCTGCGCCCGCCACCGCTCGAGCCAGCTCGCCCCCTCGTAGTGCCCGAGCACGGTGACAGCGATGAGGCGCTCGTAGAAGTCCTCAAGCAGTGCGCTCATGAGGCCGCTGCGGGTGCCGAAGTAGCGGTACGGGAGCCCGGTGCTCATCCCGGCGCGCCTGGCCACGGCGGCCACCTCGACGTCGCCGGTGGCGATCAGTTCGTCGGCGGCGGCTTGCAGGAGGCGCCGCCGACTGGCGGCGGCACGGTCGGAGACGGATTCCATGTCTCAATGTTGGTTGAGCTCAACTCAATTGGCAAGCGCTAGAAGCCCGGCATTCCGGTCCTGCGCCGCACCGTCTGCGGCGGCACCTGGCCGCCGAGCGAATGCGTTGACGGAACGCGTTCTGCTTTTTACCTTCAGGACACGTTCCGAGTGATGCAGATCACTCCACGGCCCCGGTGAGGTGACCTTCCATGTCCCTTGACGACGCGACGGCCCAGCTCCTCCAGCAGATGGGCGAAGCGGGCGGCAAGCCGCCGCACGAGATGACGCCCGAGGGACAGATGCATGCCTTCTTCACGATGGTGAACGTGCTGCCGGGCAGCGCGGCGGCGATCGACATGGTCGTCAAGGCGATCGACGGGAGCCTGCGATGAGGTACGACGCCGTCGTCGTCGGCGCGGGCTTCGCCGGCATGTACATGCTGCACAGGCTGCGTGGCCTGGGCCTGACCGTCAGGGTCTTCGAGGCCGGCGACGGCGTGGGCGGCACCTGGTACTGGAACCGCTACCCGGGCGCCCGCTGCGACGTCGAGAGCATGCAGTACTCCTACTCCTTCGACGAGGAGCTCCAGCAGGAGTGGGAGTGGAAGGAGCGCTACCCCTCCCAGCCGGAGATCCTGCGCTACGCCAATCACGTCGCCGACCGATTCGAGCTGCGCAAGGACATCCAGTTCGAGACCAGGGTGACCCGCGCCGACTACGACGAGACCGCGAACCTGTGGCATGTGGAGACCGACCGTGGCGAGCGGGTGTCGGCCACGTACCTCATCGCCGCGGTGGGCTGCCTGTCGGCGGCCCGGATACCCGACTTCCCCGGCGCCGGCTCCTTCCTGGGCCCCTGCCACCACACCGGGCGGTGGCCGCACGAGGGTGTGGACTTCACCGGTCAGCGCGTCGCCGTCATCGGCACCGGCTCCTCCGGCATCCAGGCCATCCCGGTGATCGCCGCGCAGGCGGAGCACGTGACGGTGTTCCAGCGCACCGCCAATTACAGCCTGCCCGCGAAGAACAGGCCCATGGAGCCGGAGTACGCGCAGTGGGTGAAGGCCAATTACGCCGAGATCCGCGCCGACATGCGTACCTCGGCCGCCGGCGTCATGGGCAGCTCCAACACCGCGTCGGTGCTGGAGGCGACGGAGGAGGAGCGGCTGCGGGAGTTCGAGACCCGCTGGGCCAGGGGCGGCGTGGCCTTCCTCGGCGCCTTCGGCGACACCGCGATCGATCCGGAGGCCAACGAGATCAGTGCCGAGTTCGTCCGCAAGAAGATCCGCGAGATCGTCACGGATCCGCGGGTGGCCGAGCTGCTGGCGCCCAAGGACCATCCCATCGGCACCAAGCGGATCTGCATCGACACCGATTACTACGCCACCTACAACCGTCCCAACGTGACCCTGGTCGACGTGCGTGCCGCGCCGATCGAGGAGATCACACCGACCGGCGTGCGCACCGCCGACGCCGAGTACGCCGCCGACATGATCGTGTACGCCACCGGCTACGACGCCATGACGGGCCCGCTGCTCGGCATCGACATCACCGGCAAGGGCGGCCTGTCGCTGCGGCGTAAGTGGGAGGCCGGGCCGCGTACGTACCTGGGGCTGATGACGGCGGGCTTCCCCAACCTGTTCACCATCACGGGCCCCGGCAGCCCGTCCGTGCTCAGCAACATGATGGTCTCCATCGAGCAGCACGTGGAGTGGATCGCCGACTGCCTGCGACGGCTGCGGGCCGACGGCATCGCCACCATCGACGCCGACCCGCTCGCCGAGGACGCCTGGACGGACCACGTCAACGAGGTCGCCGGTCGCACGCTCTATCCGCGGGCGAACTCCTGGTACCTGGGCGCCAACATCCCGGGCAAGCCCCGGGTGTTCATGCCGTACGTGGGCGGTGTCGGCGCCTACCGGCAGAAATGCGACCAGGTCACGGCGGACGGCTACGCGGGCTTCGTGCTCTCCGCCTGACCGCCGAGGATCACCCCGTCGGCCGCCGGGGTCCACAGCGCCGCTGACTCGCCGTTGCCGGTGGTGTGTACCACGATCACCTATTGCATAGGAAGCTTTCCTATTTAATACTGCGATCAATGCAGCTTGTCGCGGGTGCGCGATGCTCCTTCGCACTTCTGCTGCACTGACGCACGGCCCCACCAGCTCAGCGGCTCACTGCCCGGAGGTCCTCGTGACTCGTCGTCTTCCTGCCCTCCTCACCGCCATGCTCGCCTGCCTCGGCGCGCTCCTCATCTCCGCCGCGCCGGCGCAGGCGGCTGTCGTGGAGGTGACCTACAGTCCGATCTCACTCGGCGACTACTGCTCGGCCAAGGTCAACTCCTCCTCCACCATCGGCTTCTACAACGGCGGCCTGAGCTGCTACCGCTGGAGCACCGGCGGCTCCGGCATGACCTACACCGGTAGCGGAAGCGCCTCCGCCGCGTGTGCGTACTTCAACCCCACCTACACCTTCCTCGGCTACAGCCAGGGCGCCAGCCAGGCGCTGATCTGCAGGTACGCGGTCTGACTCGCACCGGTGCCACCCCTTCGGGAGGCACCGGACGCAACCGGGTCGCGCGCTCGCCCCGCTCAGCCGGACCCGTCAGAGGCGTACTCCTGGGGAATGTCGAGGATCCGCAGGACGGCGCAGGCCAAGGTCTTGCCGGCGCCCACCCCGATGAGCAGCACGTAGTCGCCGGCAGCCAGCGCCCCACTGGCCAGCAGGTGATCCAGGGCGACGAACTGGTCGCTGACCCCGAAGTGTCCGACGCCGGCGCCGTACTCCCAGGTGGTGTCGGCCAGGGTCAGCCCGAACCAGCTCGCCCGCTCCTCCACGTTGTCCCAGCGCCCGTGCGGGAACGCCACGCGCGCCACCTCGTCGAGGGTGATCCCCGCCTCCTTGAGCGTGCGGTCGACCAGCACCATCAACGTCGACTGGATCGCCAGCATGACGCCGGAACCGTCGCGGGCCAGCAGCCGCTTGCGGAACGCACGGTGGCGGGCGGCGAAGTCGAGCGGCCGGCCCACGGTCGCGTCCGGCGGCCACATCGGCACGCCGCCGTCGTTGACCGACTCGGCCTCCGGCAGCACGGTCACGTTGACCGAGCACAGCTCCGCGAAGCCCGTGTCCGTGGTGATCAGCAGCGCGCATCCGGCGTCGCCCACCACGTAGCCCTCGATCATGCGCCACCGGTCGACCAGCGGGCTGCCGTGGTTGTCGGCGCCGACCAGCAGCGCGGTGCCGCCCGGCCGCAGGTAGCCGGCGGTCAGCTGCAGCGCGCTGAACAGGCCGCAGCAGCCGTGCCGCAGCTCGACCGCCAGGACGTCGCCGCCGACCAGGTGCTGCTGCAGGTAGAACTGCGGTTGCCAGCCCTCCGGCCCCTGGTGCCAGACGTCGGCGTAGAGCATGAGGTCCAGGTCGCGCGGTGACATCCCGCCGGAGCGCTCGAACGCATGCCGGGCCGCGCGGAGCGCGAGCTCCGGAGCCGGCACGTCGCCGGCCACCGCCGCGCCGCGCAGACGGAAGTACTCCATCTCATCGGCCGGATAGCTGCCCTCGGCGACGGCCGTCTCGATGCTGACCACCGGCGGCAGATGGACGCCGATGCTGCGCAGGTACACGTCGGGTGTACGCATCCGTCCTCCTTCAGCGCGGCATGATGCGGCGCGGGGCGGGGTGGAACGAATAACCCTGTTCTGGGGAAAACCAGCCTGCTGGAAGAGCTGTCCGATTGCCGATCACAGGCCGGATGTGCGTACGGCGGGCGATCGCAACAGCGCCGATGCTAATCGAATGGATCATTCGTGACTAGTGGTGTCATTCTTCGGACGGACCATGCATAATCTTCACCGCCGGAGCGGAGGCGCAGGCGGTCGAGAAAGCAGCTCACCCATGTCCCAGAAGCAGGCTCCGGCCACCGGTCAGCAGCGCACCGGCCGGCTCATCCTCGTGCTCGCGGCCCTCACCGCGGTCGCTCCGCTGGCCATCGACATGTACGTGCCCGGCTTCCCCGGCCTGGCCAGATCCTTCGGCGTCCCGGCCCCCTCGATCCAGCTGTCGTTGACGGCCTTTCTCGTCGGGCTCGCCGCGGGGCAGCTCCTCCTCGGCCCGGTCAGCGACGCGGTGGGCCGCCGCCGCGTCCTGCTGACCGGCGCCGCGCTGTTCACGGTGCTCTCCCTGGTCTGCGCCGTCTCCCCCAGCATCGAGATCTTCGACGCGGCGCGGCTGTTACAGGGGGTCGCCGGGGCGGCGGGCATGGTGGTCGCCCGGGCCGTGCTCACCGACCGCTTCCACGGGACCCCGGAGGCGGGCCGCCACTTCGCGACCCTGTCCGCGATCGTGTTCATGGCTCCGGTGGCCGCGCCGGTGCTGGGCGGGGCCATCCTCGGCGTCGGCTCCTGGCGCCTCGTCTTCACCGCGCTGGCGGGCTACGGCGTCCTGCTGATCGCAGGGCTCCTCGCCTGGGTGCCGGAGAGCCTGCCGGCCGCCCGCAGGCAGTCGGGCGGGGTGACCGGCGTGGTCAAGGCCATCGCGATGCTCGCCGGGCGGCGCGCCCTCGTGGGATACGTGCTCGCCGCGTCCTTCACCGGGGCCGCGCTCTTCACCTACATCGCCGGCTCGACGTTCGTCTTCCAGGACGTCTACGGCCTCTCGGCCACGCGGTACAGCCTCGTCTTCGCCACCAACGCCCTCGGCATGCTGACCTCCAGCGTCCTCTTCGGCCGCCTGTCCGCCCGCGTCCGGGTGGACACCCTGCTCGCCGCGGGGCTGGCCGTGGCCGGCGCCGGTACGGCGGCCCTGGTCGCGTCGCTGGTCACCACCGGCGGTTCCGTCGCCGTCACCTGGGCCTGCCTGTTCGTCACCGTCGCGGGCCTCGGCACGGCGCTGCCCGCCACCACGACCCTCGTCCAGTCACTCGGGCACGACGCTCCCGGGGCGGCCTCCGGCCTGCTCGGCGGCAGCCAGTTCGTCCTCGGCGCGGCCGCCTCGCCCCTGCCGGGTCTCCTCGGCGGCGGCACGCTCTCCATGGCCGTCATCATGCTGGCCGCCTTCGGCCTCGCCGCGCTGTCCCTCATCCCGGCGCGCAGAGCGCGGGGACGCGCGGCGGGGGCCAGGCAGGCTCCCGGACCGCGAGCGGGCACCTCCAGCGGATGATGCCGGACGCGTGGTTCCCCGCACCGGCGGCCGGCGGAGATGGCCGGGCCGATCCGATACCCCCGTCAGGAGGCGGTCAGCAGGGCGGGCTCGCCGAGGACGAGGCGTCCCCCGAGGAAGAGCAGCGGGGGGCGGTGCTCGTCGTGCGTCAGGCAGTGGGCCACCTCACCCACGACCAGTTCGTGATCCCCCACGGGCAGGATGGACCACAGCCGGCAGGCGAACACCGCCAGGCAGCCGGGCACGACCGGGACGCGCGGCGGCTGCCCCGTCAGCGTCAGCTCCACGAGCGGGGCTTCCCCGCTGCGGGTGTGCTCGGCATAGTGCCTGGCATAGTGCTCTTGGTCGGCGCCCAGGACGCTGACGCCGAAGGCGCCCGCCTGCTCCACCAGCGCCCGCATCCGGCCGCCCCTGGTGAGGGCGACGCCGATCAGGGCAGGGCGGAGGGAGAGGGTGACGAAGGAGTTGGCGGTCATCGCGTGCCTGCCGAAGGCGCCTTCGGCCGCCATCACCGTCACGCCGGTGGCGAAGCGTCTGGCCGCGCCGCGCAGCGCCGCGGCGATCTCCGGATTCATCGTGCCCCGTGCAGTCGGCGTAGGAAGTCGCGGTGAGTGGGCAGCGTGCTCATGAGCTGGTCCTGGGTCTCCTTCACCCTGTCGAAGAGCGGGGCCGCCGCGGTGACCGAGTCCTGCTTGTACGCCAGGGCGGGCATCGGGTGGTCCGGAAGGAAGCCGAGTCCGGCGAAGATGGAGTAGTAGCTGCCGTTCGTCCAGAAGTTACGGAACTCCGCCTCGAAGTTGCCGTAGTACGTGGATTCGTCGGAGATCGGGGGGTTCACCGCGAGCCCCGCCTTGTACATCGCTATCTTCTCGGTGATGTTGTCGGGCAGTGTGAGGCTCTTGTTCTCTTTCCAGAACGGCGTGTCCGTACGTGGCGAGCAGTAGAAGTGTGCCTGGATGAAGTCGCGCGTGTCGTCGAACATCTCCTCGATCTCCAGGTTGAACCGATCGATGAGGACCTGATCGAACCGCTTGTCCGGGAAGTGCTTGGCAAGCTGGTAGATGGCCGCGGTGATGAAGTAGATGCCGGTCGACTCCAGCGGCTCCAGGAAGCAGGAGGCCAGGCCGATGCTCACGCAGTTCTTGACCCAGGCGCGACGGTTGCGTCCGACGCGGAAGCGGATGTTGTTGAACTGGGCGGAGTCCGGGTCGAGCCCCCAGAGCCGGCAGAGCTCCAGCGTCGCCTCGTCGCGGGAGGTGTGGGAGCTGGAGAAGACGTAGCCGGTGCCGAAGCGGTCCAACATGGGGATCTTCCAGCTCCAGCCGGAGCTCATGGCGATGGCGGAGGTGTAGGGCTCCACGCCGTGCGCGTCGTCGTCGTGCGGGATCGCGGTGGCGATCGCGCTGTCGCACAGCAGGTGGTCGCTCATGTCGATGAACGGCTCGGCCATCGCCTGGTTGATGAGCAGCCCGCGGAAGCCGGAGCAGTCGATGAACAGGTCCCCGTTGAGCGTGCGGCCCTCCTTCGTGACCAGCGCGGTGATGAAGCCGCGCTCGTCGCGCAGCACGTCCACCATCTCGTCACGAATGTGGACGACGCCCTGTCGCTGCGTGGCGAACCGGCACAGGAAGTCGGCCACGAGCTGGGCGTCGAAGTGCCAGGCGTAGCGGGTGGCCGGGCTGCCGTCGGCGTGCCGCGGCGCCAGCTTGGCGTCCATCAGAGGCGGCTCCCTGAAGCAGGCGTAGTCGAAGGGCCGGTCGTCCTGCCCGGCCTGCCTGCGCTGGAGCCAGTAGTGCGACAGCGGGATCTGGTCGTGGTCGGGCAGCAGCCCGAAGGGGTGGTAGAAGTGGTCGCTGGTCCCGTCGGGGAGCGTGCGGGGGGCGCTCTCGCCCGCACCGGGCGTACGCCAGTTGACGAACTTCACCGCCATCTTGAAGGCGGCGTTGCACTCGCGCATCCACTCGTCCTCGGCGATGCCGAGGTAGTGGAAGAAGGTCTTGTGGAGGTTGGGGACGGTAGCCTCGCCCACGCCGATCCTGGGCACCGCCGGCGCCTCCAGCACCGTGATGCGAACGCTTCCCTGAAGGAACTTCCCAAGGTACGCCGCCGTCATCCAACCGGCGGTTCCTCCACCGAGGATCACAACGTCCTTGATGCGGGGATCCATTGTGCACGTCCTCCTCATCTCGCTGCCACGCGAGAGCTGACACCGGCAGGCTCATCCTGCGAAGCGGAGGAGAATCCGGTAATCCCGATCCGGCGTCACCGAAGGGCATGACCATCTGGCGTGCCCATCCCGGCCGGCGCGGCCGAGACCCGCAGGCGTACCTCCAGGCCGTGGGGGCGGCTCGCCGCCATGATCACTTGGCCGCCGCTCGCCTTGGCCAGCCGTCTGATGATCGCCAGCCCGAGTCCAGTGCCGGGCAGGTTCTGGTGGCGGGTGCTGCGCCAGAACCGCGTGCCCACGAACTCCAGCTCCTCGGCCGGCAGCCCCGGCCCCTGGTCGCGCACGACCACGTCGATCATGTCACCCCGGCGCTGGACCACCACCCGAACGGGGCACTGCTCGCCGAACTTGAGCGCGTTGTCCAGCAGCGCGTCAAGGCCGTGCTCGATCAGCTCGGGCAGGCACAGCGCCCGCACGCCGTCCGGGATGTTGGTGATGAGCGGCACGCTGTTGCGGTCGTAGGCGGAGCGCCAGGCGTCCACCCGCTGGACGACAGTGGCCGACACGTCCACGACGACGGGCAGCTCCTCGTTGTTCTCCGACTTGGCGAGCAGGAGGAGCGAGTCGACGATGGCGCACAGCCGGTCCACCTCGTTCAGGGCCAGCTTGAGGTCCTCGCTCTCGTAGGGGGCGCTGCCGAGCTCGAAGGCGTTCTCCACGCGCAGCCTCAGCGCGGTGATGGGGTTGCGGAGCTGATGGGAGGCTTGGGCGACGAAGTCCCGCTGGCGGGTGGCCAGGGCCAGCACGCGGTCGGCCATGTCGTTGAAACCGCAGGCCAGACGGCGGACCTCGGGCGGGCCCGCCGTCTCGGGCACGCGGACGTACCCGCTGCCGACCTGCTCGGTGGCATCGCCGAGCAGCCGGACCGGGGTCATCACCCACCGCGCCAGCGGGCCGATGACCAGCGTGGCCGCGGCGAGCACGGTCAGGCCCACGACGGCGGCGAGCAGCAGCAGCCGCACGGCGACCGCCGATCTGGCGTCGTCGGTGGGCCACATCGTCACCGCGGCGCCCAGCGGCCGCCCGTCATGCCGGATGACCGCCCCCAGCACGAACGGCCGCCGGTCCCACAGCCAGATGACGTGCGGCGGCACGGGGGCACGCCCGGCCATCGCGTCGGATGCCGGCGTCACGGCCTGGTCGCCGCCCGCCCCAGGAACGAGGTCCAGGCCGGCGGCGACGACGAGCATCCCGCGGTGGTCAAGGATGAACACGGCACACCCGCACGCCCGCGCGCGACCGTCGAGCCACCGCCGCAGGGTCGTCAGGTCTCGCGCGGCCAGCGCGGACTCGGCCAGCGCGGCGATCTCCCCGGTGTTCCTGGTGGCCAGGACGAACAGCTCACGGGATTCCTGGACGGCCGTCTCCATGCCGACCGGGACGGCGAACCCGCAGGCGAGGAAGGCCACCATGAACACCAGTCGTCGATACACACAGATCGCTCCCAGTCTTACTGCATGACCAACCTGTATCCGACGCCCCGAACGGTCTCGATGAGTTCGGGTGAATTGAGCTTCCTGCGGAGTGTGGCGATGTGTACGTCGAGCGTCCTGAAGTTGCCGTCGCGCCGCCGCCACACGCTCGACATGAGCTGGTCGCGGGTGACCACGCTGCCCGAAGCCGCGGCCAGCACTGCGACGATCTCGTATTCCTTGCGGCTGAGCGGCACTCGCTCCCCGTTGCTGGTGACCGTCTTGCGATCCAGGTCGATCGACAGGTCACCGATGGTGATCACGGTCCCGGGGGCCGTGGCGCGGAACGCGTTCCTGCTGCGGCGCATGACCGCTTCCATGCGTGCCTTCAGCTCGGCCAGGCCGCAGGGTTTGACCACGTAGTCGTCGGCGCCCATCCGCAGGCCGCGCACCCTGGCCTCCGCCTCCCCACGGGCGGTGACCGCGATGATCGGCACGTCGCTCCTGGCCCTGAACCGCCGGCAGACCTCGAACCCGTCCATGTCGGGCAGGCACATGTCGAGCAGAACCAGGTCGGCGTCGTCGTCTGAATCGAGGGCTTCGCTGCCGGACACCGCGCACTGTACGTCATATCCATGACGAACCAGTGCAGAACGCAACGCCCCCGCCACCCGTAAGTCGTCCTCAACCAAGAGGATCTTCATAGCTTGTCCCCGTTTGTTGTTTATGGTGCCACAAGACCGTCCCGTAGAGCCACGGCGACCGCCAGTGTGCGGTTGGGACAGTTGAGCTTGGCCAGCACGTTCGCGACCAGTCGCTTGACGCCGTGCTGGGAGATGTCGAGCCTGCGTGCGATCTGCTTGTTGCTGAGGCCCTCCACGAGCAGCGCGAGCGCCTGCTGCTCGCGCGGAGTGAGATAGGGGTTGCGCTCGCGACCGGCCACCGTGTGGCGGCGCACGCTGGCGAGCAGATGGGCGGCGAGCCCGCCCGACATGGGCACCTCGCCGTTGCGGATACCGTCCAGCGCTTTCTC
Organism: Nonomuraea sp. NPDC050786; assembly: GCF_040654115.1. NCBI lineage: Bacteria > Bacillati > Actinomycetota > Actinomycetes > Streptosporangiales > Streptosporangiaceae > Nonomuraea > Nonomuraea sp. NPDC050786. The sequence continues at coordinate 12,535 of NZ_JBFAHJ010000055.1, forward strand.
CAACGATTCCGCGGTGAGGTCCTGGAGAGTCAGGAAGCCATTGCTGGGGATCGACGCCGCAATTTCCAGAGATTCTTGCTGATTCCCGTCGAAGAGCAGCAGTACATTCGTGCCGAGCGACTGCGCACGGGACGCTAAACTCGCCGCGAGTTCGCGCGAGATATCGCTGCACGAAAGAATGAGTGTATCGAAAACATCGTGTCCGTCCGTGGCGAGAAGCATGGGGGGTGCCATGGTCCTGCATTTGGCCACCGACGGGATCTTCGTGAGCATCACGCGCAGGCCGTGCCGGTGTACCTCGTTGGCCGCCACGACGACGACGGAATAGCGGACGGATGGACTCTCGACAATACTCGGGACAGTTTCCGGTGCGTACATTCTTCCTCCGGCTGGCTTTGTTCGAGGAAACGCGCATCCGGTGGTGACAGTACCGAGGCGCCCGTGGGGCGGCAAGAGAACTTGATGTACATTTAACCTCCACGACTTGCGGAGAGTTGTCACGGCTGAGTTGCGCAGCGTGGCGAAGGTTTCCGGCTGATTGTCTGTTTCTCTGGTATGCCAGGGGTCCGCATCCTCCGTGGCCTGCCCGAATGGGCCCTTCGATCGGGCTCCCCGCGCTGCCGCGAGTCATAGTTCGCTGGGGTCATGACTACTCCGGTGAGCCCGCTCAGCACGCGCCGCGCCGCCCTGGCGCTCGACGAGATCACCACCCGCTTCGGAGCGCCCGGCGCGATCGGCGAGGTACGCGTGGGCGAGGAGCGCTGGCACGGTGCCACCGGGTACGCCGACGTGGCGGCGAGGCTGCCTCGCCATGCCGACGAGAGGTTCCGGGCGGGCAGCGTCACGAAGATGGTCGTGGCCGCCACGGCGCTCCTGATCGCCGCCGAGGGCGGGCTGAGCCTGGACGACCCGGTCGCGCGATGGCTGCCGGAGCTGGCCCCACGCAACGGCAACGACCTGGGCCGCGTCACCGTCAGACACCTGCTGGGCCACACCGGCGGTCTGTTCGACTACACCCGCGATCCAGCCATGCACCGGCGGCTGACCAGCGACTTCCCCGGTCACCGGACGGCCTCGTATCAGCCGCTGGAGCTGGTCGGGATCGCGCTCGACCACCCGCGGCTGTTCCCGCCGGGCACGGACTGGGCCTACTCCAACACCGGATACGTCCTGGCCGGGCTGGTCATCGAGCGGGCGACCGGCCGGGACTTCCGGCACGAGGTCCGCGCGCGCGTCATCGAGCCCCTGTCCCTGACCGGCACGTCCCTGCCCGGCGACGCCACGCACCTGCCGAAGCCGCACGCCCGCCACTACTCGCGGCTGTCGCTGCCCATCCCCTTCCGCGGCACCCTGGACGTGACAGAGCTCAACCCGTCGGCCGGCGGCGCGTCCGGCGAGCTGATCTCGACCGTGAGAGATCTGACCGTGTTCCTTGGCGCGCTGCTGGGGGGACGGCTGCTGCCCGCACCCGAGCTGGCAGAGATGCTCGCCCCGGTCGAGGGCTCCGGCGGAGCCCACGGGCTCGGCGTCAAGTTCCGGCGGGTGGGCGGCGAGCTCGTCGCCGGTTATGACGGCGCCATCCACGGCTCCATCACCTCGGTGTTCGGCACCCTCGACGGCTCCCGCACCGCCGCGCTGAACGTCAACTCCGACTGGCAGGACGGAGCCGCCATGACCGCGGCCCTCATGGCCGCGGCCCTTGAGTGATGGACCACCCATGACGGTCCACCCCTGACCTCGGAACCCATGACGGTCCACCACCCGACCTGGGAGTAGCCATGACGGTCCACCACCCGACCTCGGAGTAGCCATGACGGTCCACCACCCGACCCTGGACGACGCCCGGCGGCTCGACGCCGAGGATCCGCTCGCTCCGCTTCGCGACCGCTTCGTGCCCACCCTGCCCGGCCGCATCTACCTCGACGGCCACTCCCTGGGCAGACCGCCCGCCGCGGCGCAGGACACCGCCCGCGCGCTCATCACCACCGAGTGGGCGCACGACCTGGTGAACTCCTGGTTCTCCCGCTGGATGAGACTCCAGCACGACATCGGCGACCTGCTCGGCCGGCACTTTCTCGGCGCCGCGCCCGGCCAGGTCGTCGTCACCGACTCCACCGGCGTCAACCTCTACAAGCTGGCCCGCGCCGCCGTCCCGGCCCGGCCCGAGCGGCGGCTGATCGTCTGCGACCGCGGCATCTTCCCCACCGACCGCTACATCCTGGAGGGCGTGGCCGCCGAGCGCGGGCTGGAGCTGCGCCTGGTGGCCTTCGACGAGATCACCGGGCCCACGCCCGACGCCGTGGCCCGGGTGGTCGACGAGCGGACGGCGCTGGTGTGTCTGTCGCACGTCGACTACCGCTCGGGCGCGATCGCGGACATGGCGGCGATCAACGCCGTGGCCCGTTCCGCGGGCGCGCTGACGCTCTGGGATCTGTGTCACTCCGCGGGCGCGGTGCCGGTCGAACTCGACGCCTGCGGCGCCGACCTGGCCGTCGGTTGTACCTACAAGTACCTGTCCGGCGGCCCGGGCGCTCCTGCGTTCGCGTACGTACGGCGCCCGCTCCAGGACCGCCTCACCCAGCCGATCTGGGGCTGGTTCGGCCACCGCGACCAGTTCGCCATGCCCCAGGGCTACGACCCGGCCCCCGGCATCCGGCGCTTCCTCGTGGGCACCCCGCCGGTGCTGAGCCTCGCCCTGGTCGAGGACGGCTGCCGCCTGCTGGCCGAGCCCGGCATCGCGGCCCTGCGCGCCAAGAGCCAGGCGCTGACCGGCCTGCTCATCGAGCTGTACGACGCCTGGCTCGCGCCCCTGGGCGTCCGCCTGGCCGGCCCGCGCGAGGCCGCGCTGCGCGGCGGTCACGTGGCGTTCGCGCATCCTGCCGCCGAGCGGTTCGGCAAGGCGTTGGAGGCCGAGGAGGTGATCGTGGACGTCCGCCCGCCCGACAGGCTCCGCTTCGGCCTGGCCCCGGCCACGACCTCGTTCACCGAGGTGTGGACGGCCGCCGACCGCTTCCGCGGGATCGCCGCGCAGATGAGCTGAGCCCGCGGGCGACCTGACCGCGCGGATCAGCCGAGATCGAGCGCCCGGGACAGCCGTTCCCAGGTGACCGCCCATGCCGGGCTGCCCGGGTCGATGACCGTGAAGTGGTCCCCGCCCGGCAGGCGGATCAGCTCGCAGTCGTCGCCGGCCGCCCGCGCCGCCCGCTGGTACCGGACGCTCATCTCGTACGGCACCGCGTCGTCGGCGGTGCCGTGGACGAGGACCTGAGGGACGCCCAGCGGCAGCAGGTCCGCGGGTGAGGCCAGCTGGTACAGCTCGGGCACCTCCTCGGCGGTGCCGCCGATGAGCCCGGCCGCCGCGTCGTCAGACAGCTTCCAGGCGTGGGCCAGCCGAAGGTCGGCGACCGGCGCGAGCCCGACCACCAGGCGCAGGCGTATCCGCCCGCCCACGCCCCACGGCGTGCGTGTCCTGGCGGGCAGCCACGCGGCCAGGTGCCCGCCCGCCGAGTGGCCGACGACGGCCACCCGCGCCAGATCGAGGGAGTGCGCGGCGGCCAAGCCGGCCAGCGCCTCCAGGCCCGCCGCGACGTCGGTGAACGTGCCCGGCAGGCCGCCGCCGGGGTCACCCACCCTGCGGTACTCCAGGTTCCAGGCGGCGACGCCCGCGTGGGCCACGGCGTGCGCGAGGGCGTGCATGAGATCGGCGCGGTAGCGGCTGCGCCAGTAGCCGCCGTGGACGAGGACCACCACGGGGTGGGGCGGCCGGCCGGTCTCCGGCAGCCACAGCTCGCCGTACTGGTCGGCCTCCGCACCGTACGGCACGCGCAGGCCCCCGCCGGGCACGGTGAAGCGGGCCAGTTCGGGCGGGTACGGCGAGCCGGCGTCGTACGGCGAGCCGGCGTCGTACGGCAGGCCGGCGTCGTACGGCAGGCCGGCGTCGTCAGAGGCGGCCACGCACGCTCCACAGTTCCTCGAAGAACCGTTTGGCGAGGGTCGATCGTAGGTACCCGACGCCCGACGAGCCACCCGTGCCGTCGCGGCCGCCGATGATCCGTTCCACCATGCGCACGTGCCGGTAGCGCCACTGGGAGAAGCCCTCGTCGTGGTCGATCAGCGCCTCGGCGAGCCGGCCGAGGTCGTCGTCGATCACCTCGCTGCGCAGGATCTCGGCCAGGTCGGGCGAGCCGCGCCGGACCCGCAACATGTCGAAGGCCTCCGTGAGTGCGGGCTCGGCGAGCCGGCGCGTCAGCCGTTCCCGCTCGGCGTCCGTCAGGTCGTCCCGGCGCAGGTGGGCGGGGTCCTTGAGGCCGGACAGGAACTCGATCTCGCGGAACTGCGCCGACTGCAGGCCGCTGGAGCTGTACAGGCCGCCGCGGAACTGCTGGAAGGAGCCGGGGCTGATGGTGGCGAGCACGTCGATCTGCTCGCACAGCACGCGTTCGATGACTCGGACGCGCCGCAGGCAGTACAGCGCCCACGGGACGTCGTCGGCGAGCATCGCGTCGCGCGCGCGCTCGAGCTCATGCAGGAGGATCTTGAACCACAGCTCGTAGATCTGGTGTGCGGTGAAGAAGAGCATCTCGTCGTGATGGCCCGACGGCGACTCCTGCAGGGAGAGCAGCTCCTCCAGGTGCAAGAAGCCGCCGTAGGTCCTGCTCCGTGCCGCGGGGTCCATGGCAGAGTGCATTCCCCGACGATACTGTCCGGCCACCGGGCCGCTGAAGATCGGCTGGGCTGCCCGTTCGGCGAGGGCAAGTACGGCTGGCGCGCTCCGGCGCTTGATCTAGCGTTCCAGCATGGACACACTGCCCAGCCTGTTCGAGGCGCAGGTGGCGCGGACCCCGGCGGCCACGGCCGTCGAGTCGCCGCTCGGCACGCTGACCTACGCCGGACTCAACGCGCGAGCGAACCGGCTTGCCCGCCATCTCGTCCGGCTCGGGGCCGGGCCCGAGGACCGGGTGGGCGTGGAGCTGCCCCGCTCGCCCGCCGCAGTGGTCGCCATGCTGGCCGTGCTGAAGTGCGGCGCGGCCTACCTCCCGCTGGACCTCGCCCTGCCGCCGGCCCGCCGCGAGACGCTGATCCGCGACGCCGCGCCGCTCACTGTCATCCGCCACGACCTGCCGCAGGACGACGCAGGACCGCTCGGCTCCCTCCCGGACGGCGACCTGGTCGACGAGGAGCGGGCCCGGCCGCTGCGGCCCGCCCACCCGGCCTACGTCATCTACACATCCGGCTCCACGGGGACGCCCAAGGGCGTGGTGGTGCCCCACAGTGCCATCGTCAACCTGGCGCGCGACCACATCAGGCGCACCCGGCTGGACGGGACCGGCCGGGTGCTGCACATCGTGGCGCCCGGCTTCGACCCGGCCGTGGCGAACGTGGCGATGGCCCTGCTCTCCGGCGCGACGCTCATTCTGCCGGGCCCGTACGACCGGCTGTCGGGCGAGGACCTGGCCGACGCCCTGTGCCTGACCGCGGCGACCTGCCTCCAGATCCCGACGGCCCTGCTGGCCACGCTGCCCGACGAGGACCTGCCGACGCTGCGCACGCTCATCGTCGGCGGTGAGCGGGTCAGCCCCGAGCTGGTCTCCCGCTTCGCGCCGGGCCGCCAGATGATCAACGCGTACGGTCCCACGGAGACGACCGTGGCCGCCACTGCCTGCGACCCGCTCGACCCGGCCCGGCCGCCGTCCATCGGCCGCCCGATCGACGGGGTGCGGGTGTACGTGCTGGACGGACGCCTCCGCCCGGTGCCCCCCGGCGCCGAGGGCGAGCTGTACATCGCCGGCGCCGGTGTGGCCAGGGGCTATCTCAACCAGCCGGGGCTGACCGCGCTGCGCTTCCTCCCCGACCCCTTCGGCCCGCCCGGGGAACGGATGTACCGCACGGGCGACCTGGTCAAGGCCGGACCGGACGGCGACCTGATGTTCCTCGGCAGGACCGACGAGCAGATCAAGCTGCACGGCAACCGCATCGAGCCCGCGGAGATCAGCGCGGCGCTGGAGCGGCACGACGGCATCGCCCAGGCCGCGGTCGTGCTCAAGGGAGAGGGGCAGCCGCGGCTCGTGGCCTACGTGGTGCCCGCCGGTGGGCGGGCGGCCGCCCCCGCCGGCACGGAGCTGCGCAGGCACCTGGCGGGGATCCTGCCCGCCGGTATGGTGCCCGCGGAGTTCGTGACCATGGAGGCGCTGCCGCTCACGCCCAACGGCAAGCTCGACAGCCGTGCGCTGCCGTACCCGGCGGCGTCAGGACGATGAGCCGTCGTCCCAGCGGAAGACGCGTACGGCCAGGGCGCCGAGCAGCAGCGCGCCGCCCGCGCCGATCGCCCACGTCACCCACTCCGGGTGCGGGGGCTCCATGCCGACCAGTTCCCAGCGCAGGGCGCCGGTGATCAGGGCCGGGGGCAGCCACTGAAGGACGTCGGCCACTCCGGCGGGCAGCATGCTCAGCGGGACGACGGCGTCGCCGATGAAGATGATCGCGATGACGAGGATGGTCAGCACGGTCTCGGAGGTCTCGGCCGAGGTGAGCACGGCCGCGAACACGAAACCCAGCGCCAGCAGGAAGGCCAGCCCGACGGCGCTGGTCAGCACCAGCCCGGGCAGCCGCGACACCTCCAGGTAGCCATAGGCCACGCTGACCGCGCAGTTCAGCACGATGAACGCGGCGGCCAGCACCAGCCGGAGCGGGGCCAGGGAGAACAGCAGGGCACGGCGGGTCAGCGGCGTCGTGCTCAGCAACCGGAGTGTGCCCCTGCGGCGCAACTCGGCGGTGGGCAGCACGGTCCCGTACAGGGCGATGGCGGCCAGCGCGGTGAACAGCGCGCCGGGGAGCTGGAAGCGACTGACGTCGCCGGAGCCGACCGGCCCTACCATCGCGAGCACCAGGAAGAGCAGCGGGAAGCCGATCACGCCCATGGCCGCGCGGCGGTCCCTGGTGAGCTGGCGGGTGTGGGCCAGGGCCAGAGTCCAGTTCATACCTTCACCTCGGTGAACACTCGTCCGGTCAGTTCCCGGTAGACCTCGTCGAGCCCGGAGGCGCGGACGACGACGTCACGTACGGGCGGGTCGATGCCGCGGAGCAGCGCCGAGACGGCCGTGGGATCGGAGGTGGAGACGTGCACCTTGGTGCCGCGCACGTCGATCGCCAGCACGTCGGGACGGGAGGCGAGCAGGTCCCTGGCATGGCCGGCATCGCGGGAGAAGGTTACCAGGTGGTGGGGCGCGTGGCGGGCGATCAGCTCGGCCGGGCTGCCCTCGGCCAGCAGCCGCCCGTGGTCGATGATGGCGACCCGGTCACACAGGGACTGGGCCTCGTCCATGGAGTGAGTGGAGAGCATCACCGTGCCGCCCTCGTCGCGGAAGCGGAGCAGCACCTCCCACAGTTCGGCGCGGGCGTTGGGGTCCAGGCCGGTCGAAGGCTCGTCGAGCACGACCGCGCGGGGCCGCCCGATCAGCGCGCAGGCGATGAGCAGGCGGCGCTCCTGGCCACCGGAGAGGTTGCGCACCTGTGTGCGGGCGCTCTCGGTGAGGCTCACCGCGGCCAGCAACTCGGCCACGTCCCCCGGCCGCTCGTAGAAGGTCCGCCAGAGGGTGAGCGTCTCCTCGGCGGTCAGCAGCGGGAAGAGCTGGGCCTGCTGCGGCTGGACGGCCAGGACGCGGACCAGCTCCTGTCGTTCGGCCGTCGGGTCCAAGCCGGCGACGCGGACGGTGCCCGAGGTGGGCGCCCGTAACCCGGCGATGATCTCCAGCGTCGTGGTCTTGCCGGCCCCGTTCGGGCCGAGCAGCCCGAAGATCTCCCCTTGGTCTACCCGGAGGTCAAGACCGTCGACGGCTTTCTTGTCGCCGTAACGTTTGACGAGCGAAGCGAGCAGGACAGCCGGATCTCTCGAATGTGTGGCTGACAAATCACACCTCCAACCTGTACAACGGCACGTTACCAATTGTCAGTGACGAGTTAAACGGAAAAACGGTCTGGTCAAATGGCCAGGGTCCCGGACCGGGTCGAGCGTTATCGTGACGCTACCGCACCTATATTCACACAGGGAATGCCGCATGTTTCTCCGATTACTCACCGCGTTTCTGACCGTCTCCCCGTTGGCTCCGGCACCCGCGGCCACGGCCGCTGTGGCAGCCGCCCCCGCCGCGATCGCCTGGGGGACCTGTTCCGAGCCGTTGCTCGCGTCGCTGGGGCTGGAGTGCGCCAAGGCCGACGTCCCGCTGGACCACGCCGCCCCGGGCGGCCGCACGGTGAAGATCGCGCTGGCGCGCAAGGCGGCCACCGCGCCGCCCGAGCGGCGGCTGGGGGCCCTGCTGGTCAACGTCGGCGGCCCCGGGCAGGCCGGGCGTACGCTGGCCGCGGCCCTCACCGTGCTCATGCCGTCCGACCTGGTCACGCGCTACGACATCATCGGCTACGACCCGCGCGGCACCGGCGCGAGCGAGCCGCGGATGAGCTGCGACCCGGCCCGCTTCGCCCCCGTGCAGCCCGACACCGTGCCGCGTACCCTCGCCGACGAGCGCGCCCAGATCGAGGTGGCGCGCGGCTACGCCGCCGCCTGTGCGGCCCGGCACGGCGACCTGCTGCCTCACATGCGCACCGCCGACAACGCCGACGACCTGGACGCGCTGCGCCGGGCGCTGGGCCAGGACCGGATCTCCTACCTCGGCTACGGGTACGGCTCCTACCTGGGCGCCGTCTACGCCACGCGCCACCCCGGCACCGTCGCCCGCATGGTCCTCGACAGCGTGGTCCGGCCCAGCCACGTGTGGTACCGGCACGGACTCGACCACGCCACCGCGATGAACGACCGGGCCCGCGATTTCTTCGCCTGGATCGCCCGCCACAAGTCCGCCTACGCCCTGGGCGACACTCCCGAGAAGGTCGAACGGGCCTATTACGCCGCCAGGGACCAGGTACGCGCCCGGCCCGCCGGGCAGGTCGTGGGCCCGCGCGAGTTCGACGGCACCTATCTGGCGGCCGGCTACGAGACGACGTGGTGGCCGATGCTCGCCGCCGCGCTGTCGGCCTTGGCCCGCGGCGACGCCCAGCCACTGGTGGACGCCTACCGGTACTTGGCGCCTCCGGACGACAACGACTACGCCGTCCACAGCGCGACCCAGTGCGCGGACGCGCCGTGGCCGCGCGACTGGGACCGCTGGCGCCGGGACGCCTGGCGGCTCCACCTCCGGTCCCCCTTCGTGGGCTGGACGCACGTCTGGTACAACGCCCCGTGTGCGTTCTGGCCGGTTCCGGCGGGTCCGGCCGAGCCGATCTCGGGTCGGGCGGTCGAGAACGCACTGCTCGTCCAGGCCACCAAGGACGCGGGCGCGCCCTGGCCGGGAGCGCTGGAGCTGCACGCCAAGCTGCCCACGTCACGGCTGGTGCTGGAACGCGGGGGGATGAGCCACGGCGTGTCGTTCCTGCGCGGCAACGCGTGCGTCGACGGGTATGTGGCGGCCTACCTGGCCGACGGCACCCTGCCCGACGACCGGCCCGGAGCCGACGCCGCCTGCGACGCCCCACCCGAGCCCGTCCCGGCGGCGGCCTCGAACGCGGCGACGGCGGACGCGGGCACGGCGGCGAAGGGCGCGGCCCCCGTCGTCGGGGCGCCGGTCTCGCTGCTCATGCTCGGACGTACTCGATGACGTGGTAGCCGGACAGCGGCGTCTGGCGCGTCTCGACGTGCGTGAGCCCCGCACGCTCGGCCAGGCGGTGGATCTCCTCCGGCCGCCTGGCCCGCCCGTTCTGCACGACCAACTGGAACATATCCAGATATGTAATGACCTGATCGTCGGCCCTGGCCGTGACGCAGGTGTCCACCACGACCACCCTGCCCTCTGGGGGAACGACCTCGGCACAGCGGCGCAGGATCGCCACCGCGTCGTCGTCCCCCCAGTCGGGGACGACGTTGGCCAGCAGATAGACGTCGTGCCCCTCCGGGAGGGGGTCGAAGAAGCTGCCGTCGACGGTGACGCAGCGCTCGCCCACTCCGGCCGCGGCCAGCGTGTCGGCGGCGGCCGCCGCCGTCTCGGCCCGCTCCACCAGGACCGCGCGCAGCCCCGGGTGTGCCCGCAGGATCGCGGCCGTCAGCTCGCCCGTGCCGCCGCCCACGTCGGCCAGGCTTCCCGCGCGCTTCCACACCTCGTCCTGGGCGATCTCGCCGGCGTACCCGGCGGCCATCGCCGTGGAGACGGCCGAGGTGCGCCGCGACATCTCCGGGTCGGCCGCCATGTCCTCGTAGTAGGGGCGGCCGAACACGCGACGGTAGGCGTCGCCGCCGTACCGTACGGTGTCGAGGAGGCGTCGCTGGGCGTCGGCGATCCGGCCGTGCGGGCCGTCGAGGTCGAGCAGTTCGTGCATGCCCCACGGGTGCGCGGGCGACAGCAGCGACGCCGCCCTGTTCGCCGCGAACACGCCGGGCGCGACCTCGTCGAAGATCCCCCGGCTGCTGAGATAGCGCAGCATGCGCTCCAGCGCGTCGGGATCGGCGCCGCAGGCGGCGGCGAGCTCGGCCGCCGTGGAGCCGCCCGGCGCGACTTCGTCGGCCAGCCGCAGGGTGGCGGCGGCGCGGACGGCGTACGGGACCATCAGATCCAGTGCCGCGGTGACCAGGGTCAGCGCTTCCTCGTCTCGCTCTGTCATGGCCCGAGCCTGGCATCGCACCGCCGCCCGGGGAGCGCCTGCCCGGACCGGATTTCGGCCAGGCCGGACGGGCAGCCCGATCGGGCAGCCCCGTCCCCGGGCCGCCGCGTTAGCGTGCCGGTGTGCCGGCCACACCGCATCTCCGCCGTACCGTGCTCCCGAGCGGCCTCCGTGTGATCACCGAACGGACGCCCGGCCGGCACGCCGCGGCCTTCGGCGTGTGGGCCGCCACCGGCTCGCGTGACGAGCCCGAGGAGTGCCACGGCGCCTCGCACTTCCTGGAGCACGTCGTCTTCAAGGGCACCGGCCGCCGCACCGGCGAGCGCATCGCCGCCGAGATGGACGCCACCGGCGGCGAGTCGAACGCGGTCACCGCCAAGGAGCACACCGCCTACTTCGCCAAGGTGCTGCACGAGGACCTGCCCCTGGCCGCCGATCTGATCTGCGACATGGTGGTCGACCCGGCGCTGAACGGCATCGACGTGGAGACCGAGCGCGCCGTGCTCCTCAACGAGCTGGCCATGCAGCGCGACGATCCGCTCCAGGCGGCGCAGCAGGAGCTGGCGTACCTGCTGTTCGCCGACGAACGGCTCGCCCGGCCGGCGGGCGGTGCGGAAGCCACGGTCGGCGCGATGAAACGGGACTTCGTGGCCGCTTTCCACGCCGAGCACTACGTTCCCGAGAAGCTCGTGGTCGTGGCGACGGGAGACGTCGACCACGACCGGATCGTGGAGCTGGCCGCGGCCGGTCTGCTGCGGCGCTTCGGTGACCGCCGCCGCGACCCCGTGCCGCCGCGAGAAGGCCCGGGGAGCGTGACGGACCGGCCAGGCCGCTGCCGGGTGCTGCCCAGGAGCGTGGAGCTGGCCTCGCTGATGGCCGGCGTGCCGGCGATCTCTCACCTGCACCCGGCCCGCTACGCCATGGCCGTGCTGTCCACCGCGATCGGCGGCGGCATCTCGTCCCGGCTCTTCGTGGAGCTGCGCGAGCGGCGCGGGCTCGCGTACGCGCTGGGCAGCCACGCGCAGGCGTACTCCGACGCGGGCGCGTTCGCCGTCCACGGGGTGTGCCGGCCTGCCGACGTGCCCGCCTTCCTGGAGTGCCTGCGGACCGAGCTCGACCGGATCGCCCGCGACGGGCTGAGCGAGGAAGAGGTCGAGCGCGCCAAGCGGCGCACCCGGGGGCGGCTGGCGCTCGGCCTGGCCGATCCGCTGGCCCGGGCGACCGCGCTGGCCCAGGGCGAGCTGTCCGGGCAGGCCCCCATGACGGTCGGCGACCTGGTGCACAAGGTCGGCGAAACGACCGGAGAAGAGGTACGGGACCTGGCCTCGCAGCTTTTCTCCGCGCCATTGTCTTTGGCCGTCGCCGGCCCCTTCCCTAATGATCGCGACTTCCTCTCGGCGGGGAACTAAATCCACAATATGTTGGATGTGCGCGGCAACTCCGTTCCCTAGCATTACAGGTGTGGAAGTCTCCACAGAAAGGGACGGGAATTGCATCCGGCGGAGACCGCGGCGTAAACCCGATCGGTCGGATCCAGCCGTTACCGCTGGGGTGGCGACCCATTTTCCGTAGTTTCGCGGGGCCATTACCGCCCCCGTGAAAGAGAGGGAACCATCCAATGAACCGAGTCGAAGCGATCGCGCAGAACACGATCCCGACGCGCGCCGCCGCCGGCTTCCAGCCGCTGGAGCACGCGAAGCCGGTCAGCCCGGTGCTGTTCACGCCGGTCGCCGCGTTCGTGGCCGGCTACAACGCCGTCAAGTTCACCTGCACCTTCTTCGGCGGTGACCACCTGGAGTCCACCGCGCTCAAGGGCGGCTCGGACATGACCCAGCTCGACGTGGCCGAGCTGGTCGAGCTGCGCCGGCACATCCTGCACACCTGAAAGGAACGATCCGATGAACGGAGTGGAGCGCGTCGCGCAGGAGACCATCCCGGGGCGCAGCGCGGCCTCCTTCGCGCCACTGGAGCACGCGAACCCGGTCAGCCCGGTCCTCTACACGCCGGTCGCGGCGTTCGCGACCGGCTACCTCGCCGCCAAGTACGTCTGCACCTTCTTCGGCGGCGACCACCTGGACTCCACCGCGCTGCCGTCCGACGTGGACCTGGCCGGCCTGAGCGGTGACGACCTGGCCGACGTCCGGCGGGACATCCTCCGCCGCTGACACCGATGGGTGTCCGGCGGCCGTGCGAGGCCGCCGGGCGCCCCCAGCAACCAGAGAGGAAGCACATGAACGCAGTCGAAAGCGCCGCCCAGCGGATGCTCCCCACCCGCACCGGCCCCGATCTGGAACCCCTGCGGCTGCTGTCGCCGCAATCGCCGGCTCTGACCGCCATCACGGCACCGGTTACCCACGTCATCCTCGTCGCCTGTCCCACAGTGTTCGGCGGCAGCGTCGCCTCGCGGACGGCCCTGAGTGGCACCCCGGACCTGGGCGTCCTCGGCGTCGACGACCTGGCCGCCACCCGCAGGAACGTCCTGCTCGGCTGAGCACCAACGGGCGCCCGGAGGCCGGGTGCCCGTCCCCCCCTTTTCCCGAATCGGAGGTTCACCATGAGATTGAGCGGACGGCTTGCGGTCCTGGGTGCGGCGGCGGTGGCCGCCACGGCGTTGACGACATACCCGGCCGCGGCGGCCACCCCATGGTCGAGGAGCTATGGGACGGCCACGGCCGCGGGCACCACCGAGTTCGTGAGTGACGGAAGGCTGGGCGGCACCACGACTGTCTCGGGAGAGCTCACCAATACCGGAGCGGACTGCTACTCGATCTGGGTGCAGTACATCTACGATCTGGTCCCCGGCCCGGTGGTCAAGCACGTGACCCAGTGCGGCGCGGGCTCGGCCCCCATCAACATCAAGTGGACCAGCACCTTCCTCACGCCGACGCAGCGCATGTACGTGCGGTTGTGCAAGGGCCAGGAGAAGGCCACCGACTGCGCGGCGCCGCTGATCCCATGAGGACGCGACCGACTCCCGCTCAGGTAGGCAGGGGATTGCTCATCACGTTCCTGGGCGCGTGGTTCGCCGCCGCCACGATCAAGCAGGAGCCCACCCGCCGCCTCGAGTGGCACCGCAAAATCGACCCCGGCGGGCTGCTGCTGCCGGAGTGGCGGTTCTTCGCCCCGCATCCCGGCGTCCACGACAACAACGTGCTCTACCGGGACGAGCTGGAGGACGGCGAGCTCACGCCGTGGAAGGAGATCACCTCCGCGGTGCCGCGCAAGATCCGGCACATCTTCTGGCTGCCCGAGCACCGCATCGACAAGGTGATCTTCGATCTGGCCGGCGAGGTGTCCAACACGATCCTGGACGGCAAGCTGGAAAGCCCCGAGGACATCCAGCTCTCGCTGCCGTACCTGTTCCTACTCAACCACGTGACGCACAACCACCCGCACCACCCGCGGGCCATCAGGACGCAGTTCCTCATCGCCCGCTCCGCGGGCTGGGACGAGTCCGAGGAACCGCTGATCGTCTTCTACTCGAACCTGCACCCGATCAAGCGCTCAACCGTACGGCCAGGCGTGAAAGTCCCCACGTGAAGTTCGAGGCGTTGTAGGCCGGCCGGTCGCGTAGCTCGATGGTCCGTACGCGACCGGCCAGCTCGCGCAGGAAGACCGTCAGCTCGATCCGGGCCAGCCGGGCACCGATGCACAGGTGGCGCCCGGCGCCGAACGTGACGTGCCGGTTCGGCGTCCGGCCCACCAGGAAGCGGTCGGCCTGCGGGAACTCCTCCTCGTCCCGGTTGGCCGAGACGTTCCAGAGCGTCACCCGGTCGCCGGGGGCGATGTCCACGCCGCCGATGGTGGCCGGGCGCAGCGCCGTACGCAGGGCGTGGACGCCGGGCACGGTCCAGCGCAGCACCTCCTCCACGGCTGCGGGCAGCGCCGGCTCGCCGCCCGACCTGAGCAGTTCCCACTGGTCCGGGTGGTCGGCGAAGGCCAGCACCGCGCCGGCGGTGGAGAAGCGGGTCGTCTCGTTCGCGCCCGACAGGACACCGCTGCAGTTGAAGACGATCTCCTCGTCGGTCAGCGGGCGCCGGCCGCCTGTCTCGGCCACGCGCTCGTCGGTGGCGATCCGGCTGATGAAGTCGTCCCCCGGCTCCTCGCGCCGCTCGGCCAGCAACTCGCTGAAATACAGGAAGATCTCGCTGTGCGCGTGGCTCTTGGCCTCCTCGTCGGTGCCCTCGAAGGCGGCGGAGATGGTGTCGCAGACCCAGTCCCACTCGCCGGCCGGGATGCCCATGAGCGAGCAGATCACGTGGTTGGTGAGCCGCTTGGCCACCTCGTAGAAGTCGACCTCGCCACGTTCCAGCACGTCGTCGATGGCGCGGGCGGCGGCCGCCCGCGCCAGACGTTCCATGCGGGGCAGCTCCGAGTGGCCCAGAGCCTTGGAGATCACACTTTTGATCCGGTTGTGCTCCGGCGGGTCGGAGACGATCAGCATCCGCTGGGAGACGGCCGCCACGGCCTTGTCCACGCTGCCCAGGCGCATGCCGTGGCGGGAGCTGAACGTCTCGGAGTCGGTGTAGACGCGGGTCACGTCGCGATGCTTGGTCACCACCCAGAAGCCCGGCCCGCCGGGTTCGGGGTGCCAGTGGACCGGTTCATTCCGCCTGAGCCAGGCGAACATCGGCCAGAACGCGTTGCGGCCGAAGAGCGTCCCGTCGGTCACGTCGATCAGCACGGCCGGCTCGGTCATACGACGCTCGCCTCCTCGGGCACCTCAGGGATGGGGAAGAGAATGGCCAGCGCCGACACCCCGGAGACCATGGTGACGAACGCCTCGCGCGCCTCCACGTTCCGTACGTCCAGCTCGGCCATGGCCTGGGCCTGCTGGAAGTAGTCCTCCCGGTCGCGATCGGGATCGTAGAAGAACCGGACGTACTCCAGAAACGTCATGATCATCTTGTGGTGGCTCACGCGGTAGGCGTCGAAGGCGCGCTCCTCCATACCGGGGCTGCGCAGGGCGACGTCGATCGCGCGGGCGGCCGGGTGCGCGCACAGGATCGCCAGGCACACGCCGCCGGAGAACAGCGGGTCGATGAAGCCGGCCGCGTCGCCCACCGTCAGCCAGCCCGGGCCCACGGTGGTCTCGGCGAGGTAGGACCAGTCGCGCGTGGTGCGGAACTCGGCGACCGGCTCGCTGCCCGCCAGCAGGCCCTTGACGACCTTGCTCTCGGCCAGGCCGGCGTCGTACAGCTCGCGCAGGGTCCTGTCCTTGCCGAGCTCGCTGGTGGGGGTCACGTAGCCCACGCTCAGGGTCGGCGGCTCGCTGTCGACCGGGATCGCCCAGAACCAGCCGTCGGTGACCCGTTCGACGAGAATGTTGCCGCGCTGATCGTCGGGCAGGTCACCGGTCGGCGCCCAGTACGTCCAGTGGGCCACACTGCGCATGTCGTCCTGCCACTGCACGGGGCTCAGCCCGCGGCCCAGCGCCCGTGCCTGGCCCGACGCCTCCACCACGACCCTCGCCCGCGCCACCCGCTCCTGCCCGGCCAGCGTGTAGCGCACGCCGGTCACGCGGCCGTCGTCCGTCAGCGCCTCCTTCACGGTCGCCTCCTGCCGTACCACGGCCCCCAGCTCCCCGGCCCGCGTGAGCAGCAGGTCGTCGAACTCGGCGCGGCGCACGTGGTAGGAGTAGTCGTAGACCACGCCGGGGACCTCGGAGAAGTGGATGTTCCACAACTGCCGGTCCTTGCCCCACACCAGGCTGAGCCCGTCCTTCCTGGGGAAGCGTATTCCGGCCAGCCGGTCGACGAGGTCGAGCTCCTCCAGCACGGTCATCATGCCCGGGATCAGCGACTCGCCGATGTGATAGCGGGGGAAGCGCTCCTTCTCCAGGATCAGCACCCGGTGGCCGCGCTTGGCCAGCAGCGCGCCGGTCACCGAACCGGCCGGCCCGCCGCCGACGATCACGGCGTCGAACTCCTCGTACTCGTCCCCGCGCATGGGGCTCCTCCTTATGACGAATCGCTGATGACGAATCTTCGATGACGGTCTTCGATGACGGATCGGGTCAAGAGTCGGGGTCACGGATCGGCACCGCGCAGGCGGCGGTCCCTCCGGGCAGGCGGTATCGGTTGGTCGCGACCAGGCGGTAGACCACCATCGCGACCCAGCTGATCGGCGGCGTCGCCAGCAGCAGCCCGGCGGCCCGCCACGGGGGGCCGCCGGTGCGCAGCAGCGCGGCGAACGCCTGCACGCCGCCGCGCACGGAGGTGCGACCCCGGGCGTCCCTGGTGACCCAGAGCGCCTCGTGCCGGGCGCGCGTGGCGGTGGTGCCGAAGGCGGCCAGGTCCGTTCGCTGGTACGCCCTGGCCTCCGCCGCCGGGCGCACCCGGCCCAGCAGCCAGGTCACCGACCTGGTGCAGAATCCGCAGTCGCCGTCATAGATGAACAGGGACTCCATCCGCGTCGTCCGCTCCTCTCGGTTCCTGATGGGCGGCCGGGACGTACGGCAGCGGCCCGAACAGCCCTCGTTGATGGGCAATGAAGACCGCCTCGGTGCGGTTGCGGACGCCCAGCTTGCGCAGGATCTTCAGCACGTGGGAGCGGACCGTGGCCTCGGTGATGACGAGCTTCTCGGCGATCTCCTCGTTCGGGCAGCCGATCGCGAGCAGTCCCAGCACCTCCTGCTCGCGCGCGGTGAGCGCGCCCGTCGCCCGCGGGTCGTCGCGCCCCTCGGCCAGCCGCACCGCCAGCGGCAGCATGGCCAGGGCGACGTCGTTGAGCATGATCGGCGGGATGTACGGGTGCCCGGCGGCCACCGCGCGCACCGCGGTGACGACCTCCTCGTCCTGGCTGCCGGCGAAGATCACCCCGCGGAACCCGGCGTGCAGCGCCACCAGGAGCCGGTCCCGGTCGCCGGACCCGGTGACGATGGCGATCAGGCCGCCGCGCATCCCGGGGCCCGGGAAGTGCCGCTGGGCCGTCCGGGCCAGATCGACGCCGCCGACGTCGAGCGAGAGCAGGATCACCAGCGCGTCCGTCCCGGGCAGCCGGCCCTCCGGCGGATGGTCCGCCGTCACCACCGAGCCGATCCCATCGGCCCGCCGCAGCGCGCCGACCAGCCGCTGCCGCCGCAACACGTCGGCGTCCACCACCACTACGGTGTTCATCAGCTCAGGGGATGGACGTTGGACAGGAAGAGCGCCAGCGGCTGCTCCGACTCATCACGCCCCGTGGACCGGCAGATGAGGAACTGGGTGGCCTTGGCATGCCGGTGGTGCTGCTGCCGGTGGGTCACATAGTTGAGCAGCATGAGATAGGGCAATGTCACCTGGATGTCCTTGGAGCCGGTGAAATCCGGATCGACGACCGTCCGGGCTATCTGGCCCACCAGGTCGAACAGGGCCTTCTCGTCGCGGCGGTCCGGATACCACAGGATGTGCACCCAGAACCGATTGCGCGTCGGGATGACCTCCTTCCAGGGCGTCACCGTGCCGTCGTCCAGCTCGTCCCGGTACAGCAGGTGGTTGTCCCACATTCCCGGGTTCGGGGCGAAGAAGCGCCAGTCAGGGACGACCATGCCGCTGCCGTCAATCTTGGCCACCCACGCCAGCTTGCCCGCCCACTCCAGCTTCCGCGTCGGCTCCTGCTTCAGGAAGCTCAACGCGAACCACGTGCCGAACAACGCGTAAACCGTCCCGCGCCCGATGCGCGCGCCTAATGTCCCGTTCACGTCTCCTCCAGCTCGGATAACCGGACCACCTTCTCGATCACATGCGCGACCTTGGCGGCGTGGACCTCCTCGGCGATGAGCTCCACGTGCCCGGACTCCTCGATCTCGTGGACGCCGCCGCGCCCGAGCGCGGCCAGCTCGCGCTGCAGCTCCATGTGCATCGGGTCGTCGTCGGACGAGGCCGTGGCGGTGAGCACGGCGACCGGGCAATCGGGCGGCACCGTCGTCTCGCGGACGGCCGCCTCGACGTTGTCGAGCCAGGCGCGGAACTCGGCGTACGCGCCGACGCACGCGGAGCGCCGGTAATACTGGGCCATGGCCACCGACCGCTCCGGTTCGGGCAGCCCCCCGATCCGCATCATGGCCGGGGTGGCGGTCAGCCGCATCAGGCCGAAGGTCGCCTTGGTGACGGACGTCCGCAGGTCCTGCTCCACGAAGTGCAGGCCCATGCGCTGCCGGTGGGATCTGATGAGCTGGTCGGGGTGTGAGGAGTCGACGAACACCAGGCCGGCGACGTCCTCGGGGTACTTGTGGGCGAAGTGCCTGATGAGCAGGCCGCCGTAGGAGTGGCCGGCCAGCACGTACGGGCCGGGCAGGCCCAGCGCCGTCAGCAGCGCTTTGAGGTCGCGGGTGGCGAGGTCGGCGGTCAGCGGCTCGTCCGGCGGATCACTGCGGCCGATGCCGGCCCGTTCGTAGCACAGGACCGGGGCGAACTCGGCGACCATGGGCCGCACCCAGGCCCAGCCCTCCAGCGGGCAACCCATGCCGCTCTCCAGCACGACCGTGGGGCCGGGCCGATCGGTGCCGGCCAGCAGCGCGTGCAGCCGCCTGCCGCCGATGTCGATCAGCTGCCCTGGCAGGGGGATCCGCTCCGCGTCGCGGCGTTCGGCGACGGTCTCGAACAGGGTGCCGGCGGTGAGCGCCAGCCCTGTCGCGGCCACGCCCAGGCCGAGCACTCTCGGCAGCGTCACCTTCATCGTCGAACCTTCCCTTCCGTCAGCTCGGGCGCGAACTGGGTGTGGACCAGGCGCCGGTAGAGGTCGTCGGAGGCCATCAGGCTGTCGTGGGTGCCCTCGCCGCGGACGCGCCCATCCTCCACGACGATGATCTTGTCGGCGTCGACGACGGTGGAGAGCCGGTGCGCGATCACCACGACCGCGCGCTCGGCCGCCTGCACCTTGATCGAGTCGCGCAGGGCCTGCTCGGACTCGGCGTCCAGGTGGGCCGTGACCTCGTCCATGAGCAGCACGTCCGGCCGGGTGAGGATCATGCGGCCGATGGCGACCCGTTGCCGCTGCCCGCCGGAGAGCTCGGCGCCCTCCTCGCCGACCTGGCCGTCCAGCCCGTCCTCGAGCCCGTCGATCCACCGGTTCAAGTTGGCCGCTTCGATGGCGTGCTCCAGCTCGGCCTCGGTGGCGTCGGGGGCGGCATAGAGCAGGTTCTCCCTGATCGTGCCGTCCATGACGGGGGCGTGCTGCTCCACGTACCCGACGCGGGCGCGCAGCTCGGCCAGGTCGATGTCGCGTACGTTCCGGCCGCCCAGCATGATCGCGCCGTCGTCGGCCTCCCACAGCCGCTCGATCAGCGAGAAGATCGTGGACTTGCCGGCGCCCGACGGCCCGACTATCGCGGTGACGCCCCGCGCCGGCACGGAGAACGACACCCCGCGCAGCACGTGACGCCCCGGCTGGTAGGCGAACCAGACGTCGTCGAGCCGCAGGATCTCACCCTCGGGCCGCGGCGCCACCGGGGCCACCGCACCGGGGCGCTCCTCCTCCGCGGGCAGGGTCATGATCTCCTGCAGCCGGGCCACGGAGGCCACGCCCTGCTGGAACTGCGCGGCGGAGGCGAAGAAGTTCACCAGCGGCGTGACCATGTAGAAGAGGTAGAGCAAGAAGGCGGTGAACGTCCCGAGCGACAGCGCGCCGCTCGACAGCCGCAGCGCACCGACGACGAAGACGACCGCGTAGGAGGCCTGCAGGCCGAGGTTGACGGCGGGCAGCAGGGCGGCCACCAGCCGCACCACGCGCTGCTGTGCCCGATAGGCGTCGCCGGCGTGTGCGGTGAGGCGGGCCGCCTCCCGATCCTCCGCCCGGCTGATCTTGATGGTGCTCAGGCCGGCGAGCGCCCGTTCCACCGCCGCGCCGAAGTCGCCCACCCGGCCCTGCAGGTCCACGGTGGCGCGGCGGACCCACCGGGCCAGCGTGAGGCCGGCGACCGCCGCGACCAGGAGGCACAGCGCGGTGACCCCGGCCAGCACCGGATCGATGATCACCATCAGGGCGACGGCGCCGATGACCGTGACGGCGGCCAGCAGCATGCCGGCCAGGCTCTGGGTGAGCGCCCCGGAGATCAGCGAGGTGTCGGAGAGCATCCGCGCCATGGTGTCGCCGCGGCGCCGCTCCTGGTGGTCGCTCATCCGGCCGCGCAGCAGCCGGTGCACGATCGTCTCACGTACGCCGAGCACGATCCGGCTGCCCGTCCGGCCGACGATCAACGCCTGTGCCGCCGCCACGGCGCCCTCGACCACGAACAGGGCGACGAGCAGCAGCAGCGTGGTGGTCGGGAAGGGCCCGCCGGACATGCCGCCGATCAGCGAGCCGATGACCACGGGCTGCGACAGCGAGGCGCCGGTGGCGGCCACGCCCAGGCCGAGTGCCACCACCAGGCTCGTACGGTGGGGACGCAGCAGAGCCAGGGCGCCATGCAACGGGCCGCCCTTCATCGCCGCTTCCGGAAGACGCGCAGCAGTTTCTTGGGCGAGACGTCGTCCAGGTTCATGTGCTTGGACATATAGACGACGGCCGGATAGGTGCCGACGAAAGACCACAGGAACCTGTTCAGTCCCATGAACATGGCGTTCCCGGCGTGGAAGGAGGCGCCCGCGGCCAGCATCCCCCACGCCGACTTCTTGGGCAGGATCAGGGCCAGCGGCACGATCGACTCGCCCACGATCACGCCCCAGCCGGCCAGCTTGGAGAGCATGGGCCGGTCCTTGAGGATCTTGTAGACGCGTTCGTCTCCGTAGACGTAGGTGCGGAAGATGCCGGGCATCGCCTGCCCCTGCCGCCAGGACGGTCCCGCGGCCTTGGCCAGGCCCGCCGCCAGGTACGACAGCATGGACTGCCCGCCGATGAACCAGGCGCTCGCGGCCCGCGCCTTGGGGTCGTTGGGAAACAGGCGGGCGGCCAGCAGCGCCATGTAGGTGAGCTGCGACATGTGCTCGGTGCCGTCCGTGCCGGCCCGGATCCGTACGGCCAGCAGGTAGTTCGTCACCGCGATGAACGCGACCGCGATGTCGCGCGAGGTCCTGTCCGACTTCGGGTTGATCAGCGTCAGCGCCGCCACGAGCCGCAGGTTCAGCAGCACGTAGATGCCCGGCGGCTTGAAGAGCACGTTCAGGAAGTCGGCCTTCTTGCCGGCCAGCATCCTGATGCGCAGGCGCTCGACCTCCCAGCTCATCAGGCCGGTGTCCTCGAACAGGTCGGGACGGGCCAGATACTCCATCGAGGCCAGCGCCAGTCCGACCGCGCTGATCGTCTCCACCTGGCGGAGGGCTCTGTCGACGGGTTCAACCGCCTTGGTCGTCATCGTCACTCCTTTGCCATGCGGTGGATGCGCGGCCTGCTACCGGCCTGGTGACCGTGCCCGCGACCGGACGGTGCCGGCGGGGGGCCGCCGGCACCGCGTGTGGCGATCTGTCAGGCGAGGAGACCCGACCGCCGCGCCTCGACCAGACGGTCGGCGGTCAGGGGACCCTCGGCGTCGAGAACGACGCCCACGTCGGCCTTGGCGGCGCACGCCTTCTGGGCCACGCAGATCGTCGCGCCGACGGTCACGGTCGCCAGGATGATCGGGGTCAGGGTGGGAGGAGCGACCTTGTTGTACTCCAGCGGCCGCAGAACACCCTGCTCCAGACCGGGAATGTCAACCTGTGCCGCCTGCTCGATTCGGTTCATCTCAACCTCCTCGTAGTTCTTACCGGACACATTCAACATATTTCCCGGAGCTTCTCCGCCACATCCACCAAAATATTGGTTGTTGGGATTATCTTGTCTCACATATCCGAGACCATGAAAAATGGCCACTCATACTCGCCATATGACCACCCCATCGGAGTAGTCATATGGGCATGCCGAATCAGCGACGGTCGACAATCGGCGGGCGCGGAATCACGGGGCGGCGATATGGCCCGCCCGCTGGAAATGCTTTATGCAGCCCGCCAGGAAATCGGGGTCGATCGGCGGGAAACCCGGCCGGTCGCCCAGCGCCCTGGCCGCCCGCTCGCACGAGTACGCCGGCTCGCGCATGCCACCCAGCACGCCGCGCACCCACGGCCCGAGCACCGCCATGGCGGTGTCCCAGTTGCCGGACGGCTCCCGCAGCGACAGGCGGACCAGCTCGGCGTACCAGGCCTCCAGCTCCATCGAGCGCACGTCGTAGCCGCAGGCCCGCATCGCCTCGCCCACGTCCAGGAACGTGAACGGACGGGGGCTCACCAGATGGAAGACCTGGCCGAGGGAGTCCTTGTCGCGGGCCAGGGCGGACATGGCGGCCGTCACATGGCCCACCGGGGATGCCGTCATGGCCACGTCGCAGTCGGGGAAGGCGTTCAGCCTGGCACAGACGCGGAGGATCTCGCTGGTGCCGTCGCCGAGCTTCCAGTGCTCCTCCCCTGGGCTGCCGATCAGCCGGGAGGCGCGGTAGAGCACGACCGGGACCTCGCGTTCCTGGGCGAGCGTCATCATCCGGTCGGCCACCCACTTCGCCTGCAGGTAGCCGCTGCCGGCCGCGGGCACGTCAGGGTCCAGCGGCAGTTCCAGCCCGGCGCGGGCCGGGTCGGGGTGGTGGGTGAGGGCCGCCGCCGACAGGTAGTGGACCGGCACCGTACGCCCGGTCGTGGCGAGCCGCAGCACCTCGCGGGCGCCCTCCACGTTGGTCCGCATGACGCGGCGGTAGGAGGACATGATGTTGACGACGCCGCCGACGTGGTGGATCTCGTCGATCGACGTGCCCAGCTCAGCGAAGCGACCCTCGTCGAGGCCGAGGGCCGGCCGGGCCAGGTTGCCGGGGACGATCTCCATCCGCCCGGCCTGCTCCTCGCGCCACAGGCCGGCCGCCCTGAGCGCCTGCTGGACCCGGGCCCGCCCCTCCTCCTCGCTCTCGCACCTGACCAGGCAGGTCACGGTCGCCTCGGTATCGTGCAGCAGCCGAGACAGCAGGGCTGTGCCGGCATAGCCGGTGGCGCCCACAAGCAAGATCCGCTCCGGGTCGGGCACCCAGCCGGGCTCGCCTCCGGGCCTGATGTCGTCGCCGAGCGCGGTCTCGGCCACCAGGTCGAGCCGGCCGCGCACCTGGGACCCGGCGTCTTCGGCGCCACCTCCCTCGATCAGCCGGGCCAGGCCCGCGACCGTGGGCTCCTCGAACAGCGCCCGCAGCGACACGGGCGTCTTCCACCGATCCATCACGCGGTTGACGACCTGGGTGCCGAGCAGCGAGTGCAGGCCCGCCTCGACGAGGTTGTCGTGGACGCCCAGCGGCCCGGTCTCCAGCAGTTCGGCCATCAGCTCGGCCACGGCGGCCTCGGTCTCGTTGCGCGGCACGCCGGGCTCGGTCCCGGCCTCCGTCGTGCGGGGTGCCGCCATCGCCCCGCCGACCGGCAGCCCCAGCCGTACGGGGTCGGTGAGGGCGTCCAGCGGCTCCTCGGGGCCGCGTACGATCGCCAGCAGCGCCGCGCGAACGGCCCCCAGCAGCAGCCGCGCCCCATCCGCATCAAGCCGCCTGCGGTCGTAGACCAGCCGCAGCGGGAAGTCCCCGCCCGGCAGGACGGCCAGCGAGAACGGCACGTGCGGCCGGCTGTCGAAGACGTACCCTTCCAGCTCCAGCCCCACCTTGGCCAGCGAGAACTCCGGGAGCGGCACGTTCTGGAAGGCGACCAGGCTCTCGAACAGCTCCTCCGAGCGCGGCACCCCGCTCCAGGAGTGGATGTCGACCAGCGACACGGCCGAGTGCTCGCGCACGGCGATCACCAGGTCCTGCACCTCGCGCAGCCACTCCACCACCTGCAGGCCGGGCCGGATCACGGTGCGCACGGGCACGGTGGAGACCATGCAGCCGACCGTGGCGTCGGCGTGCGCCATCTCCTGCGGGCGGTGGGCGAACGTGATGCCCACCACCACGTCATCGGCGGCCGTGCAGGCGGCCAGCACCAGTGCCCACGCCGACTGGATCAGCGTGTTGGCGGTGAGCCGGTGCTCGCGGGCGAAGGCTCGCACCTCATCGGCGACCTCGGCCAGCGACAGGTTCTCCCGCTCGTGGGAGACCTCTCCGTCCAAAGACTCCACCCCGCCCAGGTGGACCGGGGCCGGCGGGCGGTAACCGGTCAGCCGCTCCCGCCAGAACGCCTCGGCGTCGTCCGGGCGCTGCCGCATCCACCAGGCCACGTAGTCGCGGTAGCGGCCGGGCAGCGGCAGGTTCGCGGGCCGGCCGGCGACTCCCGCCTTGTACAGGGTCATGAACTCCGACAGCACGATGCCGACCGACCAGCCGTCCAGGATCAGGTGATGGAAGCGCAGGGCCACCTTGTACCGGTCACCGCCCAGCCGGTACAGCGTCACCCGCATCGGCGGGGCGGCCTCCAGGTCGAAGCCGCCGCGCCGCTCCTCCAGGAATCTGGCGTGGATCACCTCGTCCTGGTCGCAAGGGGCAAGGTGGCTCAGGTCCCGCTCGTCGTGCTCCAATGCGCCCTGCCGGCGCACCGCCTGCACGGGCTTGCTGATCTCGTCCCAATGGAAGGTCGTGCGTAACGCTCCGTGCCGCGCCACCACCGTGTCCCACGCCGCCCAGAAGGCGGCGGTGTCCATGCGGCCGGTCAGGTTCAGCAACGACTGCTCAATGTAGTTACCCTCCGACGGCGCGTACAGGTTGTGGTACAACATGCCGTGCTGTAGAGGGGAAAGTTGGTAGACGTCCTCCAGCTCATCTGCTTTGACCGGCATCAAGCCACCTCACTCAGGGATGAAAGGGTTTCCGCGAGCTTGTTCAGCAGCGGTTCGCGTGCGCTGCGCAGGAAGAAGTGGTCTCCCGGCAGCTCGTGCAGGGTGAAGCCGGAGCGCGTGCACTCGGCCCAGGTCTCCATCGCCGCCCTGCTCACGACCGGGTCGTCCGCACCGCAGAAGGCCGTGACGGGGCAGGACGGCAGTGGCCCCGGCCGGTACTGGTAGCGCTCGGCCACCGTGAAGTCGGCGCGGACGACCGGCAGCATGATCTCCATGAGCTGGCGGTGTTCCAGCAGTTCCCGCGGGGTGCCGTTCATCGCCCGCAGGCCCTTCAGGAGTTGGGTGTCGGACAGGTCGCTGAGCCGGGTGATCGGCCCGGGCCAGATCGGCGCCCGCGCGGCGGCGACGATCAGGTGCAGCGGTCGCACGCCGTGAAACCGCTCCAGCCGCCAGGCCAGCTCGAATCCGAGCAGGGCTCCATAGCTGTATCCGAAGATGACCACTGGTAGGTCGTCCGCGGCGGCCACCGTCTCCAGCAGGTCGGCGACGACCGGCTCCAGCCGGTCCAGCGGCGCCTCCGAGAACCGCAGCCCCCTGCCGGGCAGTTCGAGGGGGCGGACGTCGACCCCCTCGAGGGCCGCCCGCCAGTCGTGGAAGACCCGGGCCGAACCGCCGGCGTACGGCAGGCAGAACAGCCGGGCGGCGGCGCCGCTCACTGCCGCACCCCCTGCGCGCCCAGCAGGGTCGAGGCGATACCGCGTAACTGCATGTTGGACGTGCCCTCGTAGATCTTGCCGACCTTGACGTCCCGGTAGAACCGCTCGGCGGGGAAGGCGGTGGAGAACCCGTTGCCTCCGTAGATCTCCAGCGACCTGGAGGCCACCCGCTCCGCCACGTCCGACGCGAAGAGCTTGGCCATGGAGCAGGCACGCAGCCGCTCGGCCGCCGTCCCGCCACCGGTCGCGGCGCGTACCGCGTCGCCCAGCAGCGCGCTCGCCGCGGCCACCTCCGTCGCCATCTCGGCCAGCGCGAACTGCACCGCCTGGAAGGACCCGATGGGCTCGCCGAACTGGCGGCGCCGCTGGGCGTACCCGATCGCGCCCTCCATCGCGCCCCTGGCCAGGCCGACGAGCTGCGCCGCGATGCCGATCTTGCCGAGGGCGAGCGTCTCGATGGCCAGCACGTCGCCCTCGCCCACCGCGCCGAGCACGGCCTCGCGCCCGACGCGGACCCCGTCGAGGATCACCTCGCAGGTCGAGGTCGCCCTGATGCCCATCTTGGCCACGCGCGGGCCGACGGTCAGTCCGGCGGCCGGACACTCGACCAGGAACGCGGTGAGGCGCGGAGTGGCGTCCCCCTCCCTGACCTTGGCGATCACCAGGAACAGGCCGGCCTCGGCGGCGTTGGTGATCCACTTCTTGCGGCCCGTGAGCACGAAACCGCCGTCCTCGGACGTCGCCGTCGCCGACATCGCGAACGCGTCGCTGCCCGCTTCCTCCTCCGACACGGCGAACGCCCCCACGGTGCCGGAGGCCAGGCGCGGCAGGTGACGGCGGCGCTGATCGCCGGTGCCGTACCGCATGACAGCCCCTGCCACCAGCACGTTCTGCACGTCCGCGAACACCGCGACGGCCGGGTCGACGCGGGCCAGCTCCTCGATCGTGGCGACCGTCTCCCACAGGCCGCGGCCGGCGCCGCCGTACCTCTCGGGAATCTCCACGCCCATCAGGCCCTCCGCGAACAGGGCCTTGACCAGGTCGGAGTCCAGACGTTCCCGTACGTCCATCTCGGCGGCCAGCGGGCGCAGGCGGTCCTCGGCGAAGGACCGTACGCGCTGGCGCCACTGCGGATCCGCGGTCATCACAGGACCTCCAGGATCGTTTCGAGCTCGCCGTCGTCGAGTCCGGCGAGCGGGAAGTCGGCGGCGCTGACGTGGGCGCCGTTCCGGTCCGCGCAGACGTCGTCCACCGCCGCGCGGAAGCGTTCGGCCAGGGCGGCGACGATCCGCGCGGGCTCCTCGCCCGCCGGATGCCGCCAGGTGACCGTCAGCCGGTCGCCGGAGACAGCGGCGCACACGTCCAGCCGGTGGCCGTCGCCGTCCCGGCCGATCGCCGCCCCTTCCGGGAGGTCCAGGCGGCCGGGTGAGCGAAGGAGCACCTGGGAGGCGCAGCCGGCAGCCTCGGGCGGCAGGCCGCGGTAGCGCTCCTTCACGACGCGGAGCAGGTCGGCCGGGTCGCGTCCCTCGTCGGCGGCGAGCCGCAGATGGACCAGCGACGACACGGGTCCCGCCGCGCCGTGCGCGCCCAGCTCGTCGCGTTCGTCGCGTTCGACGTCCACGGACACGGCGGCGGCGTCGCCGAGGTGGCCGCGCAACGCGACCACCAGGGCCGACAGCACCATTTCCGGCATGGACGCGCGGCGGGCCGCGGCGGCGTCGAGCAGGGCGGCGGTCTGGGCGGACGAGAGAGTCAGCACGTGGTCCGCCTCACCCGGTCCGTCAGGAAGGAGCGGGACGTCGCCCGGTCCGTCTGAGGGGGGCGGGACGTGCTCGCCCGGGTCCGCCGGTGTGCCGCCGTCGTCCAGGCGGCCTGCCCAGGCCGCGATGGGGTCCTGGAGCGGTGGCGGCGCGGCGGCCGACGGGTCGGCCAGGGCCAGCAGCTCGCCGGCCAGGATCGCCAGGGAGCGCGTGTCGGCGACGAGCTCGTGGAGCAGCCACACGAGCAGCCGGCTCTCTCCGAGGTCGAAGATCGCGGCCTTGCTGACCGGGCCGTCAGCCACGTCCAGCTCGGCCCGCATCTCCGCGGTCATCTCCCGCATGGCCGCCGTCCTGCGGGCGGCCG
Organism: Nonomuraea sp. NPDC050786; assembly: GCF_040654115.1. Lineage (NCBI taxonomy): Bacteria > Bacillati > Actinomycetota > Actinomycetes > Streptosporangiales > Streptosporangiaceae > Nonomuraea > Nonomuraea sp. NPDC050786. The sequence continues at coordinate 40,698 of NZ_JBFAHJ010000055.1, forward strand.
ACAGCGCGCCCAGCTCGATCACCGGCAGGGCCAGATCCTCTTCTCCGCTCACGGTCTGCAGCACCTCGGCCCCCTCGCCCGCCAGGCGCAGGCGGAGCGCCGGCTGGCGGCGCGCCATCTGCGTCATCGCCGCCACCACGTCCGCCGAGGCCACGGCCTGCGGCAGCGGCACCTCGATCCGGTGGACGCCGTGACCGTCCAGAAGGCGGCGCTGGTACGCGGTCAGCGGCACGCCCCGTCCCGACGCCCGGCCCGGGCCGCCCGCGGCTTCGCGCCGGTCGAGCTCGGCGGCCAGCTCGGCCACCGAGCGCGTCTCGAACAGGTCCTGGAGGTTGAGCTCCAGCCCTTCGGCGTTCGCCCTGGCGATGATCTGCACGCCGCTGATCGAGTCGCCGCCGATCTCGAAGAAGTTGGCCAGGGGATCGACCTGCTCGACGCCGATGACCTCAGCGACGATCTCGGCCAGACGGCGCGCGCTCTCCCCCACCTCGACCGGCGCGGTCTCGGTGGTCGAAGGCCCAGCATCCAACCGCTCCAAAGCAGCACGATCCACCTTGCCGTTACCCGTCAACGGCAACTCATCCAGAA
>NZ_JBFAHJ010000056.1:0-40184 GCF_040654115.1 Nonomuraea sp. NPDC050786
GCGCTGTTGCCCGCATCGAGCGACCGCGCTCGTACAGGCGATCCTTGTGCTGCAGTTCGTGGAAGAAGGCCGCTACTCAGGATGAAAAATGCTCAGTATGTTGCCTGGCAGCTTGCTGCCAAGAGGCGAGCTCGGGAGAGCTTGGCCGACAGGCGAGCGCTCTCAGATCATCGCTTCCGGTGATGTCACCGGTTTCATCGCGTCGACCGGTTCCTCCAGCGCCGCCTCGCCGTCGTCTTCAGGCGTTCTCCGGTAGATCTGCATGATGGCCGACTTGGTGAGCCGGTCAGCGGGCTCGTCCAGCACCGTGCGACCACTACGGAGACCGATCACGCGATGTGCCCACCCGAGGGCCATGTCGACCTGGTGGAGGCTGCAGATCACGGTGAGGTTCTCCTCGATGCAGATACGCCGGAGAACCTCCATCACCTGCGTCGAAGACTCTGGATCGAGAGACGCGACCGGCTCATCAGCAAGCAGCAACCATGGGCGTTGCATGAGGCTTCTGGCGATCGCGACGCGCTGCTGCTCTCCTCCCGACAGGGTGTCGGCGCGTTGGAACGCCTTGTGCCCGAGCCCCACGCGGTCAAGGTGATCGAGCGCCTCGCGACGCAGGGCTTTGGGATATGTGGAGACACCGAGCCGCGGTCCTCTCAGCCGGCCGAGCGCTCCGGACAGGACGTTCTCCATGCACGTGATGCGCCCCACCAGATTGAACTGTTGGAAGATGAAACCGACTTTGCAACGGAGCGCGCGCATGGTCCGTCCACGAGCGTCGACCACGTTCACCCCCAGGACCTCCACTTGACCGCTGGTGGGCTTGTGAAGGCCGTTGAGAAGGCGCAGCAGAGTGGACTTGCCGGAGCCCGACAGCCCGACGACTGCCAGGAAATGACCTCGCGGTATCCGGAACGACACATTGTCGAGAGCAGTCTGCTCGCCGAAGACCTTGGTGACGCTCTCGACGAGAACCGCCGGTCCATCATGGCTGGCCAGGAGCGGAGACGAGTTCACAAGATCCTCTTTCGGACGGCGTCGGAGAAGCGCTCCACGATGAAGACGGTCACGAAGATGACGATCAGTACCGCCGTGGTGGTGTGGAACTGCAGCGTGTGCACAGACTGGTAGGTGATGAACCCCACTCCTCCAGCACCGACGATCCCGACGATCGTGGATGAGCGAATGGTGCTGTCGAGAGTGAAGAGCACCGTGGCGACAAAGGACGGGGCGACCTGCGGGATGACAGCGGTGACCGACTGTTGCGTTCGGGTCGCGCCGGTGGAGCGCAGTGCCGTACCGGGGCCTGGGTCGATGTGCTCCACCGCATCCGCCATCAGCTTGGCGGTGAGGCCGATGGATCCCAGGGAGAGAGCGACGACGCCGGCGAATGGCCCCAGACCGAAGGCGGACACGAAGATCAGAGCCAGGACCAGCGGGGGCAGGCCTCGGGCCACCACGATGATCAGCCTGGCCACGTGGTAGATGATCGGGTGTGGGGCGATCGTACGAGCAGCCAGAAAAGCCACCGGAAGACTCAGCAGAGTGGCGAGGGCAGTCACCATGATGGCGATGGTCAGGGTTTCCATGATTGATCTGGGAAGTTGCTCCTGAACCGACGCGAAGTCAGGCGGGAAGAAGCTGCTCACGCTGGTCAGTAGCTCAGGAACCGCTTGGACCAGGGCCAGAGGGCTGATGTCGAGTCCCATGAAGCTGACCGCGACCAGAAGCGCCGCGATCCCCGCAGTGATTGCACGCATGATGCGCGCACGCGTCCAAGGCGCGCTCAGTCGTCGCTCAGAGTGAGGGACTACCGTACGTTTGATGGTCGGTCTGGAACGGATCCGGCGATGTCGTCTCGCCTGCTCGTTGCCGACGATGCTGGCGCGAATGGCGGCCGAGGTGCGTTCCACCAGGATGACCAGAGCGATGATGATCAGCGCTAGGCCCAACCCGCGCTGGTACTGCAAGGTCCGCAGGGTGTTGTAGAGCTCGAAGCCGATGCCGCCCGCACCGACGAAGCCCAGCACTGCGGACGCGGCGACGTTCATGTCGAGCCGGTACAGCACGGTGGCCACGAACGACGGCATCACCTGCGGAACCACACCTGTGACCACCGCTTGGAGGCGGCCTGCTCCCACGACCTCAACGGCCTGATGTATACCCGGGTCGATCTCCTCGATGGCTTCGGCGAACAGCTTGCCGATCATGCCTGTGGAGTAGACGGCGACAGCCAAGACCCCAGGTAGAACCCCAACTCCTAGAACGCGTACGAAGATGAGTGCGTAGACCAGATCGGGGATGGCGCGAGCACCGAGGATGATGGCCCGGGCGACAGCCCGGACCGGGCGGGACGGAGTGGTGTTACTCGCCGCCAGGAAGGCCAGGGGCAGCGACAGCAGTACGGCCAAGGCGGTGCCTGCGACGGCGATCATCAAGGTGTCGAGTACAGGCCCTACGACACGAGCGGGCTCGGGCAACTCGATCGGCAACATCCGGCCGAGCAGGTTGCCGAGGTCCTGCCAGCCGTCGATGAGCCGTTGCGGGTCGACGCCGATCTGACTCGCGCTGAAGACGATCAGTATGACGGCGGTGATCAGCGCCGCGAGCGCGTTCCGCCGGCCTCGTGTCCATGGTGGCGACAGCCTGTCACTTACGGGGCCTGTCGGCGTGACCGTCCCCTCTTCCTTTGAGGCAACGTCGGTGCCCTCGGATGATGCGACCATGGACGGCTCCTCAACCGCCGATCTTGCCGCACGCTTCGATACGGGTCGCCTTACATGCGTCCCAGATCACCTGGTAGTAGCTCGGGGCGATCGGCACGTACCCGAAGTCACCGCTGGCGCTGATGAGGCACGCGTCTCCTTTGCAGTAGCCCTTGCTCTCGAGGTATTCGGCATTGATCCTGTTCGTGGCATCGCGAATCTTGTCGCGGAGATCCTGAGGAAGAGCGCTGCGTGTGGCGAGGGGAGAGCCGGGGGCGCTGATCTGCCACACGGTCTTGAGATCGTTCTGCTTGACGTCCCCCTCGCGTACGGCGTTCTCGAGCTGCGCCTGAGATGCGAGACCGACGTCGCAGTCCCCTTGCTTCACTGTTCGGGGAATGGTCGCGCCGGCGGGGACGGTGAGACGTTTGAAGTCCCGATCTACCGCCATGCCGGCTTTGTGGAACTCGAAGAGCGGCACCAGCGTGGTGGTGGAAGCCGGGTCCGGGAAGCAGATGGTCTTGCCCCGGAAGTCGGCGAAGCTGCTCACCTTGCTCGACGCGGGAACCAGGCCGTAGATGAGATACCCCGCCTTATCGCCTTTGGCGTGAATCCTGACGCCTGCCGGCTCGATCTTGGCGCCGTTCTCCACCGCGAGAGCGTAGGAGAACGCTCCGAGCTGGGCGACATCGACGGTCCCGGCGATCATTCCTTCGATGACGCCGGCGTAGTCGGCGGCCTGGAAGGTTTCGATCTTTATGCCCACTTCCTTGGACATTGCCTTGACGAAGGGGCCGAAGTCATCGTCGAAGGTGCGGGCCTCGCCACTCGGCGTCGCGGCGAACACGATCTTCTCCGGCCACTTCTTCCCGCCGGAGCCGCCGTTGCGGGGAGTGGAGCCGCACGAGACGATCGTCGCGAGTGCCAGGAGGAGAATCCCGACCCTGCCGGCACGGCCGTGAGATGGGCTCAGCATGGGATACCTCTCATGCACTACGGATTACGACGCACCGATAGCGGCACAGGCATCGATATGGGTGGCCTTGCAGGCATCCCATATGACTTGGTAGTAGGAGTGATTGACGGGCAGGTAACCGTAATCCCGGTTGGAGCTGATCAAGCAGTCGTCGCCCTTGCACCATCCACGCGCTGCCAGGTAGTCGGCGTTGATCTTCAAGGTCGCCGCCCGTATCGCGTTGCGAGCGTCCTGGGAGAGTGCGGTTCGCATGACCAGTGGCGAGTGCGGCGCCCGAACTTCCCAGAAGGTCTTCAGCTCGTCCTTCCGCACGTCGCCGGTCCTGATCGCGTTCTCCAACTGTGCGTCGGCGACGAGCCCGACATCGCAGTCGCCCTGCTTGATGGTGCGGGGGATGGTGTTGCCGGCCGGCACGATGATCCGCTTGAAGTCCTTGTCCGGGACCAGTCCTGCCTTCGCGAACTCGAACAGTGGTATCAGGGTCGAGGTGGAGGCAGGATCAGGGAAGCACACGGTCTTGCCGCGGAAGTCGGCGATCGAGGAAACCGCAGCATTCGACCGCGCGACGCCGAGTACGGAGTAGCCCGGCTTGTCGCCTTTCCTATGCTGTAGCAGTCCAACCGGTTCGATCTTTGCGCCATTCTGGACAGCCAGGGCGTACGAGAATGCGCCGAGCTGGGCGACGTCGACGGTCCCGGCAATGAGCGCCTCGATGACGCCGGCATAGTCGGCCGCCTGGAACGTCTTGATCTCCAGGCCGGTCTCTTCCGACAGCGCCCGGACGAACATGCCGAAGTGCGCCTGGAACGTACTCGCTTCGCCGGCCGGAACCGCCGCGAAAACGATGCGCTTTGTACCACCACCGGCAGACCCGCTCGGCTTGGCTCCGCTGGAAGTGGTCCCGCTCCCGCTACATGCCGCAACCACGACCATCACCGTCAGCGCAGCGATGAACGATGTGACCCTGCCTGCTGAACCCGCACGTCTTTCTGTCATCGCTGTTCCCCCGTCTCCCCCATGAACCTGGCTAGCGCGTACGGCGGCAATGCATCAGCACCCGTCCGCCTCCCGAGGTGGAGACGGAGGGCTTGTCGGGACATGGATCAGGCGAAGACCTCGGGAGCCGGAGCGACCGTTTTCTCAGTGGTGAATCGGATCAGCTCGTCCAAAGTAGGCAGGCGGCGGGTGACCACCGGATAGCCGTCGACGACTGTCAGGGGCATGGGGCAGACGCCCTTCATGCGCCACAGCGCCACAGCGACTTCGGGGAACTCTTCGGGCTTGTCGTAGGACAGCATCCGGGTCCGGAGCCGACAGCATGGAGGAGCGTTATCGAGTTGCGCGAAGACCTGAGCGGCCGCGGATTCATCGGCCTCGGACTTCACGTAGACGACGATGCCCTTCATGTCCTCGCTGAGGCTCTCCCGCCGGCTCTCCTCCCAGGGCAGGGAGAGGTTCGCCATGGGATGGGCAGGGTCGATCGGTCGATGGTCGCAGCCCATGTACTCGTCGCTGATCCAGAGCTGCCCGAACGCGAACTCTGTGGGGCGGCGCCAGTCGTCCACTCCGTCCGGTGCGAAGACCCAATGCTTTTCGGCTACTCGTGTATGCGCCCCGTAGACGGGCCGGTCGGGACCGCCTTGCCGCACGCTGCGCCACCCGCGTGAGGAAGCCTCCCCAGGAATGCTCTCGAAGGCGCCCCGTGTCCTCGGATCCTCCTGGCGCATGTCGACGCCGAAATGGTCGACGAATGGCTTGGGCAGCGTCAAGGCGCCCGGGATCAGGTCGTCCTGGGCGATCGGGAACGACGAGAAGATGACGTTGATACCACCGGCCAGCTGGTACTTCACGTAGCCGGGCGCCTTCCACCGCTCCAATCGGCCGCGAGCGCGAAGCTCCTCATGCGGCAGGTCCACCAGGTCGTCCACCTTGACGTGGATGTGCAGCGATTCAGCCGCCGATACCGCTTCGGCGAACTCGTACCCCTCGTCGATGAGCTGCAGGAGCTGATCAGGCTCACGTCTGCCAATCAGCTGCCTGCGTACTAAGTAGTCCAGTTCGGGTTCGATCCTTGCCTGCTGGAAGGGCACTGCCGACCTCCCCGTCTCGTCGCCGTGCCGTCCTGTCAACGATGATCGCTAGCATCATCGGACTTTATTGATATCAGCGGCTTCGGCGATGGTATCAAGGCGGTTTTGCCCTAACAAGAGTTGATTTGAGCCTCTCGAATGCGGGCCGCCACGGGGCAGGAAAAGACGTGGCCACATGACAACAACGGCGAGCGGCATCGCCGCCCGCCGTTCCGATGAGGCTTCGTCAGCCCGTGGAAGCGGTAACGCCTGGAGGGAAGGAGCACACTCCGTCCGTGGAGGTCACCATCGCCGACAGGCATTGGGTGAGACAGGCCAGCGGCCCGATGCAGATCTCGTAAACGTTGCTGCGGCCGCGCGGACTGGAGGTCACGATGTCCTGCTCGCGCAATAGCCGAAGGTGATGGCTGACGAGCGCCTGATTCTGGCCGAGCGCGTCCTGCAACTCCTTGACGGTGTGCGGACGTTGGACCAGCAACAGCGCGATTTCCAGTCGGACCGGGTCTCCCAACGCCTTGAGCACAGGCGCCCACTGTCGCGCCGCCTGCGATGGCGACTCCATAAGCGACGTGGTGGGAGGTGCGTCCGACTGGGCTTGCGTCATATGCCCATTGAAGCAGACCGCCCAACAGCACTCAACAGTGAACTTTGATGACGTGGCCTGGGCCTGCTGTTAGTAGTCTCACGCCATGCAACAGCGTCCGTCGCTATCATTGACATTTGCTATTGAAAGCCAGATCTGTGCGTGCCAGGATGCCGTTATGCCCGGCATCACCGCTCGCCAGCCGAGCGGCGCGTTACCTCCGCTGACATCGCCCGCCAAGGGAGCGTGATCTGATGCTCAACCCATCGTCGTTCACCCCGACGCTGGACTTCTTCACTGACCAGAAGCTCATCTCTCCTGACGAGGCCGGCCTGGTCACAGATCTGTTCGCCGACGACTTCCCCTTCACCGACGCACTGTCGATTGCCGAGTCAGTCCACGTGCAGGTCAAAATCGACAGCTTCAGCAGACTGCCGCACGAGTCGATCCTTGCCCAGGGTGTCGTCACGGAGCGGGATGTACCGGGCTTCCGCAAATACGGCTTCGCCAGTGGTCTGGCCATGATCTTCACGACCGGCCCCATAGCGGAAGACGACCTCATCCCTGGCGCGGTCACTCGCGCTCTGCCTTTCGTGGACCACCTAGGCATAGACCTTCGTGAGGAGTCGGAGCGGAGCCGCGACATCTACGCGGAGATCCCGAACCGCGGCGCGCAGGCGGGTTGGCGCCATGTCCGTCAGGGCGGCCCGGAAAGCCCGGTGCGCGGGTGCTACTGCGAAGTGAGCGAGAAGCGGTGGGTCTTCCCGCCAGATGGCCCCGAGGGGCGTGGCCGACCGATCGAGTTCGCATTCGGAGAGATCGAGATTTTCCAGGGAGATGTCGGCTGCGACTACCGGCCGATCGACCCCGCACACCCTCTCGCCCACAAGGCTCTTCCGCTCATCGGCCGAGCGCAGCAGAGCAGCTGCTAGCACCACGGAAGTCGACCGCGTCAGCTCATGAGACTCGCGCGGCGATGCCGCATGCCCGATACGTAGCTAAGGAGCGCTGTGCAGTTCACCGTTTACGACATCACATCGGCTACCGCGGACGGCGCCTCGGCATGGCGCCCCACGGAAGGTAGAAGGACGCACGCTTCGGCCTACCAGCACACGCTGCACCAGGCCCGGCTCGCCGATGAAGGTGGCCTGGACACGTATTTCCTCACCGAGCACCATTTCAACGCCGGCTTCCAGGTGGTCCCTGCCCCGAACCTCGTCGTGGCGGCCCTGTCGCAGATCACCTCCCGCATCAGGCTCGGCGTCATGACCCTGAACCTGCCTCTCTACCACCCGGTACGCGTCGCTGAGGAGATCCGCACGCTGGACCTCCTCTCCAACGGACGTCTGGAGGTGGGGCTCGGGCGTGGCCTGGCCGGCTTCGAGCAGGCGGGTTTCGGCGTCGACCGCGCCGAGAGCGAGGACCTCTTCGACAAGAGCTTCGCGCTGGTGAGACAGATGCTGGTCGAGGGAGGTATCGACAAGTACGACTCCGGTCCCTGGCATGGCGAGGGCGGTGCCCTCATCCCCGATGCCACCCAGCTTCCTCACCCACCTATCTGGATGGCGGGGATCAGCGAGAAGTCGATCCGGAAGGCGGCCCGCCTGGGGGTCAATGTGTGCACGGCGTTCCTCGATGCCGAGGACACCGCCCGTACGGCCAGGATCTACCGGGAAGCGTGGGAGGAAGTCCGACCGGACGAGCCCGTCGGCAAGTACGGCACCCTCCAGCACATCTTCGTCGCCGAAACCGAGGCTGAGGCCCGGCGCCTGGCCGAGCCGCATCTGTCGGCGTGGCTGTCGGCCGGACACGACGCCTCGGCAGCGATCAACCAGAGCGCCACGGTGGACAAGGGCTACGAGGACCACAAGAAGTGGTTCGACAAGATCACGAAATTGCCGTTCGATGCCGCGGTAGAACGCAACCGGATCATCTTCGGCACCCCGGAGCAGTGCATCGAGCAGCTGCTGCACAAGGCCGAGGCGGGCGTCGACATGTTCCAAGGATGGTTCCAGTTCGGCGGCCTGGACTTCGACGCCAGCGATCGCTCCATGCGGCTGTTCTGCGAAGAGGTCGCCCCGGCGGTCAAGAGCGCCTTGCCCGCCCCGTCCGCCGCTTAGAGCTGCGGACGCAAGTCATCCACATCAAGACGAGGAGTGTTCAGTGACATCGGTCAGATTCTGGTTCGATCCGTCGTGCTACTGGTCATGGCGGGCTGCGCGGTGGCTCATGGACGCCGCCGCCCAGCGTGACCTCAGCGTGGACTGGCGGTCGTTCAGCCTGACTGTCCTGTACGGCGACGACATGAATCCTGAGTGGCGGTCGATGCTGGAGACGTCGCACCGCGCGCTGCGCATCGTCGAGGCCCTCCGGCAGAAGGACCGGTCATCCGACGCGGCCGGCTTCTACACCGCGCTGGGCACAGCAGTTCATGAGAACGGCCAGCCGATGACCGAGGCCACCGTACGAGAGGCGGCCGAGACCTCCGGCACAGCGGACGTGATCGACGCCTTCGACGACGCATCCTGGGACGAGCACATCCAGGCCTCCTTCGAGGAGGCAATGGCCTCCGCGGGCCCGGACATCGGCAGCCCGGTGCTTGAGCTGGCCGGTGCCGCTCGCGGGATCTACGGGCCGGTCTTCACCGAAGTGCCTCCTCAAACAGAGGCAGGCGAACTATGGGACGCGATCGCGCGCCTCGTGAGTACGCCGTCCTTCCTCGAGCTGAAGCGAGGCCGCCCGTAACGCCGGCAGGGGCGGAACGCCATCAACGCCGCGCGGGCCTCCGCCCCGGCCGAAAGCACGACAACGACGCGGCCTTCCCCGCATTGAGCATGGAGCGATCGTGGGCCCGAGCAACGGGAGCATGGTATCCACTGACGACTTCCGTCTCCTGATGGGACGTCTTCCCACCGGTGTCGTGGCGGTCACAGCGGTACGTGATGGAGAGCCCGTCGGCCTGGTCGTCGGGTCCTTCTTCTCGGTATCGCTGCACCCGACGCTGGTCGGCTTCTGCATCGGACGCTCTTCGACGAGCTGGCCCCGGATCGAGGCATTCAACGGCCGCTTCGGCGCGAACATCCTCGCGGCGGACCAGGCTGCGATCAGCATGGCACTCGCTGCGCCGGGCGGAGACAAGTTCGGCTCCATCGATTGGTATCCCTCGCCCAACGGCTCACCGATCATCAGGGGTGCAGTGGCGTACCTGGACTGCGAGAAGACGGCCAGTCACAACGCGGGCGACCACGTCCTGATCATTGCTCGTGTCACCCGGTTCCACGAGGTGCGTGATGAAGGGCCACTCGTGTTCTACAGGAAGGGGTACTACTCACTGCTCCAGCCGAGATCGGGGCATCAACCCACGGCGCTGTCGGGATGAGGTGCGCCGTGCCGAGCTACCCCTACACCCGCCCACTGGCCCTCAACCTCCCGGCCGGACAGTTTGCGGGCGCCGGTGAAGTCCAGCAGAACAACGGCAAGGCGGTCCACCATCTCCGGCACCAGGCTGTAGTACACCCATGTCCCGCGTCGCTCAGAGACCACCAGGCCGGCCGCGCGCAGAGCCTTGAGGTGATGCGAGATGGTCGGATCCGTCAGATTGAAGGCGGGAGTGAGGTCACACACGCAGACCTCGCCCGTCGCGCTCGACGCGATCATCGACAGCAACCGCAACCGGACCGGATCACCCACCGCTTTGAAGACTGGCGCCAGCTCTGCGGCAACGCTTGCGGGCATGCAAGCCGGTGCGGGCGAATCTACACAAGTGCAGTCAGTCGCGGAACTCGTAACGGGTGTCACTTTACTGGGCATATAGCCAGATTTGCAGAGGTATCCGCGTATCGCAACAACCCATCAAAGCCGATGCGCAGCACCTGCGACAGGCATCTATCGGCTAAGCCGTATCCCATCTATCGGGGGGCCCAATAGGCCTAACAAGACAAGTTGACATTGGAATCACATGGCGGAACTCCGGGGGCGGGGGATTCGCCATGTCGTGCTGAGGTCTCAGCTTATCAAGGATGTGCATCGACATTCGACGATGAACTAGGGGCGGCGATAAGCCGAGCAATTCAGCACAAATACTCTTGACACCGTGACGGGCTGGTTAGACGATGGCCGAAGTGAGCGTTCGCCCAGCCCTGAACGCCTGTCATCGACATGCTTGCTGTCGGGAAAAGTGACACGCCTGTCGATCCATTCACAGTCAAGCGATATTGGCGCGGCTATCGGGAAGGTAATGCCATGGCCTTTCGTGTTGCTGAAATAGAGCAGGATCTTCGCCTGTTCACCGACCGCGGCGTCGTCACCGCCGGCGAGGCCGAGCAGATCCTCGCGATCGTCAGCGACTCTTTTCCGTTCGCCGAGGCGATGGACAACGCCGAGTCCATTCACGTGCACGTCAACGTCGAGAGCGTTACGAGCATGTCGAACGAGGACGCGGTCGTTCAGGCCTGCCAGGAAGTCATCAACTCCGACCAGGAACGCAAGTTCCGGTTCTCCAGCGGCCTCAATGTCATTCTCGCCTCCGAGCCGACCGCGGAAGACGAGTTCATCCCCGGCGCGGTAACCCGGCAGAAGCCCTATGTGGACCACCTCGGGGTGGATCTCCGCGAGGAGAATGCCGTTACGAAGAAGATCTTCGACTCGATCCCGGAGACTGCCGGGAACGCCGGCTGGCGCCATATCTATCAGGACGGTCCCGTACGGTGCTGCTACACGGAGATGGGCCCGAAGCACTGGGTCTACCCACCGCAGGCCGACGTGTGGCGGCCGATCGAGTTCGCCTTCGGCGAGCTCAAAGTGTCGGACGAGCACCTCGGGTGTGACTACCGGCCGATCGACCCCGGTCATCCGCTGGCCGCACTCGCACGCCAGTCGGTGCCGGCCTGCGAGACGCCCGCGACCGAGACGACGAAGGCGACCGCGCTCTCGAAGATCCACATCTTCGAGGAGTGCACCTGCAATACCAGTCCTTCCCGGCCGCTCGTGGATTTCCTCAGCAAGAGGTACGAGGGCGTGGAGGTTCGCGCGTTCGACATGGCCAAGCCCGAAGGGCTGGTACCGCTGCCTCCGCCGTTGTTCCTCGCCCTGGAGAACGAGGGCGTCCGGTGCCTGCCCGCCTTGGTGGTGGACGGCCAGGTCCGCACCAAGGGATGGCTGCCGAACCTGATGGATGCCGTAAAGGTCATCGAGAACCCCGAAGAGGCCGGAGTGCCGATCTCCCGCCCGGCATCCCAGGCGTCCAGCTCCTGCTGCAGCACAGACCAAGACTGCTGCTGAACCCACAAACTACGGGAGCACTTGTATGGCGACCGCCGATACTCCCCCTAGCACCTTTATCAAGCCCGATGTCGAGAGGATCCGAGCGGACTTCCCGAGTCTCACCGGAGATCTCGCGTACTTCGACAGCGTGGCTTCAAGCCTGACACCGCAGCCGGTGATCGACGCTCTGGTGGACTATTACCAGAACTATCGGGCCAACGTGCATCGGGGATCGTACGACCTGTCAATAAGGGCCTCGGAACGCTTCGACGAGTCCATCCAGACGATCGCCTCTCTGATCGGCGCGGATCCGGACGAGGTCGTTCTCACACAGAACGCCACGCATGCGATCAACCTCGCGGCACTGACGATCCCCTTCAGCTCTGGCGACGAGGTGGTCCTGTCCAGCCTTGAGCACACGTCGAACATGGCGCCCTGGATGAGAGCGGCCGGCATATTCGACCTGAAGGTGCGCTGGTACAAGTCCGGTCGCAGCGAGCAATTCGACCTCGACCGCTTCACCGAGCTCCTGACCCCCAGAACGAAAGTGGTGGCGCTGGCGCAGGTCTCCAATGTCATCGGCTCGACGACACCGGTCGAGGAGATCGGCAAGATCTGCCGTGAGCGGGACATCTACTTCCTCGTCGATGCGGCCCAGTCCGTCCCGCACATGCCTGTGGATGTCAAAGCCATCGGCTGCGACTTCCTGGCGTTCTCCGGCCACAAGATGCTGGGGCCCACCGGCGTCGGCGTTCTGTACGTGCGCCGAGACCGCGGTGACACGCTGATGCCGGCGATGCTCGGCGGAGGCACGATCGACACGACGTCGTGCGCGGCCCCGAGCCTGGACGGCTGCGTGCTGGAGCACTGCAGCTTCACCGGGCTTCCGCACAAATGGCAGGCGGGCACACCGCCCATCGCGGAGACGATCGCTCTGGCCGCGGCCGCGGATTATCTGCGCAACGTGGGCTACGAGTGGATCGCAGAGCACGAAGTCGCCCTCCTCAGAAGACTGCTCGAGGGGCTCAAGGCCATCCCGGGTGTTGATATCCATGGCCCCCAAGGGCTCGAAGGACGCACCTCGATCGTCTCCTTCAACGTCGCAGGGATCCCGCCCGAAGAGGTGGGCCGCATTCTCAGCGACAACTACCAGGTGGCCGTCCGTGCCGGTCAGCACTGCGCGGTGAACTACTTCTTCAAGGAACTGCACGAGAAAGTCGAGCATCCGGGGAACGTGCGGGCCGGCATCTATCTCTACAACACGCTTGAGGACGTGGAACGACTCCTCAACGGAGTCAGGGACATTGCCGCTCTCGTTCGCTGAGGACATTCGGCAGCCGTGCGTCGCCCAGCCGCGACCCGGCTCGGAGCACGATAGGAGCCCCCATTCATCATGAGGATCGACGTTTACGTCAGCAGCGAGGATGACCGGCTGAAGGCCCAGGAGATCCTCGACGCGGTGCCTGACGTCCCGGACTCTGTGACTCTCGTCGCGACGAACCTGTACGGGTCGACCCTGGACGGAGTGCCGGCGGTCGTCCTGCAGGTCATGCGGATCAAGAGGAGCGGCACTCTGCCGCTGACCGTGGTGGACGACAAACCGGTGGTCTCCGGCGAGTTTCCGACCGTCGAGCAGATCGTCGACTACTTCACCAACGGCGTGCAGGCGGCGGCCGGTCTCGTCGACAGAGCGGACTCCGCGGTGGACTTCGCCACTGCCAGCCGCATGCACATCAGCATGTTCGTCAGCGATCTCGCGGAAAGCGTGAAGTTCTACGAGGTCTTCTTCGGGCAACCGCCCACGAAATATCTGGACGACTACGCGAAGTTCGAGGTCGCCGAGCCGCCGTTGGTCATCTCGTTCAACCCGGATCGCAAACCGGTTCCCGGCGGAGCGGTGAATCACCTCGGGGTCCAGGTCAAGAGCACGGACATCGTGATGGCGATGAAGGAGAGGTTCGCGGCCGCCGGATTCCTCACCGACGAGGAGGTCGCCACCCCGTGCTGCTACGCCGTGCAGACCAAGGTCTGGGTGGGGGACCCCGACGGCAACCGCTGGGAGGTATACGTCGTGACAGAGGCCGACGCGGACGAGGGCTGCGGGCCGGATTGCGCCTGTTATGCCGAGATCGCGCCCAGCCGTGTCACCAGCAGCGGCAGCTCCAAGATGCCGGTGTCCGCCTAGGGATCCAGAGCACGCCTGATCCAGGCAGCGCGACCCGTCGGCGCTCGGAAACGGGTCGCGCTGCCGTACCACTCGGCCGCGACCTACCCCTATGCGGCCGCTTGGTGCTGTCCGAATACATATACCGCCATGCGCGAGCCCGGCAGAGGGCGACTGGCGCAATACGGGGAGACCAGCCATGACCGGTGCCAACTCCGAGACTCATGACGCCATCAGAGACGCCGTAAGACGTCGCTACGGCTTGCGTGCGGCAGCCCAGTACAGCCAGGCAGTGGACACCGCTTCCTGCTGTGGCACGGACAGCAGCTGCTGTGGCGAACGTCCGACCGCCGGCGTCAACAACTTCTCCGCGGACCTGTACGCGTTGGACGAGATGGAGGAGGTGCCCCTCCGGGCGGCACTCGCCAGACTCGGCTGCGCCAATCCGACCGCCGTTGCCGCGTTGAGGCAAGGGGAGACGGTCTTGGACCTCGGCTCCGGCGGCGGCCTGGACGCTCTGCTGGCCGCGCGGCGGGTCGGTCCTCGCGGGCACGTGTATGGCATCGACATGACCGACGAGATGGTCACGTTGGCGTGGCAGAACGCGATGGACGCCGGAGTCGGGAACGTCTCCTTCCTCAAGGGCGACATCGCGGATATCCCCATGCCGGACGCCTGCGTCGATGTGGTGATCTCCAACTGCGTCATCAACCTGGCCGCCGACAAGCGTCGCGTCATAGCCGAGACATGGCGGGTACTGAAGCCGGGAGGACGGCTGGCTGTTGCCGACGTCATCATCCGCGGAGGTCTGCCCGACGGATCTCCGTTCGCCGATGCGCTGAGGAAGGACCTGTACGCCTGGGGCAGCTGCATCAGCGGTGCCCTCAGCGACGCCGACTACCTCGATCTGCTCGATGAACGAGGGTTCACCGACCGGCGAATCGACGTCATACGTGAACACCACGCCGACGACCTGTTCCCGCAGGGGCTGCCGGAATACGCGCAACTGGAGCCGCCGGAGACTGTGGACGCGCTGTTGCGCCGGTTCGCCAGCGCTGTCGTACACGCAGACAAGCCCCGAGCCGCAGCAATCTGAGGAGAGCAACAGTGGCGAAATTCATCGCGCTCAGCGGCTTCCTCGGCGCGGGGAAGACGACCACGATGACCGCCGCGGCCCAGCGTCTCCGGGCTGATGGTCTTCGCGTCGCAGTTGTAACCAATGACCAAGGTGCCGAACTGGTTGACACCGCGCTCGCCGCCACGCGGCTCGATGGGGTGGGTGAGGTCACCGGAGGATGCTTCTGCTGCAGATTCGATGATCTCCTTGGTGTGACATCACAGCTGGTAAGACAGCAGGGCGCCGACGTGGTCATCGCGGAGTCGGTCGGCAGCTGCACAGATCTGACAGCGACCGTCGTGCGGCCGATGCTCGCACTGCACGGAGACAGCTTCAGGGTTGCGCCTTTGACCACGATCGTCGATCCGCTGCGCTATCGCCGGCTGCTCGCCGAGATCGACCGAGGCGACGACAGCAACGATATGGCCTACCTGTACCGCAAACAGCTCGAAGACGCGGCCGTCATCGGCCTGAACAAGGTCGACCTCCTCGAGCACGATGAAGTCAAGGACATCATGTCCTCTCTGGCGGAGAGGTTCCCCAACGCCGAGATCGTCGCTTATTCAGCCGGACGCCAGGACATCGACCCGCTGCTGCAGGCGTGGACCCGCGACCATGGCGCCGACGACACCGACCTGGTCCTGGACTACGAACGCTACGGCGAGGCCGAAGCGCGGCTGGCTTGGCTGAACCAGACGATCACCGTGCACGCCACCACCGCACCCTTCGCGCCGACCACCTGGGCGACCACAGTGCTGGATGAAGTGAGCCGACGCTGCCAGGCGGCGGGTCACACCATCGGGCACGTGAAGATCATGCTTGAGGACCTCTCCTCGGGCGTTCTCACGAAGGCCAGCCTGATCGACACCGAGCGACCTCCCGCGATCGACCTCACCGGCTCGCCTGCCGTTCAGAACGGACGGGCGATTCTCAACGCCCGCGTCGAATGCGAGCCGGAGGAGCTCGAAGCGCTGACCGCCGTCGCCGTAAGCGAAGCCGACAGAGTGCATGGAACGGACTCCAGCGCCCTGGACCAACGCTCCTTCAAGCCCGGTCAACCGCGCCCCACGCATCGCCTGCTTGTCGAGGCGGACCACTCTCAGCAGCGCTAACGGCAACCTTTCCTCTGTCAGGAGACCGGTGGTGTCACAGTGAATATCGAAAACGCGGTACAGCAGCGGTACAGTGCCGCGTCACGCGTCGCGGAGCCGGGCTTGTGCTGCCCCGTCGACTATGACCCGCAGTATCTCGCCGCTATACCGGACGACGTGCTGGCGAAGGACTACGGCTGCGGCGACCCCGTCAGCCATGTACGGGCCGGCGAGCGGGTCCTCGATCTGGGCAGCGGAGCCGGGAAGGTCTGTTTCATCGCCTCTCAGATCGTCGGTTCCAACGGTTCGGTCCTGGGCGTCGACATCAACGACGACATGCTGGCGGTGGCCCGAAAAGCTCAGCCGGAGGTGGCACGTCGGCTCGGGTACGGCAACGTCGGATTCGCCAAGGCCCGGATTGAAGATCTGGCGTTAGACCTGGAGTTTCTGGACGCGCACCTGGCCCGCCACCCAGTGCGCTCTCACGATGACCTGACGAAACTCGTTGATCTGTCCGACCGGCTACGCCGCGATTCGCCGCTGGTACCGGACGAGAGCATCGATGTGGTGATCTCCAACTGCGTCCTCAATCTCGTCGCGCCCGACCGCAAACAGGACATGTTCCACGAGATCGCCCGGGTGCTGCGCGGCGGAGGGCGGGCAATCATCAGTGACATCGTCAGCGACATCGATGTCCCCGCGGCGATGCAGGCGGATCCGGACCTTTGGTCGGGGTGCTACAGCGGGGCGCTCCAGGAGGAGCGCTTCCTGGACGGATTCATTCAAGCCGGCCTGACAGGGCTGACGATCCTCAAACGCGAGGCGCGTCCCTGGGAGACGGTGGGAGACGTTGAATTCCGCAGCGTCACCATCGCCGCGTACAAGCCGCTCTCACCGCCACCGCCCGTCAGCGGCCCTGCTGCCATCTACCGAGGTCCCTTCGCCACCGTCACGACCGACACAGGGCTTCATCTGCATCGAGGCCAGGTCGTGCCGGTGAGTCCGCAGCATCTTCCGGCGATCACTTCGGGCGCGTACTTCGAGCACATCATGATGCTGGAATCCGAGGCTCCGGCGTCGGAACGGACTGCCCACCCATCCGACAACGCCACCGCCTCGAATGCTGACGGGCAGGGGGCCCCGACAGTCCACTACCGGCCGTTCGCGCTACCTGATGTACCCAAGGGCAGCTGTGACTGCTGAGTGAGTCTGAGGCATGTGCTCACCAGCGCCTCGACTCGTAGCTGCAGCCTGGGCATCGCTCCCATCTCTGCAATCAGGCGATGCTCTCCCTCGCCCATGATCGCTCTCTCCGCTACCGGCGCACCTCGCCCACAGCATGGGCCCTCACCCCAGGAGGTAGCTCGATGGAAGTACTCGTTCTCGTTCTTGTAGTGCTGCTCGCAGCGGCAAACGGTGCGAACGACGTGCCAAAGGGGGTTGCCACTCTTGCCGGCGCCGGGGTGACGAGGATCCGTACGGCCATCGCCTGGGGAACCATCACCACCATGGCCGGCTGCCTGGTGTCGCTGACATTGGCCTCGAAGATGACGGCTCTCTTTTCCAAGGGAATCGTCTCCGCCAGCCCGACTCCAGCCTTCACCGTCGCCGTCCTCGTGGGCACCGTGTCCTGGGTAGTCCTCGCCACCGTACTCAAGCTTCCGGTGTCAACCACGCACGCGCTGGTGGGGTCCCTTATCGGTGCGGGCAGCTTGTTCGCCAGCACAGCCGTCCAGTGGAACGGCCTGCTCGCCAAGGTCGTGCAACCGCTGCTGCTCAGCATCCTGGTGGCCTATGCCATCTCGGCCGTGCTCGGCGTCATCACCCGGAAGATCGTGTCGGCTCAGACCAAAAGAAGGGGCGCGGTCACTCAGCCGGTACCCGATGGCAGCAGAGACCTGATCACGGCAGAGGCGACTCCGGCCCAAGCGACCAAAGCCCAAAAGGCGGTCGGCATCGCACACTGGGCGACCAGCGGCCTGGCCAGCTTCGCCCGCGGCCTCAACGACGCGCCCAAGATCGTAGCTGTCGGCTCCTTCGCCTTGATAGGCGGATGGACGCCCACCACCCTGCTCATCGCCGTCACCGTGGCCATGGCTATCGGTGGCTTGGTTGCCGGCTCCCGCGTCGCAGACCGCCTTGCTTACTCGGTCATCAAGATCCCGCACGTCGAGGGCTTCGCCGCCAACCTCACGACCGCTGGCCTCGTTGGCCTGGGCGCCACATTGGGCCTGCCCATGTCAACCACGCAAGTCTCCGCAGGTGCCATCTCCGGCATCGCAGCAAATGATCTTTCTCGGCTCAACAAGAAAACCGTGCGGGATCTGCTCATCGCTTGGTTGTGCACACCACCTGTCGCCGCCGCCGTGGCCGCCGGCACGTATTTGATCGTCGCCTAGGGCATCGGCAACCCCTCACTCGCTCCCGGATGCGGCGGAGGGGCTGCCGCCAGTCGTGGTCGTCCACGGCAACCTGGCCATGGACGGAGCGAGGCGACCTTGCGGTTGTGCGCAGTGTACTTGTACAGCGCATCGTTTTCGAGAGCAGATCAACTCGGCACAGCTACGACCGTCCTCACACGGGGACGAGGTGCTTCAACCCGGACTCTCTCGCGCAAACGTGCCCGCCGCTCCAGCTGCCTTCACCAGACGTGCCCAGCGAAGGCTGCGATGAAAGCGGCGTACAAGATCGGCGGAGCGCGGCAAGGTCCCGTTGGGCTCCCGATCTTGGTTTGCCCACTCCCAGGCGTCGCGCTGGAGCGCTCGTCGAGAAGACTTGCCGCGAGAGCCGGATGCCTCTTGTCGATCTGCGGGGCGTTCGCCATGGCCGGTCTTGTGCGTGCAAGCCTGGCGCACGACGGAGCATCGCACCAGTCTGAAGGTCATCTCCATGCCGCCGATCAATGCGAACGCCGGCCATGCCGCCACAGCGCGGCCGATGATCGAGGGCTCAGCCACAGCAACATTGGCACCTACGCTGGCGAGGCTTCCGATGATCAATAGAGCCCACGGCACGAGTCCACCTCGATTGCCGCGGCGAGAATCGGACAGCAACTGCGGCATGTACTGGCCGGCCACATCCAGGCCGAGGCCATCATGGGGCCGCCTCTGCTGATCAGCGCCGTCAAGAGCCAGATCCCCATCGTCGGGCAGGTCTGCCGGGTAGCCACAGGAACCGACCGCATCGAAGCGCTGACCTTCGCCAGCGAGCTCCTCGAATTCTGCGGCTGGCTCCACCAGGACATCGGCGACTTCACCCACGCCATGATGTGGACCAACAAGGCCCTCGACTACGCCATGGAGCTCGGCGACCAGCGGCAGATCTCCTACATCCTCATGCGGAAGAGTCTCATCGCCATCGAGTCCGGCGACCACGGCCACGGTCTGGGCCTGGCGAACGCAGCCATGTCCCGTGCCGACGCCCTCACGCCCCGGCTGCGAGCCGTCGTCCTCAGAACCCGCGCGATAGCGCACGCCCACCTCGGGGAAGCCGCGGACTCCGCCGCAGATTACGAGACAGCCCTTATCGAGGCGACCGCGGGCCTGACTCAGGACGAGAACGACTGCGCCCCGTATTGCACCCCGGCCTATGTCGCCATGGCAGGCGAAAGAGACCAAGCGTGCTCAGTGATCGAAGAAACCATCCCTCGCCTCCAGGCCCTCCGGTCCAGCCGAGTAGCCGGCCAGCTCACCACCCTCCTAGCCCACATGAGGCAGTGGGAGGCAGACTCCCGCGTGAAAGACTTGCTGACCAGACTCGACATCACCGCAGAGTCGTTCTCACTGCCAGCATCCGAGCCGCGAGGAGACCAGTGATCAACTCACTGCTACCCACCGCGACCACCACAGACGAACGACATGGCGACGCCCAGGTCGCCCTCCTGCCTGTGGGCAGCTTCGAACAGCACGGCGACCACCTGCCCCTCAGCACCGACACCATCATCGCCATGCTGATCCGTCAGAGCATCGCCGACGCCTACCCGGTCATGCTCCTCCGGCCGATAACGATCTCCTGCTCCCACGAACACGCCGCCTGGACCGGCACCGTCAGCATCTCCGCCCGCACCCTCCACGCCGTCAACCCGCTGATACGGCGGGTTAGCTACGTGCGAGAACACGGCTGACGCCAGCAATCAGGGCTGTGGTGAACAACCGCCAAGACCACGCCGTGAACGCCGACCGTGACCGTCAGCCCATGCATCCACTTCGGGGTAGTCTGCACGCGAAGAACGCTCCTCGCTCTGCAAATTGTGTCATTCGTGATGATGCACTTGGTCGCCGCGGCTGCCGGAAAGGACCGAGACAGTGAAGAAGTACATGCTCTTCGATCATGATGGCGTTCTGGTGGACACCGAATTCTGGTATTACAAAGCCGGGGAACGCGCCCTGGCGGACATTGGCTTGACTTTGGACAAGGATCAATACCTCCGTGAAATGAGCCAGGGCTTGGGTATATGGGCCCAAGCCAGGGCGGCCGGTATTGATGAACAGACCATCATCAGGCAGCGTCAGGTCCGTGATGATTATTATCAAGAATATCTAAGAACAGAAGCCATTGAGATCGAAGGCGTCGTTGAAGTTCTGGCCGAACTGTCAAAATACGTCCGTATGGCCATCGTGACTACTGCCAAACGTGCGGATTTCGAACTCATCCACGAAAAGCGCCAGATCAAGCAATTCATGGATTTCGTCGTTGTTCGTGAAGACTGCCAACTCGCCAAGCCGCATCCGGAACCATACCTGACGGGCGTGAAGCGCTTCGGAGCCACCAAAGAAGAGACACTGGTCGTTGAGGATTCATCCAGGGGACTGAACTCAGCCGTGGCGGCCGGTATTGACTGTGCTGTTGTCTACAACGACTTCACAAAATCACATGACTTCGCGCAGGCTACCTATCGAATCGAAACTCTGGCTGAATTGAAGGGCATTATCTTAATGTAGGCTTGAGGGGCATTAGCCCAGCGTGTCAAAACTCCTTTTGACATCATCGGCCAACCCCCGACCTGGATCAGTCGCGGCTGATCCATGGCTGATCTTCCGGTTGGGCTGGCCGGTCTGCTCCGCAATCTCGATCTTGTTGTCAAGTAGTTGGTCGACCAAGCTGCCGTGATGAGCTGAGGCTAGGGCCAGGGTGGCCGCCGGGCCATTAGCCTGGCTCCGAGGGATCGTGGCTGGCTCTGCCTCGCGGGATATACGCGTGATGATCTCCCCTGGTATGAGGAGAGGCGAGAGCCGTACCCGGAGGTCGGTGGCCTGATGCTGTTAGGAACGTCGACCCGCTGTAAAACCGTCGCCAGTTGATACAGCACTTACGATCGCCTGCCGGCGGCCGCCCACCGAGAAGTGTGGCTGATCGCCGAGGACTCCACCTCCTGATCGTGGCCGCCTGCGTATCGACTGCTTGAACCGCGGGGTGCCGTGCGCGAGTAAAGGGAGCGCAGGTGGCCTCTTATGGAAGCGGCGGCAGGACGTCCCATGTACGCAGGAGTGCTACGACAATCGTCGCGGTGATGCCGATCAAGATCGCGGCGAGCCGTACCTGCCGATAGAGGCGGGCAAATTGGCGCACGTCGCGCCATTTACGTTCATGGGCGCGTCGAGCGCGCAGGTGGGCGATCTGCTGTCGGGAGGTGACCTTAAGCCTGCCGTAGTCGATGCCGTGCCGGGTCATGGCTTCAAGTCTGTCCTGTCGGCGGGATGTTTGGCCATCCTCTCAAAGCCCTGAAGCTGACTTCTGTCGACGGCCGAGGTCGTGCCCGTTGCGTGCCCGTCAGGGCGGTCAACGAGGGGGAGTCACGGGGAAGCGCGGACAGGATGACTGTCACGCTGACCTGCGCCGCAGCAGGTCCAGAGATCACGTACCGAAATCTTCCAAACTGGTGGACAACGACCATGTGGCGGCCGCCTTCTAATCTGCGGAAATGATCGAATTGGGTTCGCGAGAGCGTAGGCAGCCGCCGCCCCCTCACATTGTGTGGGAGAGCCTGACCGACCCTTGGCGACCCGGCGAACGGCAGTGGCTGGACCTGAACCCCGATGAAGTCAAGCCACGCATCCTCCGGGCGGTGGAGCCGGAGCTCGTGGTCTGGTCGTCGCTGTGGCCGGAAAGGCCCGATGATGAGATCCGGTTCGACATCCGGCCGACCGAGGATGGCGGGTGCTCATTGCGCTGGACACTGCTGACACCTGCGGAAGCTCCGGAACAGGCCGTGATCGGCCGTCTGCGTTACCGGCTCAACTTTCTGATCAATGCTCAGCTCCGGTTTTCCTTCGGGCAGTGAGGGAATCTCGGCGCACACGTACTGCAACGAGTGACTGCAACAGAGGCACGCAACCGCACACGTCCACGCCTGTTCAGCACTGTTCAGGGCCGGGTTGCGGACTTCTGATCACGGTCGGGATGGTCCTGATAAGGAAGAGGTCCCAGGTTCAAGTCCTGGTAGCCCCACCATCGAAACGCCCTGGAGCGATCAAGCTTCAGGGCGTTTCACTGCAGCGGGCTCAGTCAAACAGCTTGTTGACCATCATGATCGCGTTTTCCGGCTCTGGCCGTTGCCGTGGGTGCCGACGCTGTGACCTCGGCACCGGCCATCCGACCGTGCACGGTACGCCGTTGTGGCCAGTCGTCGGCCGGCCGAGAGCCTTGTTGTGCCCGGCCGACCCGCGTACCAGCCAGGCTGTTCGGTGATGCGGGCGATGGCGCTGGCGACTCCGCCGGTCGCCGGCTTGGGAGTGCGGCGATTCGGCGCTCTGAGGCGCTGTTCTTCGGCTTAGGCTGCGAGAACAGGGTCAACTCGGGCGGCAGGAGCTGCGGCCCTCGCCGCCTGAGGTGCCCTGGCCAGTTCACGGAGGGGCTCGCGGGAGACGTACATGGATTGGTTGGTCTCGCTGGTGGGGGCCGGGGTGATCCTGGCTGCTCTGCGGGATTTGTTCCATACGCTCTGGCATCCCACCCGTCACGGCGGTCTGAGCCGGTTCGTCATGATGGCGTTGTGGCGACTGGCTCAGCATGTCCGGGCGCGCAGGCGCGTGGTGGGGCTCGTGGGGCCGCTCGCCATGGTGACGGTGGTCGGCACGTGGGCCGCCTTCATCATCCTGGGTTGGGCCATCGTGTACTGGCCCCACATGCCGGAATCGTTTACCTTTGTGCCTGGTTCTAAGGCGGCGCAGCAGCCCGCGCTGCTCGACTCCGTCTACCTCTCGCTCGTCACCGTCGCCACCCTTGGGCTGGGGGACATCGCGCCCGCCGAGGGCTGGCTTCGTCTGGTCTCGCCTCTGGAAGCTCTCGTCGGTTTCGTCCTCCTGACGGCCACGGTCACCTGGGTGCTCGAGATCTATCCGGCGCTGGCCCGCCGTAGGGTCCTGGCGGTCCGGTTGGCGCTTCTCCAACGCGCAGACGCGTCCGTGCAGCAGCTCGACTCCGCCCTGGGTGCCACACTGCTGGAAAGTCTGGCCACCGAGGTTGCGCGTGTGCGGATCGACTTCACCCAATATGCCGAGGCCTACTACTTCCATGATGGGGAGGACCACTCGTCCCTGGCGGCCACGATCGGCTACGCCGATGACCTTGCCGAGCGCGGAAAGGCGGCGCAGCGGCCGGACGTTCGTCTGACCGGCGATCTGCTCGCCGGCGCCCTGAAAGACCTCGCGGCCATCCTCGACCAGCGCTTCCTGCACACCGGAGGGACACCGACGGAAGTCTTCACCGCGTACGCCGTCGACCACGGGCGCGGCCTCACCCAGCTCTGACCGCGCCCCATCCGGCGATCCGCAGGGTGAGCTTGTCCTGGTCGGTCAGGGTGATCGACATGGTGGTGCACTCCTTCAAGTCGGGTGAACGGACGTTGCTGAACCGTTCATGGCATCCACCATCGCCGACCGCTCTGATACCGGGCCGTTGCCGTCCTGACGTGGCCGCTGACATGGTCTCGTACGTGAGGGTTCCGTAGGGTGCGTGATCCTTTGCGCTTGGGATCCCGTCGGCCTGGCTCCGGTTGGGCTGGGTGGGGCGGCGTGGGTTGAGGGCGGTGGGCTTGATGGCGGCTGGGGCGGTGGGCTCGACTGCGTCGTGATTCGGCGGACGATCTCAGTCCGGCCGTGGACGTCAGCGGATCTGTAGCTGGGGTGGCTGCTCCGCACCCGGTGTGGCTTGGGCGTCGTCTTCCTCCACCCGTACATAACCCGCGGTCTGAACGGCCACCCCCAAGATCGTGCCAACCAGGATCGCGATCCCGGCGATCGTCATGATGTGCCAGAAACCGGCGACCACCCCGACGTACCCGAGTCCGAGTGCGGCCTGCTGCGCCATCAGCACGACAACGGAGCTCGTCATGCGCCGACGATAGGTTTCATGCCGGTTCAACATGATGAGAGCAGATGGCCAAGGAGAAAGCGATCACGCAGATCTTGGCGGACAGATCAAGGGAAGCGCCTCCCGGGGTCAGGAACGGCTGCACCAAGACGACTCCGACACCGATCAAGCCGCCGTACATCAGGTTGTTCTGCCGGAGGGTCTCCTCCTGATGTCCTGTCGACCGTTTCTTCCACCATTCCGCTTGTGCGGCGGCCTGCCGCCTCCACCACGCTTCGTTAGCGATGTTCTCGTCCGTGGCGACCATTGTGCAGGTCGAGGTCAGTCCGGCGGACGACCTCGACCACGCTCCGGCCTATCCACGCCACCACGCTCTGCGATCACCTGAGCTCGCCGATTTTCCGTCCTCCGGGCTTGACCTTGCCCCAGGGGCAGGGTTCGACGATGCTCTGCATGGACAACAACGCACTGCACACCGTCGAAGCCCAGATCCGCGAGCAGGCCGCCGCCTACTGCGAGGCCAACAACGTCCCCGGGTTCGTCGCCGGTGTCCACCACGCCGGCGAGGAGATCGTCGTCGCCCACGGCACCGCGAACGTCGCCACCGGCGCACCGATGCGCGAAGACACCGGATTCCTCTTCGGCTCCGTCACCAAGGTCCTGACCACCACGCTGGTCCTGCAGCAGGTCGACCGTGGAGTGCTGGACCTCGACACCCCTGTGGTGAAGTACCTTCCCGAACTCGCCCTGGCCGTACCGGGGGCGGCGGACAGGATCCTGGTCCGGCACCTGATCTCCCACACCAACGGCATCGACGCGGACCTGTACTTCCCCGACGCCAAGGGTCGTGACGCCCTGAAGAACTACGTCACCGGCCTCGCGAGCAGCTGCGGCACCCTGTTCGAACCCGGTGAGCAGCTCAGCTACTCCAACGGCGGCATGATCGTCGCGGGTCGCCTGCTGGAAGTGGTGACCGGCCTACCCTTCCCCGAACTGCTCGAGCGCGACGTCTACGCACCCGTCGGCATGAAGGACTCCAGCACCTCGGCCGAGCGGGCCATCCTGCGCAGCACGGCGGTCGGCCACTTCCTGGACCCCGAGACCATGACGGCCAAGCCCACGAACATGTTCACACTGCCCGACACCTGGGGACCGGCCGGCGGCACGCCGATCGGCAGCATCGCCGACCTGCTCGCCTTCGGACGCACCCACCTTGCCGGCGGTGTCTCCCCCTCCGGTACGCGCGTCCTGTCGGCCGAGTCGACCGCCCTGATGCAGCAGGTCTCCTACGACATGGAGAGCCCGAACACCCCGCCGATCGGCCTGGGCTGGGTGCTGTACCGGTTCGGTGACACGACGGTCCTGGCCATGTCGGGCGCTTCGCCCGGTGGCGTCTCCCTCCTGTGCGTCCTGCCCGAGCACGACCTGGTGTTCGCCGCCTACGGCAACAACCCGGGGGCGATCATGCTGCAGGACCAGCTCCTGCAATGGCTGCTGCGCGAGCACCTCGGTGTGCAGATCTCCAAGCTGGTCGCCGAACTGGAGCAGGACGTCGACCTGACTCCCTACGTGGGCACCTACCGCTCCAACCAGCTCCGCATCGACGTCAGCATCGTCGAAGGCCAGCTCGAGGAGCGGACGACCTACGAACCGGCGGACGAGTCGCAGGAGCGGATCTTCACCGAGTTCGCCGGCGGCATGACCTCCGCCCCGCCACAGCGCTACGTGCCGATCCGACCGGGCTTGTTCGCCCCCGTCGGCTACCCACTGGAGATGTTCGACGGGTACCTGCGGCTGCTGCTCGTCTCCTACCACGACGTCCGTGACGGCCAGGCGCGCTTCCGCAACGGTGGCGGCCGCCTGACTCGGAGGGCCTGACCGTCGAGTGGAAGGATGTCCCGCATGCTCACGATTGGCCAGCTCGCGGAGTACGCCGGAGTGACCATCAAGGCCATCCGCCACTATCACGAGCGCGGCCTGCTCGCCGAGCCGGACCGCGACTCGTCCGGCTACCGGCGCTACACCGCCGAAGACGCCATCGACCTCGTCAAGATCAGGACCCTGGCCCATGCGGGCGTGCCACTGGCCCGCATCAAGGACCTCCTTGACGCCGATCCGGACACGCTCACGGAAGCCATCGCCGAGGTCGACCAGAACCTCCAGGACCGCATCGCGCAGCTGCGGCGAACCCGCGATCAACTCGCCCAGCTGCGCGGCGGCGACCGGCTCTTCGTCTCCCCGGAAGTCGCCGACTATCTCGACGATCTGCGCGGACTCGGTGCCAGCGAGCGCCAGATCCACCTGGAACGGGACGGCTGGATCCTCATGCAAACAGCCTCACCCGAGGATGCCGGCCTGTGGATCGCCGAAAAGCGCGAGCTCATGACCGATCCCGAGTTCCGCGCCCTCTACCTCGAACACGACGCCGCCTACGACTGGCCGCCGGACGATCCCCGCCTCCCCGCCCTCGCGGACCGTACCCGGGACTGGTTCACCAGGCACCACAGCCGATCCGAGTGCCGCCCCATCCACAACCCGACCGTCGCGCGATTGGCCGCGCAATCCCAGCCCGGGGCCTCGTCCCCGGCATGGGACCGCCTGGCCCGACTCATGGAAGGCTAGCTGTCGGGCGTCACGGACCTGTGCCTCGACCCGCGCGCCATGCGCATGGAGCCGGCACGGCGCGCCGAGACCATCCCCGACCTGGTCCAGCAGGCTAGGGAGCAGGCCAAGGCGGAGGATCGCAGGAAAGCCGAGGAGTTCCTGGACGGCGCCGACCCCCGGCGGCTGTCAGCCGACGTGGACGTGCGGCCGGCGTTCCGGGTCCGGCTCCGCCTGGCGCAGCACCTCCCTGGTCAGGGGCGGGACGTCGCCACCGCCGAAGACCAGGTAACGCAGCATGGCCACGACCGGGTTGCCCTCGGCCCAGTGGAAGTAGATGTGCGGTACGCCCGCGGTCCGGTCCCGCATGTAGAGCAGCAGTGCGGCCAGCGTGTTGGGCACGGCCGAGCTCTCGATGGTCAGGATCTTGTGGCCGTACCGCTCCTCGCCCTTGACGCGCAGCTCGGTCTCGAACTCCGAGGCGTCGGGCACGGACACCTCCACGAACAGCACCGGCTCCGAGCTGCGCAGCCGGTGGGTCTGCCAGGTCTCGCGGAGCTTGTCGTTGTACTCGGCCTGGTCCCGGACGTTCGGCTCGTTGGCGATCACGTGGATCTCGCCGCAGGCCTCGTTCACGAACTCCTCGGCGAGCGGATCCAGGTGGACCTCGGTGACCCGCAGCTCGGTCGAGCGGGTGGCACGGGAGATCAGGGAAGTGACGATGATCGCCGCGATGAAGAACGAGGCGATCTTGACGCCGTCCGGCCGCTCGATCACGTTGTCCACCAGGGTGTAGCCCAGCACCGCCGAGATCAGTGCGAATGCGGCCGTCGCCACCTGCTGACGCTTCTTCCACGCCGACAGCGTCACCGCCACCGCCGCCGACAGCATGAGCACCAGCACGCCGGTGGCGTACGCGCCGCCCTGGGCGTCCACATCGGCGTCGAAGATGATCGTGATGCCGAACGCGATCGCCGAGAACACCAGCACCAGGGGCCGCACCGCACCCGTCCACTCCGGCGCCATGCCGTACCGGGGCAGATACCGCGGGACCAGGTTGATCAGCCCGGCCATCGCCGACGCCCCGGCGAACCACAGGATGGCGATCGTGGAGATGTCGTAGGCGGTGCCGAACCAGTCGCCCAGGAAGCTGTGCGCGAGGTAGGCCAGCGCTCGGCCGTTCGCCTTGCCGCCCTCCTCGAACTCCTGATGCGGGATCAGCACCGTGGTGACGAAGCTCGAGAAGACCAGGAAGACGCTCATGACCAGCGCGGCGACGGTCAGCAGCCGCTTGGTGCCTCTGACCCGCTGCGGGATGTCGCCCTTGACCACGGGCATCACCGCGACGCCGGTCTCGAACCCCGACATGCCCAGCGCCAGCTTCGGCATGACCAGCAGCGACAGCCCGACCATGGCCAGCGGGCTGGAGTAGTCCAGGCTCAGCGCGTGCTGCCAGTCCACCACCACCTGCGGGGCCTCGAGCACGTGCGCGATCGCGATGGTGACGACGACGGCGTTCAACCCGAGGTAGACGAAGACCAGCAGCGTGGCGATGCCGATGGCCTCGGTGAAGCCCATCAGGAAGACGCCGCCCAGTGCCGCCAGCAGCACCAGGGTCACGATCACCTGCTGTCCGGCCAGGAAGTCCGGCACGAACGGGTTCTCCAGGATGTGGGCGGTCGCGTCCGCCGCCGACAACGTCATCGTGATCACGAAGTCGGTGGCGGCGAAGCCGAGCAGCGCCAGTACGAAGATCTTGCCCCACCACTGCGGCGCGAGCTTCTCCAGCATCGCGATCGAGCCCTGCCCGTACGGGCTCTCGGCCGCCACCCGCCGGTAGACCGGCAGCGCGCCCAGCAGCGTGAGCGCCACCAGGAACAAGGTGGCCAGCGGCGACAGCAGGCCCGCCGCCAGTGCGGCGATGCCGGGCTGGTAGCCCAGCGTGGAGAAGTAGTCCACACCGGTCAGGCACATCACCCGCCACCACGGGTGCTTCACATGGGGACCGTGCTCGATCTGCTTGCGGTCGGTCTGCAGCCCCTCCAACAGCCAGGAGCGCACAGTCCCTTCCGTAGCTGCCGGCCGTTTCGCCAGCACCATAACGGTCACCTCTCCGTAAAGACCGCATTTAGCCGCATCGCACACTACTCAGCCCAGAAAGGTCATCGGCCGCGAGAGGGCGTCAAGAAAACGTATAAATTGGCTGGCTGCGACCGGCCGCCCATCGATGCGCCAGTGAGCGGACCCGCCACAACGCCATCCACGTCACTCCGCCCGCCACCGTGTCGGCGACCAGGAAGCCTGACGCCCGTCTCT
This sequence comes from Nonomuraea sp. NPDC050786, assembly GCF_040654115.1. NCBI lineage: Bacteria > Bacillati > Actinomycetota > Actinomycetes > Streptosporangiales > Streptosporangiaceae > Nonomuraea > Nonomuraea sp. NPDC050786. Next base: position 29,213 of record NZ_JBFAHJ010000056.1, read on the forward strand.
GGCGGTGCCCCGTAGGGATGACGTCAATATTTCGGCTTTGGCCGTATGAAAGCCGTCAAGAACGGCAAAACGCCGCAAATCCCGAGATTTGCTTGCCTTGGAGCCGCCCGGCACAAGGCGCGGCCGAAACAACATGTCCAGGTTGAGGAGTGGGGATGGCTGACGTCCTCTTCGTCGCCCTGACGATCGCGGTCTTCGCGATCCTGGGGTTGGTCGTCAAGTCGGTGGAGCGGCTGTGAGCGAGTGCAGCGAGCGAACCATCGGACGCAGCAGTGCTGCACTCACATGGCCGACGAAGGAGAACCTGTGAGTGCCGTCAATGCCGCGGGTCTCGTCGTGGTGGCCGGCTTGGTGATCTTCATGGTCGCGGCCCTGCTCTTCCCGGAGCAGTTCTGATGTCATCGACCCTCGCCGGGATCCTGTTCATCGCCTCCCTCCTGCTCGCCCTCGCCCTCTGCTACAAGCCGCTGGGCGACTACATGTACCGCGTCTACACCGGAGCCAGGCACAACCTGGTGGAGCGCTGGATCTACCGGCTGCTCGGCGTCCAGCCCGACAGCGAGCAGCGCTGGGGCGTCTACGCGCGCGGCGTGCTGGCGTTCTCGGTGCTGTCGATCCTGTTCCTGTACGGCCTGCAGCGGCTGCAGAACCACCTGTTCCTGTCCCTGGGGATGAAGGCGGTGGAGCCGGCTCTGGCCTGGAACACCGCGGTCAGCTTCGTCACGAACACCAACTGGCAGGCCTACTCCGGCGAGTCCGCCATGGGTCACGTGGTGCAGACCGCGGGCCTGGCCGTGCAGAACTTCGTCTCCGCGGCGGTCGGCATGGCGGTGGCCATCGCCCTCGTACGCGGGTTCGCCCGCAGCAAGACCGACACGCTGGGCAACTTCTGGGTGGACCTGGTCCGCGGCACCATCCGCATCCTGCTGCCCATCGCCTTCGTGGCCGCGCTGGTGCTGGTGGCCGGCGGCGCGATCCAGACCTTCGCCGACCACAGCACGTGGACGACGCTGACCGGCGGCCGGCAGACCTTCACCCCGGCCGCGGCCGCCTCCCAGGAGGCCATCAAGGACCTGGGCACGAACGGCGGCGGCATCTTCAACGTCAACTCGGCCCACCCGTTCGAGAACCCCACCTCGTGGACGAACTGGCTGACCATCTTCCTGCTGCTGGTCATCGCCTCCTGCCTGCCACGCACGTTCGGCCGCATGGTGGGCGACAACCGGCAGGGCTACGCCATCGTGAGCGTGATGGCGATCATCGCGATCATCAGCATCGGCGTCACCCAGTGGGCCGAGCTGTCCGCGAGCGGCACCGTGCCGCAGGCCGTCGGGGCGGCGATGGAGGGCCGCGACGTGCGCTTCGGCACCTCGAACTCCGGCATGTTCGCCACCGCCACCACCCTCACGAGCACCGGCTCCGTGAACTCCTTCCACGACTCCTACACCGCCGTCGGCGGCGGCATGCTGATCTTCAACATGCTGCTGGGCGAGGTGGCGCCCGGCGGGGTCGGCGCGGGCCTGTACGGCATCCTGATCCTGGCCGTGATCACGGTGTTCGTGGCCGGCCTGATGGTCGGCCGCACCCCCGAGTACCTGGGCAAGAGGATCGGCGCCCGGGAGATCAAGCTGGCCTCGCTGTACTTCCTGGTCACGCCGGTGCTGGTGCTGGTCGGCACGGCCGTGGCGATGGCCACGGAGACCGGCCGATCGGCCATGCTGAACAGCGGCCCGCACGGCCTTTCGGAGATCCTGTACGCCTACACCTCGGCGTCCAACAACAACGGCTCGGCCTTCGCCGGCGTCAGCGTGAACACGCCGTTCCACAACACCACGCTCGGCCTGTGCATGGCCTTCGGCCGTTTCCTGCCGATCGTGCTCGCGCTGGCACTGGCCGGCTCGCTGGCCCAGCAGGCGCCCGTGCCCACCTCCGCCGGCACTCTCCCGACCTACCGGCCGCAGTTCGTCGGCCTGGTCGTCGGCGTGACGATCATCCTGGTCGCCCTCACCTTCCTCCCGGCGCTGGCACTCGGCCCCCTCGCAGAAGGACTTCGCTAGAACATGTCCACGCAGACATCGCACGCGCCGGGCCGCTCCCCCGCCCCGAAGGGCGGGAAGGTCGGCGGCGGCCTGCTCGACCCCAAGCAGATGATCAAGTCGCTGCCGGACGCCCTGACGAAGCTCAACCCGGTGAACATGTGGCGCAACCCGGTCATGTTCATCGTCGAGATCGGCGCGGTCTTCACCACCGTGCTCGCGATCCTCGACCCGTCGATCTTCGCCTGGGCCATCGTGGTGTGGCTCTGGCTGACCGTGGTCTTCGCCAACCTGGCCGAAGCCGTCGCGGAGGGCCGTGGCAAGGCCCAGGCCGCCACCCTGCGTGCGGCCAAGCGCGACACCACCGCCCGCCGCCTCAAGAACCGCGACGACCACAGCAAGTGGGACGTGATCGGCGCGTCCGAGCTCCAGCAGGGCGACCACGTGATCGTCGAGGCCGGAGAGATCATCCCAGGTGACGGCGACGTCATCGAAGGCATCGCATCCGTGGACGAGTCCGCCATCACCGGCGAGTCCGCGCCCGTCATCCGCGAATCGGGAGGCGACCGCTCCGCGGTCACCGGCGGCACCAAGGTGCTGTCCGACCGGATCATCGTCCAGATCACGCAGAAGCCCGGCGAGAGCTTCGTGGATCGCATGATCGCCCTGGTCGAGGGCGCGAACCGGCAGAAGACGCCGAACGAGATCGCCCTCAACATCCTGCTCGCGGCGCTGACGATCATCTTCCTGGTCGCCACCGCCACGATGCAGCCCCTGGCGATCTTCTCCAAGTCCATCAACCCGGGCGTTCCGGACTCTCTGGCACTCACCTCCGACGGAGTCACCGGGATCGTGCTGGTGTCACTCGTCGTCTGCCTCATCCCGACCACGATCGGTGCCCTGCTGTCGGCCATCGGCATAGCCGGCATGGACCGTCTCGTCCAGCGCAACGTGCTGGCCATGTCGGGCCGTGCGGTGGAGGCGGCGGGGGATGTGTCCACGCTGCTGCTGGACAAGACCGGCACGATCACCCTGGGCAACCGGCAGGCGGCCGAGTTCGTCCCCGTGCCTGGAGTGAGCGAGAAGGAGCTGGCCGAGGCGGCGCAGCTGTCCAGCCTGGCCGACGAAACGCCCGAGGGCCGCTCGATCGTCGTGTTCGCCAAGAAGGCCTACGGGCTGCGCGAACGCCGGCCGGGCGAGCTGGCGCACGCCGAGTGGGTACCGTTCACCGCCCAGACCCGCATGTCCGGGGTCAACCTGGACGGCCGGGAGGTGCGCAAGGGCGCGGCCACGGCGGTCATGAAGTGGGTACGCGATCAGGGCGGGCACCCCACCGACCAGGTCGGCCACATCGTGGACGGCATCTCCGGCTCCGGCGGCACCCCTCTGGTCGTCGCGGAGAAGGCCCGCGTACTGGGGGTGATCCACCTGAAGGACGTGGTCAAGGAGGGCATGCGGGAGCGCTTCGACGAGATGCGCCGGATGGGCATCCGTACCGTAATGATCACCGGAGACAACCCGTTGACCGCCAAGGCCATCGCCGACGAGGCCGGAGTGGACGACTTCCTGGCCGAGGCGACCCCCGAGGACAAGCTCGCCCTGATCAAGAAGGAGCAGGAAGGCGGACGGCTGGTCGCGATGACCGGCGACGGCACCAACGACGCCCCCGCCCTGGCACAGTCGGACGTCGGCGTCGCTATGAACACCGGCACCAGCGCCGCCAAGGAGGCCGGCAACATGGTCGACCTCGACTCCAACCCGACCAAGCTCATCGAGATCGTCGAGATCGGCAAGCAACTGCTCATCACCCGCGGCGCGCTGACCACGTTCTCCATCGCCAACGACATCGCCAAGTACTTCGCGATCATCCCGGCGATGTTCGCGGCCGTGTATCCGGGCCTCGACACGCTGAACATCATGCGGCTGGCCAGCCCGCAATCGGCCATCCTGTCCGCCGTCATCTTCAACGCTCTGGTCATCATCGCGCTGATCCCGCTCGCCCTGCGCGGTGTCAGGTATCGGCCCTCCAGCGTCGCCAAGCTGCTCTCCCGCAACCTCTACGTCTACGGCCTGGGCGGGATCATCGTCCCGTTCATCGGTATCAAGCTCATCGACCTGCTGATTCAGTTCCTTCCGGGGATGTCATAAATGCACCGCATGCCCAGCTGGATCCGCCGGCACGTCGCCGCGCTCCGCGCGCTGCTCGTGCTCACGGTGGTCACCGGCATCATCTATCCCCTGGTCGCCACCGGCGTGGCCCAGACGCTGTTCAACGGCAGAGCCAACGGCTCGCCGATCGAGAAGGGCGGCAAGGTGGTCGGCAGCGCGATCATCGGCCAGTCCTTCACCGGCGCCGACGGCAGCCCGGTCAGGAAGTACTTCCAGTCCCGCCCGTCGGCCGCCGGCGACGGCTACGACCTCACCTCCACGGCAGCCAGTAACCTGGGCCCCGAGGACGTGGTCGACGTGCTGCCGGTGCCCGGTGCCAAAGACGAGGAGGGCAATCCGGATGAGGGCAAGCAGTCACTGCTCACTCAGGTGTGCGCCCGTTCCAAGGCGGTCGGCGACCTGGAGGGCGTCAGCGGCGCCCGCCCGTTCTGCACCCCCGAGGGGGTGGGCGCGGTGTTGAAGGTCTTCCCCGGCCGGGCGGTCAGCGTCAACCAGGCCTGCCCCGCCGTCCCGTTCGTCACCGCCTACGATGGGCTGAAGGTGGAGTGCGCCAAGCCGGGCGAGGACTACGCGGCGGGCCGGACCGTGCCCGTGCGCGGGAACGTGACCGAGGTCCCTGTGCCCGCCGACGCCGTCGCAGCGAGCGGCTCGGGCCTGGACCCGCACATCTCCGTCGCGTACGCCGAACTCCAGGCCCCCCGCGTGGCCAAGGAGCGGGGTGTGCCGCTGGATCGGGTCAAGGCGCTGATCGCCGAGCACACCACCGGCCGGGCGCTCGGCTTCATGGGCGAACCAGCCGTCAACGTGCTCGCACTCAACCTCGCACTCGACGGGAGGTGACATGCGGGGGCGACTGAGGGTCTACTTGGGCGCGGCGCCCGGGGTGGGCAAGACGTACGCGATGCTCGGCGAGGGGCGTCGCGGGCTGGAGCGCGGCCGGGACGTGGTCGTGGGGTTCGTCGAGACCCATGGCCGCCACCGCACCGCCGCCCTGCTGGAGGGCATGGAGGTGATCCCGCGCAGGACGCTGGTCCATCGCGGGGCGACCTTCACCGAGCTGGACGTGGACGCCGTCATCGAGCGTAAGCCGAAGGTGGCGTTGATCGACGAGCTGGCTCACACCAACGTGCCTGGCTCCAGGAACGCCAAGCGCTGGCAGGACATCGACGAGATCCTCGACGCCGGCATCGACGTCGTCTCCACGGTCAACATCCAGCATCTGGAGTCGGTCAACGACGTCGTTCACGAGATCACCGGCATCCCGCAGCGCGAGACCGTACCCGACGAGGTGGTCCGGCGGGCGAACCAGGTCGAGCTGGTCGACATGGCGCCGGAGGCCCTGCGCCGCCGCATGGCCCACGGCAACGTGTACGCGCCCGAGAAGGTCGACGCGGCGCTGTCGAACTACTTCCGCGTCGGCAACCTGACCGCTCTCCGGGAGCTGGCGCTGCTGTGGGTCGCGGGAAAGGTCGATGAGCAGCTCGACCGCTACCGCGCCGAGCACGGCATCGCCACCACCTGGGAGACCCGCGAACGCGTGGTGGTCGCGCTCACCGGCGGTCCGGAAGGCGACACGCTGGTACGCCGGGCCGCCCGCATCGCCGCGCGCACCAAGGGTGCCGACCTGCTGGCCGTCCATGTCACCAGCTCCGACGGTCTGGCCGGCGGCGACCCGGCCAACCTGGCCCGCCAGCGCACGCTGGTCGAGAGCATGGGCGGCAGCTACCACCAGGTCGTCGGCGACGACATCCCGCGAGCCCTGCTCGACTTCGCCCGCGGCGTGAACGCCACCCAGCTCGTCCTCGGCGCCTCGCGGCGCGGCCGCTTCGCCCAGATCTTCTCCCGCGGCGTCGGCGTGGAGACCACGGCCCTGTCCGGGTCCATCGACGTCCACCTCGTCACCCACGAGGAGGTGAAGAAGGGCCGCCGCCGGCCGGACCGCTCCCGCGCGGCGCTGGACCGCAAGCGCCGCATCATCGGCTGGGCCGTCGCCGTCGCCGGCCTGCCGCTGCTGACCGCCGCCCTGCTGCCCTTCCGCGACGTGCTCTCGCTGCCCAGCGAGATCCTGCTCTTCCTCTGCCTGGTCGTCGGCGTCGCCCTCGTCGGCGGCACCTGGCCCGCCTTCACCGCCGCCGTCGGCGGGTCCATGCTGATCAACTGGTACTTCACCCCACCGGTCGGGCATGTCACGATCGCCGACCCGGAGAACCTGCTCGCCCTGATCGTCTTCGTGCTGGTCGCCGCCGCGGTCAGCACGATCGTCGACCTGGCGGCCCGCCGTACCAGAGAAGCAGCCCGCGCCCGCGCGGACGCCGAGGCGCTGTCCACGCTGGCCGGGCACGTGCTCCGCGGCGAGGCCGCGCTGCCGTCGCTGCTCGGCCGCCTGCGCGAGACGTTCGCTCTGGACTCGGTCACCCTGCTCGAACGCATCGGCGAGCCCACCCCGGACGACCAGTCCGAGCCCGGAGCCTGGCGCATCATCGCCACCACCGGAGCCATCCCGTGCACGGCCCCCGCGACCGCCGACACCGACGTGCAGATCGACGACCGGCTGGTGCTCGCCGCACGTGGCCGGCTGCTGGACGCCAGCGACCGGCGCGTGCTGGAGGCGTTCGCCGCCGAAGCCGCCGTCGCACTGCGGCAGGAACGCTTGGAGGAGGAGGCCGAGCAGGCCAAACCCCTGGCCGAGGCCGACAAGATGCGCACCGCCCTGCTGGCCGCCGTCAGCCACGACCTGCGCACTCCGCTGGCAGCTGCCAAGGCGGCTGTGGAGAGCCTGCGCAGCTCCGACATCGACTGGTCTCCCCAGGATCACGACGAACTGCTCGACACCGCCCACGAATCACTGGCCCGGCTCGACCGGCTGGTGGAGAACCTGCTCGACATGAGCCGGCTGCAGGCCGGAGTGCTCGGTCTGTCACTTCAGCCCGTCGCTCTGGACGAGGTCGTGCCGCGGGCGGTCGACGACCTCGGATCGCTGCGCGACCGCGTCGAGGGCGACATCTCCATCGACCTGCCCGAGATCGTCGCGGATCCCGCGCTGCTGGAGCGCGTCCTGGTGAACCTGATGGCCAACGCCGTCCGCTACAACCCCGTCGGCCAGAAGGTGCTCATCGCGGCCAGCTGGCACGACGACCAGGTCGAGATCCGCGTGATCGACCGCGGCCCCGGCATCCCGCCCGAGGCCCGCGACCGCGTCTTCCAGCCGTTCCAGCGGCTCGGCGACCGCGACAACGGCACCGGCGTCGGTCTCGGGCTCGCGCTCTCCCGCGGGCTGACCGAGGCCATGGGCGGCACGCTCGTACCCGAGGAGACACCAGGGGGAGGTCTCACCATGACCGTCAAGATGCCCATCTCATCCCAGGCGGTGACAGCATGACCAAGATCCTCGTCGTCGACGACGAACCGCAGATCCTGCGCGCGCTGCGCATCAACCTGGCCGCCCGCCACTACGAGGTCGCCGTCGCCGCGGACGGCTCCTCCGCGCTGCGCGAAGCCGCCGAATGGCATCCCGACCTCGTCGTGCTCGATCTCGGTCTGCCCGACATCGACGGCGTCGACGTCATCCACGGCCTGCGCGGCTGGACCACCATCCCGATCGTCGTGCTGTCCGGCCGGGCCGGAAGCCAGGACAAGATCGACGCCCTGGACGCCGGCGCCGACGACTACGTGACCAAGCCGTTCGGCATCGACGAGTTCCTCGCCCGCATCCGCGCCGTCTCCCGCCGCGCCGCCATCCACGAGGCCGAGCTGGCCAGCATCCAGCTCGGCGACCACACGGTCGATCTGGTCCGCAAGACGATCTCGGGCGGCCTGCGGCTGACCCCCACCGAGTGGCACATCCTGGAGATCCTGCTGCGCAACCCGGGCAAGCTCATCCCCCAGCGCTACCTGCTGACCGAGGTATGGGGCAGCCAGTACGCCAAGGAGACCCATTACCTGCGCCAGTACATGGCCCAGTTGCGCAAGAAGTTCGAACGCGACCCCGCTCACCCGGTCCACCTGATCACTGAGCCGGGCATGGGCTACCGCTTCACCCCATGACGCCTCACCGCGGCGATGGCACCGCCTACTGGGGACGGCGGTGCGTGGGCTTGGCCAGGAACCGGGATCGGCCGAGGATGACGATGCCCGCCACCATCGCGATCAGGCCGGCCACCTCGCCCACGAGCGCTTCCGGAGTCACCCGTAGATGCTCGGCGAAGATCGCCGCTCCGAGCACGATCCCGATGATCGGCTCGGCGGCGGTGGTGGCCGGCAGCGAGATCTGCAGCGGAGCGGCGTCGAACGCGCTCTGGTTGAGGAGCAGCCCCACCACGGCGACGCACGGCAGCACGTACGGCTGCCAGGTCTCGAGCACCCCCGGCCCGTTGCCGAGGGCGAGCAGGGTGTTGCGGGTCAGCACGTCCTGCAGCCCGTACAGCACTCCGGCCGCGGCGGCCAGCGACATCGCCTTGACCTTCAGGGAACGCCGCAGCCCGAACAGGACCAGCGCCCCCGCGGCCAGGACCACCGGGAGCGCCGCCAGCCAGCGCGTGGAGAACGGATCCGGAAGCCGGCCGCCCTGAGGCCGCCCGGCGAAAAGGAAGAGCGCCACTCCTCCGCTCACCAGCACGGCGCCCAGTTGCAGCGTGCGGCCGAACGGTTCCTTGTAGACGACGTGAGCCGTGGTCAGGGCGAACAGCAGGTTCATCGAGAGAAGCGGCGTCACCTGCGCCACGTCCGCCTCCCGCAGCGCGACGGCGCCGAGGATCTGGCCGCAGAGCATCACCCCGATCCCGGCCAGCCACAACGGCATGCGCATCAGGTCCAGCAGCAGGCGCGCGTGCAGCATCTCTTCAAGGGGTTCGCGATACGCGGCGTGCTGCTGGGCGACGAAGCCGATGCCGAGCAAGCAGGCCGCCCCCAGAGTGATAAGGATGATCATCAATGGCGATGCTCTCCGATGTCCCCCGATGTCTGGATCGCGCATGTGTACTGTTAGCGGCATTCCGGGAGGGGCTTCGACCCAGCAGCCTCCGCGTTCCGCCTTCCCCGAAATGCCGGCTCCATAACTGGGAGAGCCTGGGCTCCGCTCCAAGTCCGCCGGCAGCGGTGGAACTCATCGGTAACGGGTCAGGCGCTTGGCACGCATAGGACGAGATACTGGGGCGCGGCACAGCAGTCACAGGACCGCGTGTTCGGCACTTCCCGGGAAATCGGTGCTGAGCGCGACCTGCCTGCCCACGTCGAACTCCGCCCGTATGGGGTCGCCGGGGAACATTTCGGGCGTGAGGGTGCCCATCATGTTACGGAATGCGCCGGCTGTCGCGTGGTAGGCGTCGATGGGGGTGCCGGAGGACTTGGTGCGGTGTTCGATGCCGGTGCGGAACGGGCTCCCTGCGGTGGTCAGCGGTAGTCGGCCGAGCGGCTGACGTCGGCCCACTTCTCGGTCTCGGCGGCGCGGACCTCGGCGGCCTTCTGGGCGGCGGCGACGGCGTCGCTGCCGAGGAGGAGTCGTCGGGGCGGGTCGTCGTCGCGGACGACGTCGATGATGATCCTGGCGGCGCGGGCGGGGTCGCCGGGCTGGCTGCCGTCGGTGTCGCGCCGGTAGCGGTGGATGGCGCCCACGGTCTGCTCGTAGTCGGGGCCGACAGGGTGGATCTCCATGGAGGAGCCTTGCCAGTCGGTACGGAACGCGCCCGGCTCGACGATGACGACCTTGACGCCGAAGGGCGCGACTTCGCTGGCGAGGACCTCTGAGAAGCCTTCGACAGCGAATTTCGCGGTCTGGTAGGCGCCCATTCCGGGAGTGCCGCCGACGCGTCCTCCGACGGAGGAGAACTGTACGAAGACGCCGGATCGCTGAGTGCGCAGGACGGGCAGGGCCGCCCGCGTGACGTTCACGACGCCGAAGAGGTTCGTCTCGATCTGGGCGCGGAAGTCGTCCTCGGCCATCTCTTCGATCGGCGCGCTGTTGCCGTAGCCGGCGTTGTTGACGACCACGTCGAGGCTGCCGAAGGTGTCGGTGGCCTCCTTGACCGCTCGGGAGGCCGCGGCGGCGTCGGTGACGTCCAGCGCGACCGCCCGTATCCGGTCGCCGTGGCGGGCCACCAGGTCGTCGAGTTGCTTGGGGCTGCGTGCGGTGGCGATGACCCGGTCGCCTGCCTCGAGGACGGCTTCGGTGAGGTGACGTCCGAAGCCCCGTGACGCGCCGGTGATGAGCCATGTCTTGGCCATGGGTGTTCCTTCGATCGATGCTCCCATTAATTGTCTCATCAATGTAGCACTTAATAGTTCAATGGTCTCGTTAGTGTGACAGAGGTCTCTGGCCCTGCAGGTCCCGGCAGGGCTGCGGGGCGCTGGTGGCTTCGCGGCTGGTCCAGGGGCGCAGGCCGGCCAGCCCGGGCAGGTCGGGGAGGGCGGCGCCGCTGCCGGTGCACACGGCCACGGCGTGCCGGGCCAGCAGCCGGACGGTGCCGCCGTCGGGGGTGGTCACGGCCACCCGTCGTGGCCCGTCGAGGCGGCCATGGCCGCGTTGGAGGTCGATGCCGGCCGTCTTGAGCCATGCGACCTGGCCGTCGTCGTTCCAGTGGGCGGCCATGCGGTCGCGATGCGCCAGTACGGCGGCGGTGTCCAGTGCTCCGGCGGCGGCCGGGTCCAGGCCGGGCAGCTCGGCCGTGTTTCGGGGATGCCGTCGGGTCAGACATCCCTGGACCTGGAATGTCAAGCGGCGAAGTCGTGTTGCCGGTGCGACCATGCGGTTGCTTGGTTGTAGGTGGTGTGGG
>NZ_JBFAHJ010000057.1:0-34047 GCF_040654115.1 Nonomuraea sp. NPDC050786
CGATCGTTTGCCGGCTTCATGACATTTTGCGTGTGTAACTGCCAACTTCAGCGAGCAAGCACACTGACCAGTGCCGTCACGATGGAAAGAGCTCACTGTGTCGGCATCGAGCACCTGGCCTGGGCGGAGGGCAACGTAGGCGCGGAAGCTCTGACCGTATATCTTGTCCGGAACGCCTATCACTGCCACCTCGCGGACCTGAGGCAACGCCTCGATCAGCCGCACCACTGGGGCGGGGTAGATGTTCTGCCCGCCGGATATGATCATGTCGTCTTTGCGCCCGTCAACATGCAGTGTGCCATCCTGAGCAAAGTGGCCAAGATCGCCAGTGGCTAGGAGACTACTTTGGGTCAACCTCCCATGCTGCCCCGTGGTATAGCCGGAGAACGGCATACCGGTAGCGGCGAAGATCTCTCCGATCTCGCCGGGCGCCACCGGAATGCCGTCCTGGCCGAGCACAGCCACCTGCGTCCCAGGCAACGACCGTCCTGCAGTCGTCGGTGCGCGGCGAAGATCACGCGGAGTGGCAATCGAGATACACGATGCCTCACTAGAGCCGTACACGTTATAGAGAATGTCGCCATAGGCGTCCATAAACGCGGCTGGCAACCCCACGGGCAGAGCCGAGCCTCCCACAGCCACTACGCGCAGGTCGGTAGTCGCGGCGGGGATCTCCAGGAGGCGTAGCAAGGTCACCGGTACGGTGACTAGCGCGGTGCACCGGTGGGATACCAAAGTGTCCAAGAGATCGGCCGGGTGGTACGGCGGGAGCACGATCGTGGCGCGCAGCGCAAGGCAGGCGTGGAGCGCGCTATGGCCCCAGGTATGGCAAAGCGGGGTAGCGATAGCGACACGATCGCCAGCGCGCAGCGGCAGCCGGGAGAGCGGACTGGCGAACGCGGCCAGGCTCATCCGAGCCGGACGAATGGCGCCCTTGGGCAATCCCGTAGTCCCAGCCGTCAGGACGATTATCTGTCCTCGACGTATGGGCGGTGGCGGGGGCGGGCTAGACAGGGGAACTAGCTTTGTCACGTCCATCCATAGTGTGTCATCGGACTTCATGAGGTCGGGCCGAATGGATTCCGCGTCATGCAGCACCACTCCGATGTTCTGGGTGGACATCAACTCTCTCAGCTGCAGGTCCGGCAGTCGCGTGTCTAGCAGGACGGCATCGGCCCCTACAGTGAGCGCGGATACCAGCGCCACAACTGCTTCACGGCCCTGCCCGCACAGCACGCCTAGCCTGCCCCGATGGGAAAGGCCGTTCAACTGAACCGCCACCGAGTCGCACTGGCCGAGCAGGGCTTTATAGGAGATCACACCTCGCCGTTCAATGATTGCCGGCCTCATGGGGGTGAGTGCAGCCGCTGCCCTCAGGCATCCCACTGGTCCCAGACCCCAGCGTCGCAGCGCCATACAGGCGCGCAACGCCTGCCCCGGCGGCGCGGGCTCTAGCGCCTTTCTGACTACGGTCCAGATCGTCCTCACTGGTCATCTCCCAGTCGCAGCCACGTTCCGTACTCGTCCACGTATGGCCTGCCGGAAAGGCGTTGCAGTGCGCACATTACTTCGTCGGTGATGATCCGCGCGGCTACCGGCTCCGGTGCCGCATCGAGGACGTGGCCGAAGGTCATCGACGGTCCGCAACGCAACGTCGCCCGTTTGATCGCCGGGTATCTCCGCACGGCAGCTTGGATCTCATCGGTGTTTAGCACAGCAATGGGCACTATGGGCGCACCACTGCGCAGGTGTAGACGGCCTACGCCGGTGCGCCCCCGATGCAGCTTGCCGTCGCGTGAGCGGGTACCTTCTGGGAAGATGCCGACCAGGCCGCCGCGTCGCAAGACGGCAAGGAGGATGTCCAAGGCATGCTCCGCGTCTGGCCCGCCGCGTCGGTCGACCGGGACCATGCCCGCTGCACGCAGAAACGCGCCTATGGCAGACGGTCCGCTGAAGTACTCTCGCTTGGCCGCGAATACAATCCGCTGGCGGGTCGCCAACTGGATTAGCACTGGATCCCAGAACGACAGATGGTTTGCTGCAATGATCGCCGGTCCATCACGCGGTAGCAGCTCACGGTCGATGACCTGAGGCCCGAAGGCAAGCCTGATCGCCGGACCGGGGAAGAGATTCCGCGCCACGTGATAGGCGATCGGGTTTCGCATTGCATCATATCCTCAGGCCCACAGGGACGGTGTGGAGCACAGGCCTACGCAGCGCAACAGGCACCAGCATGAGGTCGCACGCGAGCTGTAGCGGCCGCGAGGTAACACATCGCCGCTGCTCACGCAACAGATCGCAATGCCGTTCGAAGCTAATCGGGCAGGTTGTTCGCCACCATCTCAAGCCGGCTGCCCTCCGGGTAGCCGCGCAGGCCATGACCCGTTCATGCTCCGCTGCGTTCTCGCGAAGCAGCCCATGGAGGACGTTTAGCCGCCCATTGGCTAGATCATCCCAGAAATCGACAATATCATCGGTTAGCTTAGCGATGATACCCATATGGGAGAACTGAGCGAGTATCCGTTCGTGCGGCGGCTTACCGTGGAAGACGCCTACTACCTCGGCGAAGACTTTTGCGAAGCCAGCAGAGTCCAGGACGATGCTCTCCAGATCCGCAATCACCGTACGGCTAGTCGTCTCCTGGGTGGTGATCTCGACATAGCGCGGGTACTGAGCGGAGGTCCTGGTTAGCAATAGATCCCTGATGGCGTGCCTTTCACGGTGCGGACGTAGAAACTCGCTCAGCACGGTCAGCCGTTCTTGAACCTCGGCTTCGGCAAAGACTGCTTTGAAGTCAAGGGAGGCGCCGCTCGCCAGACGCTCTTCGTACTTGTCGTCGAACGCACTGATCAGCCTGTTCAAACGGACTACGAGGGGGCCAGTCTCTGTTCGCAAGGCGTGCTCGGCGAGCTCGGCGTAGCTGTCCAGGAAGAGGTTGAGCGTAGCGTCGTAAATTGCCGCGCGCAGCCGGACTTGCACTCGCCCGCCGGGCGCCGCCGAGGAAAGGCCCCTCCGGTAAGGCCGGAGCGCTAGATGCTTGGCAAAGTACGCAGCGAAAGGAATAGATCGCGTCGCAAGCCGGACCCCCTCGCCCCAGCCCCATAGTTCGGGCTCGCGGCTCATGTGCGTCCAACCGCTCGGGCCAGCAGCTCTATTCCTGGCACCTCGCCAGGAATGTGCCCACCGGCCGCCAGGTTGTGGGCTTGCTCCAGGAGTCTCTCCGCCATCTGGCTGAGCCGTCGCTGAAGTCGTTCGGCCACACCGTGTTCTGCCAGCAGCCGTACTATCCACGTAGTGTCATCATCGGCCTGCCCATGCATGCCAGAGAGCCAATGTGTGAGCCGCTGAATGTCCCGTGCGTTGCCGGTTTCCGCGAGCACGGTGAGCAGGGTCAGAATGGGCGCAGTGGGCTTTTGGCCGCGAAGGTCCTGTGAGTCGCTGTGCACGTCCCCGTCCCTGGCGAAAACGTCGTCGAAGTCATCAAAGAGCTGGTAAAGGATTCCCGCGTGAGTGCCAAACGACTCTGCCAACCGAGGGTCGCCGCCCGCCGCGCAGGCTCCAATCCAGGCAGCGCACCCAAAGAGTGCGCCCGTCTTGTGGGCGATCATCTGGTCATACGGGAAAACCTCGTACGTGGGATACCAGCCCTCGTGCCAGCCGAGGTCGATGGACTGCCCTATGTACAGGCAGATGGCGGTACTGTCCAGGCGGCGATGGATCCGCAGTTTGTCCTCCGCGCGAAGTTCTGGGGAGCGGTCTACGACGTGATAAGACATCGAGCGGATGATTCCGGCCACATTGAACGCCATGCCGACACCCACGGTCGTATGGAGTGTCCGCACACCACGGCGGAAGTCGGAATTGTCCTGGATGTCGTCGAGAATCAGTGACGCGCGATGGTACAGCTCCACAGCTGCAGCGACTGGATGGACCCGCGCACGCGAATCGCCGGTTAGGTCAGCCACAGCGAGCGACAGCAATGGCCGCAGTTGCTTGCCCTCACCGTCAAGCTGGTGGCGGACTAGCTTCTCCAACTCAGGGAGATCAGCCAAAGGTGAATGAGCGATTACTTCGGCGACCAAGTGCTCCATCGCCGTGAGATCCTCTGCGTAGCGGTCACTTAGTGCGGCATACACGTTTAGACTCCTTGCAGCATTAGCAGTACCGCGGATCGGGACTCGGGGAACAGCGCCGGGATCGCGGCGCTGACGTGTCGGGTGTGGCGCACAGCCAGCTCACGCGCCATGACGGTGCCCGCATCCGACGGACTCGCGTACCGACTCACGAAGGCGGCGCATCGTGCTAGCTCGGCTGGCGGATCATCGAGCGGCGCGTGAAGCACGCTCATGGCATGGGTGACGTACCGCCAACTACTAGAGGCAGCCGTTGGTTGCCTGCCAGTGACCAGCGATGGCGCCAGCGCAATCATCCCGCCTATGAAGCGTAGGTAGCTGGCATGCATCCCAGGGAGGCGGACATGCCTTGCCGCAAGATCGCAGGCAAGGGCGCGTACACGGGGATTACGGATACCGTCGCACCATGCGGGCTCTTCAGTAAGGCCAAGCAATCTGAGCAAGAAGCGGCGCTCGGTACGACCATCCAGGGTGGAGCGGGCCATCGTGCCGCTGTCACCCTGTACGGCGAGAAGCACAGGCAAGGCTAGATAAGTCAGGAACACCAGGACACCCGCAGTCTCCGCGATCAGGGGCACTTGCCAGAGTGACCGCACAGCAGCAAGATCGCTGTCGTAGTTTGCGGATTCGATGTAGTCGTCGAGGATACACATCGCGCTCATGATTACACCGCCACGCGAGGCAGAAACTTGGTGACCGTGCTGTTGCGGCAGAAGTTATCGATATTCGTGATGTCGATCGGCAAACCTCGGCCATCCGGCGTCGTAAGATCGATGGCACCGTAGATACACAGGGCGTGGGTGCCCTTCGCCAAGCAGGCGCCAATAGACGGTTTATGGATAATCCTCCGCTCTTCGAAGAACTCGGCGAGCGTATCGTCGGCCCGGACACAGAATGAATCACAGCAACGGTGACGCTGGCAGTACTGCTGGCTCTTGCCGTACTTCTTGATAATTCCCCGATGGGTGCCGTTTTGCCCCTGCTTCGACGTGGGACGTTGGTGGATGCAGGTATGGTTGTTCCCCTCATCGGGGATGAGAGCAGGCTTCGGAAAATCGCGGTCATCCTTGCCCGCACTGACAGTCCGCGTGGGGTTCCGGAGATTTTCGCCGTGGAAGGCCCAGCTTGCGGACAGGCAGCCGGAGCTGGCCGGGAAGTGGCAAACGCTGCCGGTTACGTCGCCATGGCCGCTCTCGCAGAAATCGGCGGCATTCCCGACCTTTTCGCTTCCAACTACTGGGGCCATGCCGATCTCCCTTCATTGACGTGAGCCCAGGAGAACCCAGGGAGCCTAGGAAGAGAAGACCGCCACACTCTAGCCGGACAAGGCCGGACGCAAGCCTGACAGTTTCCTGGTCTTAGCAACCGGCAAAACTAATCACACAACGGAATATGCCATCTGAAGGCGCATTGGAGGAACAGGGAGCGAACCATACTTAACTTGGCGCCACAGTGGCAGGGGATGCTCACCACCACCATTCCTGATCTCCGCCACGCTGCCCGAGCAGTCACACGCCTGGTGGACATGTCGCAGGCACTCACCCAACCGCCAATGTGAGCAAGTCCGCCCCCTTAGCAGGGCTTCCTTACGCAACCCTCAAGATCCACCGAAGGCGCAGAGTGGGCCCAAATAGAACAGCGGGCAGCGTTGCTCTGCCCCCAGCGCAGTACGTCGGCTGGAGCCTTCCGTGGAACGACGGTCGCTGCCCACCGTTACACCATCCGACACTTCAGACCAATCCCGGCGATTCGGTTGCTGCGGTAGGTAGAGCGCAGTCCAATGGCCTCACGCCTTGGTCCCAAGCTTGACCGTCGCACCCGAAGGAGTCGCGTATGACCCGGGAGCAAGTGGAACAAGCCTTACGTCGAGCCGAGCAACTCACCGATCAAGCTAGACCCGGTCTCGATCGCTCGATCGCGCTCATGGCGCAGAACGTCTGGACCGGCCCGGCAGCACAGCGCTTCGCCGACGAACTGACCGCTCAGCGCCAAGCCCTCATCGGGGCGTGCGCCGGTGCCGTAGAAGAACTCCGGGCGTTGTTAGCCCGTACGCCGGCGGACAGCCCTGGCTAGGCCATGGGTCAGTTGGAGGGCATGGTCCCTGAGGGAGTCCGCAGCCTGAAGGACGCACTGCGCCAGGCCGAATCGTCGCTGGACTCCATCGGCGAGGAGTTATGGACCTTGCTGCGCGGGGCTTTGCTGTCGCCTGCCTCGGCCGACACGATCCGTCGAGTAGCGGCGTGGGCTGGCACCCAGGGCCCGGAGATCAATAAGCGGTTGCTGCTTCTGGAGCGCATGGAGCTGGACAAGCCGGAGCTCTTCGGCGCTGGCAAGCCGCCGATCTCGGTCGACGACTCTCTTTTCGCCCCCGGAGCGGTCCTGCCCACCACAGGCGGCTTCTGGGACCGCATCGGCCAGCAGATCCAGGCCACCTTCGACCCGAACCTGAACTCCGGCAACCCGATGACGGAAACAGCCAAAGGCACCGTGGAGAGCCTGGCCGGCCTGGGGAAGCTGGCGATCGATTACTCCCCCGTCCGGATGGTCGTCGACCACATGGGGTGGCAACGCAACGTCAACGACCTGTCCCAAGCCCTGGCCTACGGCATCAAGAACCCGGCCGAGTTCGCCAAGTCGGTGCTGGACTGGGATACCTGGGCCTCCAACCCCGAGCGGGCGTTCGGCCGCCTCCTCCCGGACATCGTGACATCCGTCGTAACGGCCGGCTCCGGCGGCGCAGCCTCCGGCACCACCCGAGCCCTGGGAGCACTGGGCAAGGCCGCCAAAAGCGTGATCCGCCCCAAGCCTTCGGAATCCCTCATGCCCTACAAGCTCGGGCGGAGCATCGAAGACCACCTCCCCGGCGGCCCAATGGCTGCCTTGAACAACAAGCCAACAGTGACCGGCGCCAATCCTCTTGACGATGCCGTACGGCACAGCAGCAACGCCGAAGGGCGCGCATGGGCGCGGGACAACCTGCCGCTGCCGGACCTGACCGACGAGGAGATGCGCGCATTAGAGTTCTACGGCGGCCCCGGTTACATGGAGATCAACCCGGCCCTGCGGGCAAAGGACGCTGATCCCGGTGTTGTCTGGTCTCCCAAGGTCGCCGACGAGATCGCCGCCATGGACCGGGCGATCGCCAAGTCTCATCTGCCATCCGACGTGGTCCTGCACAGAGGCGTGGGCAAAAAGTTCTTGGAGTCGCTGGGGGTCGATATCAACTCACCCGCCGAAATGGAGGGGCTGGCAGGCCGCGTCATCACCGAACCGGGATACTTGAGCACGAGTGTAGGCCGGAGAGCTGGTTTCGACGGAGACCTCCGCGTGATGTTACGGGTACCCAAGGGACACGAAGCGCTCAACATGTTCCCGATCACCAAGCTGACCGGCGAACGGGAGATCCTCTTACGCCGCGGCACGTCGTACGTCGTACGCGATGTGTACCGTAAGGACGGCCATTGGTACATGGAAGCGGACGTCGTACCGGATGGCTGGACCAAGCCACCCGATTGGGACGCCCGACCATCCATGGACGCTGACACCGGTTGGAAAGGGCCCTTCGATGACTGACACCCCGAATCCTCGTTTCCACGACGTCACCGCCAGGTTCGTCTCGGAGAACGACTCCTACGATTTCAAGGCCACCGGCCCGGTACGGCGGGCCGCGGTGCACGATCGACATGGAAGATTGCTGGGACATGTGTGGACCGACGATCGTCAAGCCGCGGGATTTACCCGCATCAATGACCCCGAGCCGGACATGGCTTATGTGAGGGGACAAATGAATCGGATTCTCACCAAGGCCTATCGGGCGGGAATTCCCGCCAGCGAGCTTCTAAACCCCGCCTTGTACGTACCCGACTTCGAGTTGCGCCTTGCGTCGTGATGTGCCTCGCGCGGTCGAGCGAGCCAGCCCGCCCATCCCTGAAACCGCCGGTGAGCCGTCCAGCTGGCAAGACGGGGCTGGCCCCGATAATCAGCCCAGCATCTGGTGACAGACACGATTCCGAATTCGAAACTCCGGACGGGACGGCGGAAACACGTCATCACACTTCGCAGCGATCAACGGGGATGTTTTTGGAGTATGCTCTTCCGACTTCTTGCTCCTGGCCTTACATGGCCCAATAACAGCGACCGTGGTGGCCTTGGGCAAGGGCCTCTGAACGTTCTCCTGCCGCCGACGTAGCACGGGCTGGCCTACTCCTCGGTGACGCTTCTTGACTGCTGTCGTCCCGTCCTTCGACGTCTGGGGCGTCGCCGAGGACACCTCCCGAGGTGCGGGCACATATGTGGACGAAGTCGGCGAGGTGAGCACGACCCGCTGCCCCGCAACACTGGGGCGGGGCGTTGGCATCGAGGCAACATTGGTGCGAGGTGAGGCCGTGTCAATGTCCCACGTAGTCGACCAGATGCCGAAGCCTACGCAGGTCAGGAAGCCGGCGATGAGCGCCGACCGAGTCAGGCGGCCCCGATCTCGCAGCAGTGTTTGCTCTGGCGGAGTTGGGGTTGAGTACCTTCGCCAACTGAAGGAGTCGGATGCGGCGAGGAGCCGGGGCCGGCCCCGGAGCGGCATGCCGTACGGCGGGCGCCGCATCGGACGGGACTCTTCGGGGGAGGGGCTGGGGCGGTCTTGATCTCTGTGCATGATCCTCCCTACTCACTGCCCGTGCCTGCCAGCGTGCCGCAGCACGACCATGTCCAGCGGGAACGACTCGGCAAAGAGAGCCGTGCAAGGCGAACCGGCCCCGGGACAACCAGGGCCGGAGATGGATAAATGTCGGCTTATAGGTCCAGGGCGTTGTTGATTTTGCTGTTGACCTGCTCTTGCTGGCCGTCGATGCACTTGGCGTAGACCCGCAGCAGCACGTCAACGCTGTGACCGGCACGTTTCGCGACCTCAGGAGCCGGAACACCCGCATTCAGCCAGAGTGAGACCGCCGCGTGGCGGAGGTCGTACGGTCGCGCGGCCAGAGATGATGCGACCTGTTCCGGAGTAAGCGCCAGTTTGCGGGCCTCCTGCCAGACGTAGGAGTGTGCCGAACTGGAGTAGGTACCGCCGGTGCCCGTGCTGAAGATCCTCCCGTCCTCTGCGGTGCCGTACTCGGCGATGTGCTCGCGGAGCATGGCGACCAGGACTGGCGGGATCGGGATCTCCCGCGTCTCCTTGTCCGCGCGGTGCTTCAGGCTGCGGGACTCGTGTGTCTCGCCGGAGTTGGTCCAGCGTTTTGTTGCCTGGGGTCGTGCCCTCTCCAGGACGATCTGGCCCCAGCCCTTCTCGGGCAGGGCACAGTTGCTCAGCCGCAGGTCCGCCGCCTCCTCCGGCCTGAGCGCCGCGTAGTAGATACAGGCGAAGAGGGCCTTGAGCCGGGGACCGCGTTTGCGCCCCACCTTGGGGACGGCGGCGAGAAGTTGCCTCGCTTGGGCCGGGTTAACCACCGTACGCGGATCGATGACCGTGACGGCCTTTGGCGCAGTCCACTTGATTTCGTCCAGCGGGTTGCTGCCGAACAACTTCTGCTCTACCGCGTGCTCCAGGAGGTGATGCAGGACAGCGCGCTTTCGCCGTACCGAGTTCGCCCCCGCCGGGCCACCAGCGAAAGTGATTGAGATGGCGTCGAGAGCTGTGCGAAGGATGTTCGCCTCCCCCAGTGCCGACAGCGGAAGGGACGCTCTCTCCAGCCAACTCAACGCCGCAGCTTGAGACGGGGAAAGGCTAGTTCGCCTGCTCTCGGGGAGGAGGACGTGAGTCCTGAGAACCTCGCGTAGTTCCTCCGCAGCAGTAGACCGCGGCACGTCGGCTACCAGGGCAGGGATTAGCGTCAGGAGTGCGTATGCTTCGGTCTCGCGAGTCCTGGCCGCCAGCGTGTTCCACCGCCGGAGAAAATACGCCTGAGCGAACTCCAGGAACGACGGCCCCGATGTCTTCGCCGCAAGCATCGACACCGGCAAACCAGTGGTGATGTCGAACTCCTCCCCCACCTTGATCGCCTGACGCAGGTCGGACATGAAGGCGCTGGCCAGTCCCCTGGTTCGAAAGGTCTTGGACCTGTCCTTGCTCGCCACTCGCCAACGCGCGATGTAAGCAGGCGTGCCGCGGTTGGTGCGCTGCTGGATCTGGCCGAGCTGCACGTAGTAGGTGGTCTTCACGCCGCCTCCCGTCGGGAGTCGAGCCAGGCTGTGAGGTCACTCCGCCAGACGCGGAGCTCGAGGTTGGGGAGCTGAACGCAGATCGGTGCGCGGCCGAGCTGGCGCCAGCGGTAGAAGGTACGGCGGGACACGCCCAGTTCTTCGAGGACCTGAGGAATGGTCAGCAGCTCGTCACGCCTGATCATCGACCACCGCCCGGGGTCGAAAGGCAGACAGCGGTGCAGTGGCCCTTCCCCGCAGCCGGACAGCGAAAGGCGGGCCGGATTCCGGGCACTACACCGCCCGGCTTATGGATAGAGGCGTCGCGGTGCAGCAGCCTGCCTGAGGCGCGACCGAGGTGGACGCCCATTCCACGGCGGTGAACGGGTCGGCGAGAGCCACCAATCCGCTTGATCTGGTCCCCCCAATCGTCGCTATCGGGGTCGTTGAGTCGGTCGATCATTCTCGTTTTGGCTCTGGAACAGGAAAGCTCGTGCAAGATGGGATCCGTCCTCTCCAGTGGTCTGGTGTGGGATGGCCCTCGCCTGGTGGACGTCTTGGCGGATGTGGCCAGGCGAGGGCGCTGTGGTTGGCGCGGTGGGCCTTGATGCCGACGCAGGCGCAGTCGGTGCAGGCTCGACGTTCGGGACCTCCTTGATCACTCTTTCTCGGCGGTCAACGAAGCAGGCCGGCGCGTGCGCTGTTGACCAGGACGAACTGGATGAAGGCCTGCGGAGGCGCGCTCAGCAGCCAGCCGAGCTGAAAGCCCGCCGTGTACCGCAGGCGATCACCCGCATAGCGGGTGTCCCAGACCGTCAGGGGCAGGGATATGGACCACCGCCTCCGACCGGGTCGTCAAGTCCCATTACTTGGCGACGAACGTGTAGTAGGAAAGCTGCGCCTTAGCTGAATCGCCCCAGCTATTGGCGCAGGGATGCTTCACTCCCTGCGCTGGTAGGGCACGGGAGCGGAAGGCAAGTTCGTGATCGGCCGTCGCGGGCGGACTGTCCACAAGCCGCGGGTCATACGCGCCCTTTAGCAAGCGGTCCAGACGCTGCGAGCGCGCTACATGAGCCTCTCAGTTGGATCATGCAGCTTTGGGGATGGCGGAAGCGGTCTTGAGCGAACGAGGCTTGGTGAAGATAAGCAGGTCCTCGTGAGCGGTGGCGTGGATGGGCAGGCCGCGAGCCCGGCCCTTACGCGCCTCGTAAAGCTGGAAGAACGACGCCCGGTTCAGCAGTTTGCCGCGGCCTAGCCCGCACAGCAGGCACACGATCCGGTCGGCGAAGTTCAGACCGGCGCGCTGAGCCACCTTCTGCACGTGGCCAGGCAGGTCGACCAGTTCCCCGCGGTGCCGGTACGGACGCACCGTCACCGCGACGACACCGCCGGGCCGTAGCAGTTCGCCGCAACCGGAAAGGATCTGGGCGAACCCGTCCAGCAGCACCGGCAGGCCCTGGTGGGCCAGGTTGGCCCTGTCCCGGGAGTAGCGCTGATTCCATTTCCGGATGCCTGGCTCACCGCTGTCGCGGGTGGCGCGGATGTGGCCGTGCGTGGCCGCCCCGTACGGCGGCGAGGTCAGCACCAGCGCCGCCCGGCCGACCAGGTCCGGCAGCAATCGTGCGATACCCCGCGCGTCTCCGGCGATCACCGTGCCGAACCCGGTCGCGCCCTGGCGGCGGGCGTGAGCGAGGTTGGCCACAGCAAGCTTCGCCCAATCCTCCTCGTATTCCATTCCGGCCGCGTGCCGGCCCAGGTGAATGGCCTCGACCAGAGTGGTGCCGATCCCGCACATCGGATCGATGACCAACTCACCAGGCTCGGTGTAGGCGTCGATCACCTGGGCTGCGATCGACGGCAGCATCTTGCCCGGGTGCTTCATCGATTCCGGCAGGTACCGGCCCAGCCTCTGAGTACGCGACTGCTGCTGGCCCGTCGTCCACACCGACGCGTTCGACGTCATCACAGCTCCCCCTCCATCCAAGACCGCTCCCCCGTTACCGGACCATCCGTCTGCTGCTGGTGGCGGGTCCGTCGAGGCGGCTCGACTACGGAATGCGGCGCGCCTCGACCGGCGCGAGGTTTGGTGAAGATGAGCACGTCACTGTGCACCCGAGCACTGCCCGGTAGCCCCGCCCTCGTGGGGCCAGGTCTTGGGGCGCCCCATTCCGGAGGCTGTTCGAGTTGCCCGCTGCGGACGGGCACCCGCAGAGCGACGATGTGCTGCATGTAAGCCAGCCCGGAACGCTTTACACCGGCGATCAAGCTTGGGGCTGGGTCGATGAGGTCCTGCTCACCGCGGTGCAGGCCGGTCACAACAACAAGGTGACCGCCTGGCTTCAGCAGCGCCGCCAATCCAGCTGGATCGACCGTCGTCTGTACTGGCGCGTCGATGAGCCGGGCCGTCATGAGCGGCTGGCCCATGTGCTGGGCTGGACAGGTATGGGTGAGCACAACCAGGGCTGCGGTTCCGGTCAGGTCCTTGACGGCGGAGAGCAGGGATTCGGGGCGGACGACGCGCAGATCGGCCACCTCCAGATCGGCAGAGGGGTGAGAGGTGGAAATCATCTTGCCGATTTCGCCGGCCAGGCGCGGACTGGTGACAGTGGCGGTGGCCTGGCAACCGAGTGTCAATGCGGTGGAGATGACGTTGTGGTCGGCGGCGTCCATGTCGATCACGAGATCGCCGACTTGGGTACAGACTGTGACGAGATGGCGGGCCAGGGACTGGCTCACCGGGACACAACAACCGCTTGGGCAGACGGGAAGGATTTCGGCATCGGCCGCAGCCAACCAGACGCTCAAGGGCAGCTGCTTCTGGTGAACGTCGCGAGTTGTTCGACGAGGAGCGGTGAGGCCGGTGGCGGCGGCGCGGTCGGCGTGTCGGGGTGGTGTCACGATGGTGTGGCCCGTCACCCGGGCCGCCTGGTTCCTGTCATCTACCTAAATACCGCTGCCGAGAGCCGAGTTGAGACACGAGGTCAGGCAAAGATTCCGTCGGGCAGTCGGCGGCGCCCGCGGAAATGCCTCATCGCCTGGGCATTCGCCCGCGCGACTACCTGGTGCTGAATGCCGAGTTTCCTGGACGGGGTTGGTTAGGGAGATAAGAAAGCGGCTCCCTTGCCGACCACCCCACTACCGAAGTTCTCGCAGGTCACAGCCCTTCTGGACACGTTCGGGACAAGAATCGGACAGTCACCCGCCACAGTTCGTACCCCCAGTTGAGCTGGAGAACGGCGGATTGCCCGGCGGAAAGATCATGGTCTGGGCGAGCGGTGATGCCCCTCAGGCTCGGCTCGGAGACCTCCACATCCCTCAGGGCGTAGCTGCCCTCGCAGGCCGGCCAAATGTTGATCAAGCCATGTTGTCAGGGGGTCCAACCCGCGAGATTCAGGCGCGCAATGGGATCACAGTGGCTCCGTTCGAATTCGCCTCAACGGAACGGGGGACCCTATGTACATTCACCGCGCACTTGTCTTCGCCCTCGCCGCTGTGCTCTGCGCCTCCCCCGCCTCCGCTGACTCGGCGGGCGGTTGGAACGATGACGCCGGCTGGGGATCGGTCACCGTCTCAGCTGACCGCAAGCACATCGAAGTCTGCGACTTGAGCAACGACGGTCGAGCTGTGCGCGCCGTGTACGGCACCTCCTACCTGCAGATCTGGACGGTGGTCGACTCCAACGGTGCCCGATGGGGCTGCGGGACCGACACCACCTTCTTCAGCCGAATCGACGTGTTCAAGCTGTGCGAAGGGGACAAGTACGGTCCATGCCGGCCCCCTGTCCGCATCGGCTGGCACTGATGCTTCCCCTGACGGCGAACGATGCGCGCTGAACGGTCCTCGAGCGTTCTTCACGGGAGATTCTCCAGCTCCTCCCACACGTGCCGGATCTCGACGCCTGGCGGGAGGAGTCGCCTGAGCGATGGAGCGAGCGTGGCGTCGTGAAGCCCGTCGATCATCTCCCTCCCGTCGCACCAAGCACCCTGCAGCGATGTATGCGTGTAGCCCTCATCGGTGTAGCCCGAATGAGCCACCGTCACCTCGATCAAGTCCGCCACCTTCGGCGGCCCTACTCGCCAGACGCATCTGGAGCGGGGTGAACTCCGCCGCCGTGACCTCGTTGCGGTCGTTCACCGGCCACAGCACAACGCCGATGACGGATATCGAGCCGAGGATGATCAGGCCGTGCGGGAACCACGGCACCGAGAAGAAGCGGTTCAGCGCCAACGCGAGCAAGACGCCGAACGGCAAGATGCTGGGAGGCAGCAGGCAACCCGATGGCCCGCTGCCCTCCCAGCGCACGATCGTGTCGTCGGCCACCCTTGCCCCTTCTGAAACGGTGAGCAAGCGGCAGTAGCCCCGGGGTTGAGTGGCGGGACGGTCACCGTCCGGCTCTCTTTGCCATATCTATAAGCCCGGGATCCCGGTCCACAATGTTTACGCAGGTGGGCGCTTTTCCGGACTCGGAGTGGACGGTGCCCGACCCGTACTCCTCCAGGCTCCTTCAACGATGCGCCGAGGGCGTTCGCGCAGGTCAGATCCCAATTCCGGCGTCCCCTCGGACTTTAGATGATCTTTGCCTGAGCCGAAGTCCGTCCGAAAGTCGTCCCGTTTCTGTACGCCGTCTCTGGCGCCATGAGCAGCATCCGAACCGCCCAGCCTTTTGGGAGCTGCCATGTTCCACGCCCGATCCCAGACCACCGCCCCTGCCACCACCGAAGCCTCCTCGGTCTCGAACAGCTACGAAGCCTCCTCCTCGGACGCCTCTTCGACTGCTTCCGCCCAACGGCGTCCGTTGAACCAGGTCGAGCATTCATTCACGCTGCTCATGCAGGGGCCGCAGCCGCTGGCGGTCGACGGGGCCGCGCTCGGGCTCGGCCTACCCGATCGCCCCCTCCATCTGGACGAGCTGCGAACCATCCTGCTGCACCCCAGCTGCGATCGGACCACCCGGGACGGAGTCTGGCGCCACCTGATCGAGCAAGCACGCGCCCACCGAGGCGCCTGGATGGTCGCCGCCGTCGCGCTGGCAGCGCCGATGCTGCGCCGCCTGCTCAAGACCCTTACCGAGATGATCAACGCCGAGCATGAGGACTTGGAGGCCGAGATGCTGGCCTGCTTCATGGAGGCGTTGTACCGGGTAGAGCTGTCCTGGTCCCACCCGGTGCTGCGGCTGTCACGGCTGACGCAGTTCGGCGTCCTGCGTGCCCACGCCGTCGATCAGCCCGACCTGCTCTCCGAGCCCGAGATGAGCGACGGCCAGCTGGCGTTGCGCTATCCGTCCGGTCACGCCGATCTGCTGCTCGCCCGCGCGGTCGAGACCGGCGTCATCACGGCTGAGGCAGCGGAGCTAATCGGACTGACCCGGCTGGACAACGCATCGCTGGCCGACTACTGCCGAGCCCGCGGCCTGCTCTACTGCACCGAGCTCAAGCGCCGGCAGCGTGCCGAAGCACGCCTCCGCCAGGCTCTGATCAGCGGAGAGCTATCCGGCACCGCCGAGCCAGGCGGCACGGCGGCCAGCGCCACGCGCCACAGCTCACGGTCATGATCGGGCAAATTCCACGGGCCTCGATGTCCGATCTCGGCACTCGAACCCGGTCTTTTAGCAGGTGAAAGGCAGCGCGGACGGCACCGGTCCGGCCAGGCCGCACCCGGCCACCCGGTTCCTGTCACCACCGGACCAGCCACCCCGCACCGCACAGAAGGAGGACGCCCACCCGGCCCTGGCCGGGACCGGGCCTCCGCGCTGCCTGACCCACCCGTCGCACGCATCCTCAACGCCTTGCCGGGAGGCAGCAGTGGTTCCACGTTCCCGCTTCACCCCTCGCAAGATCCTTCTCATCGCCGCCGTCATCGTCGCGGGCACCACGCTCGGCATGCTCCTCGAGCTGGCGCTCGCCCACTTCGCCGAGGCCGCTCGCATCTCCGGCATCGCAGCTCCAGCCTGGGTCGGGCCTGCTAAGCCAAAGGAACCTGGCTCGCTCAACCAGGTGATAGACAACCTGCGCAACGTGATCGTCGGCCTGCTGGTCGCGCTGGCCACTCTGTTCCTGACCGTGGGCGGGGTCCGCTACATCCTGGCGGGAGGCGACCCCGGTGAGGTGGAGGCGGCCAAGAAGACCCTGCGTTATGCGGCCCTCGGCTACGGCATCGCCGTCCTGGCGCCGCTGCTGGTCACCATCCTCGAGGGCATCGTAGGAGCCTGACAGTGCCCCGCCAGCCGCCGCGTCCACCCGTCGCGAGCCGACGTCACGTGGCTCTTGTAATAGCGGAGCTGCTCACAATCATCGGCGCCGCGCTGACCGCGATGAGCGCCCCAGCGTGGGCGTCGCCGGGTCCGCCGCCAGCGCCCTCACCGACCTCGAATCCACAGCCCGCTCCGCCCGCGCCTTCGCAGCCGGCCCCGACGCCAGAACCTGCGACGACTTCATCCACCGGCCCGGTGCTGACGCCGCCGCCTCAGCCTCGTCCCACCACGCCGCCCTCCACACCAGCGCCAGACCAATCAGCTGCACCAGACGAGTGCGGCTGGCTCGATTTCGGCTGCAAGATCAATGACGCGCTGAACGGCTGGTTCGGCACGATCGTGACCGAGGCGATCCAGCCGGCCTTCCAGACAGTCGGAACGCTCCTGCTGTCCTCGCCACCGCCCTCGATGCTGGAGCGGGTCCAGGAGCTTTCGGCTCACGTGCGGCTGGTGGCCAACGCACTGCTGGCGCTGTTCGTGCCGGCCGGTGGATTGATCGTGATGGCGTACGGCAGCGTGCAGACCTCCACCACCGCGCAGGAGATCGTCCCGCGTCTGGTGGTCGCCACCATCACGCTCAACACCTCGCTCACCCTTTGCGAGCATGCCGTCGAGCTCGCCAATGGCCTGGTCGCCGCACTGCTCGGCGACGGTGTCGACGGGCGGAGGGCCGGCGATCTGCTGGCCAACAAGCTGGCCAATCCAGTCGGCCAGCTTCAGAGCCCGCAGATGTTCCTGATCTGGATGATCGGGCTCGCTGTGGTGATGGGCCTCATCCTGGCCTTCATCGCGATCCTGCGGGTCGCCCTGCTGCTGTTCCTGATCATCGCGGCGCCACTGGCTCTGCTCTGCCACGCGCTGCCGCAAACCGAGCACATCGCCCGGCTGTGGTGGCGCGCGTTCACCGGTGTCCTGATCATGCAGGTGCTGCAAGCACTGGTGCTCATCCTGGCGTTCAAGGTGTACTTCACCGACTCCGCCGACGCCTTCTCCACCCCACCCGACCAGCCGGTCCTGGCGGCGACCAAGCCAATCGTCATGCGCGCCATCGACACGCTGGTGCTGATCGGCCTGCTGTTCATCCTGATCAAGATTCCGGGCTGGGTCGCCCGTTCCGTCTGGCAACACGCCCAGCCCCAACTGCTCCAGCGCCTGATCAAGGCCCTGATCGTCTACAAGAGCTTCGGCCTGGCCAGTGCCGCTCTGCGCAAGGGAAAGGCCACCCGTTCCGCTGCCAGGAGCGCTGGAGCAGCACGTCGCTCCGGGCCGGCGTCCGGACCAGGGCGGGCCGGACGGCGAGGTCCGAGCGCGCCTCGGCCCAGCAGCGGGCCGCCAAGCATGAGAGGACCTCAGCCGGTGAACGCATCCGCCCAAACTCCGCCGAGCTCCCCCTTCGCAGCGGGTGGCAACCGCGCACCGCAGCAGCTCGCTCTACCGCTCAACCTGCCGCCCGCGCCGGCACGGACCGCTGCCTCGCGTCCACGCGGGCGCCAGCTGGCGTTGCCGTTTCCCGTCACCCGAGTGCCACGGCCACCCGCACCAGACCTGCAGCCCGCGCCGAGCGGGCCATGGATCCGCCCGCGCGCGCCCTGGGTCCAGCCCATGCTGCCGGGCATGCCCACCCGCCCGGCCCGACCCCGCCAGCTGCATCTACGGCTCGATCCGCCACCTCGCCGCGTGCCGCGCAGGAGGAGTGAACCATGAACGAGCCTGAGCCGCTGGTCGCGCACATCCCAGCCGATATCGCCCAGCCGGACAAGATCGCTTACGGGCTGACGCTCCGGCAGATCATCATCGTCGCTACCACCGGAGCCCTTGCCTCCGCCATCTACTACCTGTTCCATGATCTGCTCCCCGTGGTGGTCCTCGCGGGGCCCGTGCTGCCGTTGCTCGCTGTCGGCCTGGTGGTGGCTCTCGGCCGCCGCGAGGGCCTGAGCCTCGATCGCTTCTCGCTGGCCGCCCTCCGCTTCGCCCGGGCCCCCAAGCGGCTGGTCGCCGCCTCCGGTGAGGTGGTGAAGCCGCCCGCGTGGTGCCGGCTGCGGGGCAAGCTGCCCGCGCCCCTTCGCCTGCCAGTCCTCGCTATTCGTACCGACGGGGCCTTGGAGCTGGCCGGAGGCGGGGTGGCGGTGCTCGTGGAGACCACCACCGTCTCTTTCCATCTGCGCACGACCGCGGAACAAGCGAGTCTGGTGGGCGCGTTCGGCCGCTGGCTCAACTCTCTTGAAGCACCCGTGCAGATCCTCGTACGTGCTCGCCCGCTCGAGCTCGACGCCCTGATCGGCACAGTCCTCCAGCGCGCCGATCAGCTGCCTCACCCGGCGCTCGCTCGTAGCGCCACCGAGCATGCGGCGTTCCTGCAGCAGCTGAATGACTCTCGCGAGCTGCTGGCCCGGCAGGTGCTCATCGTGCTGCGCGACCCGGGACCGGCTCGCGGGCGTCGCATCGCGAGGCGTGACGCCGCTGCCGCCGTCGTGCTGCGCCGCGCCGACGAGAGCGCCCGCACCATGGCGGCACTCGGCATCTCCGCCACCGTCTTGGACGCCCCAGCGGCACATCGAGTCCTCACCGAATGCCTCGACCCCGGCGGCTGGCACCCCGTACCGGCAGCCCTGCCCGACGACGTGCTCACCGCTGCTGACCAGGAGGGCCAATGAGACGACGCCACCGCCGGCACGACGGCGTGTCTAGGCCAACCACGCTGCTGGAGCCGGCCGCTCTGCAGGTCAGCGCTCGCGTGCTGACCTTCCCTGAAGGAATGGCCGCGTCCTTCGCGGTCGTCGGCTACCCGCGTGAGGTCGGTGCGGGCTGGCTGGAACCCTTGCTCACTTACCCCGGTCGCCTCGACGTGTCGCTGCACATCGAGCCGATCCCGCAGGCGGTCGCCGCGATGAGGCTACGCCGCCAGCTCGCCCGGCTGGAGTCGTCCAGCCGGACCGACGCCCAGCATGGCCGCCTGCAGGACTTCGCCCTCGAAGCCGCCACCGACGACGCCACCGAGCTGGCGGCCAGCCTGGCGCGAGGCCACGGGCGGCTGTTCAAGGTCGGCCTCTACCTCACCGTGCACGCCACCGATGAAGAAGAGCTCAACGCCGAACTCGAGCGCGTCCACGCTCTGGCTGCCTCGCTCCTCCTCGATGCCCAGCCGACCACCTTCCGGGCCCTGCAGGGCTGGGCGACCAGCCTGCCCCTCGGCGTGGACGCGGTGCAGCTGACCCGCACGTTCGACACCACCGCTCTGGCCGCCGCGTTCCCGTTCACCTCGCCCGACCTGGCCGCCCCCGCCAGTGACAGCGCCGTCCTGTACGGGCTCAGCGCCTCCAGCTCCAGCATCGTCGTCTGGGACCGCTTCGCCCAGGACAACCACAACTCCGTCACCCTGGCCCGTTCCGGCGCCGGCAAGAGTTTCTTCACCAAGCTCGAAGCCCTGCGCCTGCTTTATCAAGGCATCGAAGTCGCCGTCGTCGACCCCGAAGACGAATATGCCCGCCTGGCCCGCGCGGTCGGCGGCACGCACCTGCGCCTCGGCGCCACCGGAGTGCGCTGGAACCCGCTCGACCTGCCCACCAGCCAAGGGCCTCACGACGACGTCCTGTCCCGGCGCGCTCTCTTCCTGCAGACCCTGATCGCCACTATGCTTACCGCCCCGCTCGCCCCGCAGCTGCGAGCCGCGCTCGACGCCGCGATCATCGCCACCTACCAGGCAGCCGGGATCACCCGCGACCCGGCCAGCTGGAGCAGACCCGCCCCGCTGCTGGGTGACCTCGTCACCACCCTGAAGAACGGTGAACAGGGTGCGGAGCTGGCCGCACAGCTCGCCCCGTACGTCTCCGGCTCCTACCGGGAGCTGTTCGACGGTCCGACCACCGCCACACCTACCGGCCACCTGATCGTCTTCTCGCTCCGCGACCTACCCGACGAACTGAAGGCTGTCGGCACCCTGCTCGCCCTGGATGCCATCTGGCGCCGCGTAGCCAACCCTCGCGATCGTAAGAAGCGCCTGGTCGTGGTGGACGAGGCCTGGCTGCTGATGAAAGAGGCCGAGGGCGCTCGCTTCCTGTTCCGCATGGCCAAGGCCGCCCGCAAGCACTGGGCCGGGCTTGCAGTCGTCACCCAGGATGCTGCTGACCTGCTCGGGACCGAGCTCGGCCAGGCCATCGTGGCCAACGCGGCCGGCCAGATCCTCCTCCGCCAGGCGCCGCAGGCAATCGGGGTCGTTGGCGATGCCTTCGACCTGTCGGAGGGCGAGCGGCAGTTCCTGCTCACTGCTGAACGCGGCGAGGCGCTCATGGTCGCCGGACCCGCCAGCCGCGTCGCCTTCCACGTGATCGCCTCCCCGACCGAGACAGAGCTGATCACCACCGACCCCGGCGAGCTGGCCGAGCTGGAACGCCGCGACACCGGCGCTCCTCTCATCACAGGCCCGCTCGTCTACGGCGACCCGGACGAGGAGAGCGACCCGCTATGAGGCCAGCTACGGACTGCTTGTTGTGTGAAGTCAGCGATCGGGATGTACGGGAAGCGCTGGGGTTCTTCCGCGAGCTGCCAGCTCGGCTTCTCGATCTCGCCCTGCACCACGGCTGGCGTGTCGCCACCGGCATCTTTGCCGTGATGTCGGTGCTGGCGCTCGCTCGTCAGCTCATCAGCCGGATACGCCACCAGATACTCGCGCCGGGCGCCCAGCTGGTCACGATCTCGTGCCCGCCGGACAGTGACCCGCAGGGCGCGCAGGTGCTGTGGAGCCAACTGATCGGACTCCTTCGTCCCGCCTGGAAACGGCACCTGGCAGGTCAGCCACACCTGGTGTGGGAGTACGTCGGAAGCGCCTCCGGCATCCGCATCCGGTTGTGGGTCCCTGGCGTCGTTCCGCCCGGGATCGTGGAGAAGGCGATCCAATCCGCCTGGCCAGGCGCGATCACGACCACCACGCCTGCCACCAGCCCGCTTCCAACATCGGCCAGCGCAGTCGGCGGGAGGCTGATGCTCGCGCGAGCCGAGCACTTCCCGCTCAAGACCGATCACACCAGCGACCCCATCCGGTCCCTGCTCAGCGCGATGAGCGGTCTGCGCGACGGCGAGCACGCTCTGGTCCAGGTCCTGGCCCGGCCTACCACGGGGCGCCGTCTCAGGCGCGCCCACCGAGCGGCAGCAGTCCTGCGCGGTGCCAAGACCAGCAGCATGCTGGGTGAAGTACTGGACGAACTCGTGACCAGCCGCACCCGTCCGGGCGAGCTGGCCCGCATGTTCCCCGAACGTGCCGAGCAGGTACGCGCCATTCTGGCCAAGGCAGGCCAGCCGCGTTACCAGGTCGCCATACGCTACGCCGTCGCCTCCCTCAGAGACGACGAGACAGCCAGGCGCAGATTGCGCGGGCAAGCACACGCACTGGCTGGTGTCTTCGCCCTGTTCACGTCGGGCCATCAGTACCTGCGCCGCGCCCGGCTCTTCCGGTCTCACAAAGTGACCGGCTCTCGCCGGTTGAGTACTGGCTACCTGCTGTCCATCGGCGAGCTGGCCGCGCTCGCGCACCTGCCCTGGGACGCCGACGCCCCGGGGGTCACCCGCGCCGGGGCGCGCCCCGTCGCCCCGCCACCTGCCGTACCGCGCGGCCCGGGGGGCGAACCGGCCCGGGTATTGGGCGACACCGACAGCGGCCCACAGCGCCCCGTAGCGCTACCTGTGGCTGACGCGCGCCATCACACCCACGTCCTCGGCGGCACCGGCGTCGGCAAATCCACGCTCCTGGCCAACATGGTCCTGGCCGACGCCCAGGCGGGGCGGGGCGCGCTGGTCATCGACC
The DNA here is from genome assembly GCF_040654115.1 of Nonomuraea sp. NPDC050786. Lineage (NCBI taxonomy): Bacteria > Bacillati > Actinomycetota > Actinomycetes > Streptosporangiales > Streptosporangiaceae > Nonomuraea > Nonomuraea sp. NPDC050786. Next base: position 22,310 of record NZ_JBFAHJ010000057.1, read on the forward strand.
CCAAGGGCGACTTGATCAGCGATATTCTCGCCCGCCTGCCGGAACGCTCGATCGGCAAGACGGCTGTCTTCGACCCTCAAGACAGCGCCAGGCCGCCGGCGATCAACGTGCTCGCCGGGCCCAATCCCGCCTTCGCCGTCGACTCCTTGGTCACGATCTTCCACCGCTGCTTCCGCTCCGCGTGGGGGCCACGGGTCGACGATCTGCTCCGGTCAACCTGCCTCACCCTCACCAAGGTGTTGGGCTCCAAAGCCACGCTAGCGGAGGTTCCACGACTGCTGACCGACTCCTCGTTTCGCGCCCGCATCACCGCGCGACTGGACGACGAACTGCTCGCCGGCTTCTGGGACTCCTACCACGCCCTCACCCCCGCCGGACAGGCCACCGTCATCGGCCCCGTGATGAACAAGCTGCGCGCCGTCCTGCTCCGCCCGTTCATCCGCCACGCCCTGACCAATCCCACGACCACCGTCCCCATCGGCCAACTCCTCGATGAGGGTGGCCTGATCCTGGCCCGGCTCCCCAAAGGCATCTTGGGCGACGACGCCGCCCGGCTGTTCGGCTCCATCCTGCTCGCCCACACCTGGCAGGCCGCCACCCGCCGCGCCCACCAAATCGAGGCCGAACGGCCTGATGCCGCGCTCTACATCGACGAGTGCCACAACTTCCTCAACCTGCCGGGCCACATCAACGACGTCTTGGCCGAGGCGCGCGGCTACCGCCTCTCCCTCGTCCTTGCCCACCAGCACCTCGATCAGCTCCCCGCCGACCTGCGCGAGGCCCTGTCCGCCGACGCCCGCAACAAGATCTATTTCAACGCCTCCCCCAAGGACGCAGGCGATCTCAAAGCCCACGTCGCACCTCTGATCACGCCGCACGACATGACGCACCTCGGCGCGTACCAAGCCGTCACCCGGCTCATCGTCAACGGCCAGCAAACCGCCGCCTTCACGCTACGCACCCGCCCCCTGCCGCCAATCGCACCCGGACGCGAGCAGGCCATCCGGCAGGCATCTCGTGAACGCTTCGCCCAGCCATCTCCCGCCGAGGCCGCCCCTCGAAAGCGGAGCGTCCCCGCACAAGACCCGCGCGCCAGCGGCCACTGACCACCCCACGACCGGCATCGCACCATCACGAGGGAGATCGACATGCCCGCACAGCCCATCCCTGCCGGACAGCCACGCCTGGACCGGGCGGCCCTGACCGCCCTGGCCGCGCGCCTGACGCCGCGCGACTACGACATCCTCACCCACCTTCACCAGCACCGCGTCCTGACCACCCACCAACTGCAGCGCATCTTCTTCGGCATCCCCCAAGCCACCCGCAAACGCCTCGGGACCCTGTACGCGCTCAACGCCGTCACGCGTTTCCGCCCCTGGGCTCCCTACGGCGCGGGATCACGACCCACCCATTGGCTCCTCGGCCGCGCCGGAGCCGCCGTCCTCGCCATCAGGGACGGCATCACCGTCAAGGAACTCGGTTACAACCCCGACCACCCCATCGCCGTCTCCTCCCGCCTGTCCCACCAGGTCGGCGTGAACGACTTCTTCTCGTACCTCCACCATCACGCCCGCCAACCGGACACCTGCGCGGAGGTCAAGGCATGGTGGCCGGAGCGGCGCTGCGCTCAGCTCTGGGGCGACCTCGCCCGGCCAGATGCCTACGGCCGGTGGGCCGAGAACGGCCGCGAGATCGACTTCTTCCTCGAACATGACACCGGCAGCGAAACCCTCGCCAAGGTCGCCGCCAAGCTCCACGACTACGCCAACCTCGCCGAAGCCACCGGCATCACCACACCCGTGTTGTTGTGGCTGCCCAGCAGCACTCGCGAAACGAACCTGCGCAGAGTCCTTGCGACGACAGAGGTGCCCGTCGCCACCGCAGTGCAGAACGAGGACGGCCCGGCTGGACCCGTCTGGATGCCGATCAGATCTGAGCAACCCCGGTTGCGGCTGTCCACCCTCGCGGATGCCTGGCCCCACCTCGCGAGGGCTCGCGAGGAGCAGACCGATGCCTGATCGCCTCGGTCTAAGAAAGGGAGTCGCAGCGAGATGAAGTACGCCGCGGCCGGCGCCGCGCTCCTCCTGCTTCTCGTCATCGCCGTCATCGCAGCAGCCGCCACCGTTCTCACCGGCGCCGGTGGCTCAAGCGGCGCGGTTTGCCTGTACGGCGCGACGAGCAGCCTCCCGGAGCGCGGTCCGGTCGCGGCCATGCCCGATCTCACCAGGCTGGATCAGGAGCAGCAGGACAACGCCGCGCTCATCGTCCAGACCGCCCAGCAGCTCGGTCTACCAACGCGAGCCGCCGTGATAGCGGTAGCGGTGGCCCTGCAGGAATCCCGGCTGCGTAACCTCCCCAACGGCCACCTCGACAGCCTCGGCTTGTTCCAGCAACGCCCCTCACAAGGCTGGGGAACCCCGGAACAGATCCTCACCCCTGCTCACGCGGCCCGCCAGTTCTACGACCGGCTCGTCACCGTCCCCGATTGGGAGCGACTTCCCCTGACCGAGGCGGCCCAGGCCGTCCAGCGCTCGGCCTTCCCCAACGCCTATGCCTCGTGGGAGCCGCTCGCCCAGCAGACGGTCGACCTCGTTACCGGCGCTTGCGTGCTTCCGATCTCCGGCGGACAGGTAGCGGCGATCATCGCGTACGCCTATGCCCAGCTCGGCAAACCGTACGTCTGGGGAGCAGAAGGCCCACAAGCCTTCGACTGCTCAGGCCTGACCATGCGCGCCTACCAAGCGGCGGGCATCTCGATCCCTCGCGTCGCCGCCGACCAATGGCGCCATGGCCCGCCAATCCCGCCTGGCCAGGAACAACCAGGCGACTTGGTCTTCTTCAATCTGAAGCCCGACGGACCCGGCCATGTCGGCATCGTCATCGGCAATGGCCAGATGATCCACGCGCCTAACCGGCGCGAAACGGTCAAAATAGCCGCCTACCGGCGCGGTGATCTGGTCGGTTTCACGCGGCCTGCCGCTCGTCAACCGGCTCAGTGACGGACCTCGAAAGCCCAGCGCAGCCGCACCCCTAACTCTCGGTCACCTTGAGGTATGTGTCCGCTAGCCTTCGGGAAGATCTCGGGGCAATGCGTGATCGAAGGAGACCGGAGTGGAGACACACCAGGCCGAGACGTCGCCCTACAAAGTCTTGATGCCGCAGGGCCTGAGTGGGCCAATCGAGGTCATCTCCGAGTACTCCATCGTGCGCATGGCCGTCGTCGAACGAGCACACGCCACCAAGCTTCACGAGAGTTGGAACGTGCCCGGCGCGTACCTCCTGCTGGACCGGCCTGATGCGCTGGGCCGATGGGGCGTCTACGTGGGCATGGCCGCGCCCGGCACTCTTGCCCACAGGCTGCGCGACCACCTGCGGGCGCGCGACCACTGGTATCGAGCTGTTCTCATCCGCCGCGACAACGAACACCCCTTCCACACCAGCCAAGCCGGGTGGCTCGAAGGTCACTTGTACGACCTGCTCGCCAAGGCCCCGCATGTCCGGCTGCACAACGGCAAACGGCCCCAGGACCTCACTCTGTCAGCTCACGATCAAATCGGGATGCGGACCTGCGTGCCCCCGATCATCGACCTGCTGCATTTCCTGAGCCACACGCTCGATCCCGCAATCGCAGCACCACCTCAAGCCACGGCCACCGAAGAAGCAGGATCTCCCGCCGAGCTCGCGGTGCCGCGTACGGCACCGGCCACCATGCGAACCACTGAGGCAAGCTCACCTCGCCGGCCGAGATACAGAAGCAGTATTACGGTGCGGGACCTCATCGAGGCGGGGCTGCTGACGCCCGGGACCAGTCTTGTCCCGAAGCCGTCCCACCTGCGCGAGCAGGCTGTAGTCAACCTGGACGGCACTCTCCAGTTCCGAGGCACCCCACGCGAGAAGCCGTCCGACCCCGCCAGCGAACTGGCGGGGTCGCAGCAGAATGGCTGGGAGTTCTGGCGAGTCGAAACCCGGCACGGGCCGGTATCCCTCTCCGACCTGCGAAGCGAGCTCGAGCGCCGTCAAGCCGCCTCACACGCCGCAGCCCCGCCGCGCGCCGAGTAGGGGAAGAGCGCCGAGGCCGGTGATGCAGGAGATGTGCCCCGGCCGCACACCATGAGGTGCGTGACCGGGGCAGACCACCTGCGCCACCGGACTCGGTTACCGCCAGCAGGGGCTCTTCTCACCTCCGAAGATGCGGCAGGCCAGCTCTTCTTCGGGGGTCAAGACGATGACCGGCAGCTTGTCCACATCCTGTGTGAGGGCCTTGTGGATGCGGTGCCAGCCGTCGATGATCAGCCATCCGGCCTCCGGGATCGGGACTGCGATCAGTGGCTCGTCCAGGTCCACGGTAGCCGCGTGTGCGTGATCTATCCGGATCAGGTACAGCATGCCCGCCCATGCCTGCGGGGCCAGCTGCCCCGTCGGCTCGCGATCTGCTGTGAGTTGCTTGGCGGCTGTGATGTTCCACTTCCAGGCCAGCATCTGGAACGTCTCGACCTGGGAGTCGTCGGTGGCGTCCTTCTGCGGGCGAGAGTGCGTGTGCGTGTTCACTGGGCCTGCTCCGTCCCGGCCGAGGGGCTCGCCGTGGCCTTGGCCAGGAACTCGCGGGCGGCGGCGCGCCTGATCAGCTCCAGCGCGCAGTCGAGATGTGCGAGGGCGAGTTCCTCGTCCGTGGCGCCACCGTGTCCTTCAGTGGTGGGGTTGTCGCCGAGGCGCCGGGTGCGGTAGGAGCTGACCCAGAAGCTGAACTTGGCCATCGCGCGTACCATGCCGAGCCCGTGCTGCTCGCCGTATCTCGCTAGCGTGCTCCACCAGCGGAGCAGGAGGTTCGCCCGCAGAGCGTCGCACAGCTCCTGGCTGCTGATCCGGTAGCCGTGGACCAGCTGGGTGGTAACTCTGATCGTCGCGTCCTTGTTCACCCGCTGCTGCTGCCGCACCAGGGCTTTCAACGAGGGCTCGTCGGGCACGTGGGGGGACGTGTAGTCGTTCACGAGGGTGTTCTCCTTCCGGCCATCAAGTGGCGCTGGTGTGGTGGGGCGTCGTCGAACGAGGGGAGCCGGTCGGGCCGTGCGCGGCTGCGACGCTGTGGCCGTCCAGGCCTGCGACTGTCGCGAGGGTGGTGTCGTGCCGGGCAGCGTGTTCGGCCAGCAGCTCGCCAGTGGTGGTCAGGAAGCGCCGGGCGGCGGCCCGGGAGGCGTGCGCGAGGGCGTGATCGAACAGGGTCCCCGGCTGAGTGGATCCGATCTCAGCGGTCAGGTAGGTACGCGCCCACGAGCGCACCCGGCGCAGCGCGTGATCGGCCTGCAGGTGCTGCTTGCTGACCTGCTCACCGACCTGCTCCCACCAGGTGCGCAGCGCCTGGGTGTAGGCGGTCTGATACAGCGGCTCGCTGGTCAGCCGCAGCGCCCGCTGCAGCAGGTAGGCAACCTCGGCTGCTGCCGCGTACGCGGCGTGCTGGGCGGCGGCGAGCGCCTCGTGCATCCGCTGATCGAGTATGAGAAGTGACTCCTCAGGCTCGGCCTCTGGCGAGCCGAGCTCGTCCGCAGTGCCGAACGGCGCAAACTGCCCGGCGGACGGCGGAGCCGCCGTTGGGCGATGGGTGGTCGGGCGGACTTGGCTCGGCTCGTCTCGGTTGGTTGGCATGTCCACGTGATCGCTCCTTCAGGTAGGGGATGGACTGGTCCAGGTCCGGCCGAGCTGAGCGACTCCCTGCTCGGCCGTTCTCGAAGGCGAGAAGCTTCGGGTCCTGAGCGCGAGAACGTCAGGCTCCGGCGGCGGCACCTCACAGCTGCTGCTCGGAATCCCGCCCGCCTGGGTTCAGAACGAAGGGCGGGCGGTCGTCCGGACGGTGTGGTGTCGTGGAGGCCTGGCCGGTGAGCGAGGCAGCTCCGGCCAGAGCATCGGCCAAGGATTGGGTTGTGGCCAGGAACTGCTGGGCGGCCTGGCGCCGGGCTTGGGCCATGGCCTGGGCGAACAGGTCTGCGTAGAGGACCGGGCTGCCGATCAGGAGGTGCTGTTCGGCCTGACGGCGGGTGCGCATGATGGCGTCGGCCCCGTCGACTCCCTCGCTGTTGATCATGTCCGTAACCTGCTGCCACCACCCGAAAACGAACTGGGTGACGGCGAGTCGAGCCAGGTCCTCGGCGTGGAGACCGGGACCGGACTCGACGGCGTATGTGAGCTTGTCGATCGCCTCGCACGCCTCGAGCGAGGTGCGGTCGTAGTGCGTCTCGGCCAGGGTTTCGAGCTGTCCCATGATCTTCTCCTTGGAAAGCGGGCGTGATGGAACCGGTGTCGGGGCTCCGGGAGTGGGTGAGATTCCGGTACGGCCCACGGCGCGGGCCGTACCGGGCGAGGATGATCAGGCCGTTGCGAGGAGTTTGAACGCGCGGATCTTGATCTTGGTGTTGTCGTGGTCGTCGAGCAGGGCACGCTCGGCCCGCACGATCTCGGGCTCGCGCCGTCCGATGACCGGGCTGCGGTGGTCGAGCCGCTCAGTGACCGCGTTGTAGGCGGCCCAGCGGGTGTTGCGGATCGGCTCCTGCGTGGGCGCGGTGGTGAACAGGTATTCCAGCTCGCGCATCGCCAGTTCGTGATTGCGGCGCGTGAGCTCCTTGGCGTCCGGCGCGAGCGGGTGCAGCGTGTTGGCGAACTGACGGAACTCCTTGACGTCCATCGGGATGGCGAGGAGTTTCTCGGCTTCTTCGGCGAATGCCTGGCCGTGCCGCCAGGTGAGCTTGAGTGCCTCCCGAGCCTCGGCGATCCGGCCGCCGACGTGGCCGGTGTGACGGACCTTGAACATCGAGGCATGGTTGCGTAGTGCCGCCCGTTCGGTGTTCGCGCACACCACCCGTACCGGGGTGGCAACAGTGGTGAACGCGCCCCAGCCGTCGTGGCGGGAGAAGGCCGCCAGGTACAGGTCGAGCCGGTCGTGGCCGCCGACCATGAGCGGTTCGGGGAGGCGCATGGTGACGAAGACCCGGCGTCCGCCGTTCAGGGAGCCGCCGGTGTCGAAGATCGCCCCGGACTCGTCCACCAGGGTTTGCAGGAACTCCGCCACCTCCTCGTTCTGGACGATCTTGTAGTCCTTGCCGACCATGCCGAGGCGTTCGGGCTGGCCGGTCACCGGGTTCGTACGGACGATGAGGAAGTCCTCCTCGGAGGTGACGGTCTGCCCGGTGTCGGGGTCGGTCACCTGGCCGACCGCCACCTTGCGCACGTTCCATCCGGCCAGCTGGGCATTGGTGAGCAGTTCCTCGGCGGTCATCGGGCCGGGCGCGGTGTACCCGAGCCGATGCCAGCCGGGCTTCCCAGCGGCGGCGAATCCGGCCGAGCCGTTGGCGAAGATCTCGATCTCGTGGGCCATGACAGATGCCTCCTAGACAGGTCGTGAATGGTCGAACGGGAGATGTGTGAGGTCGGAAGGGCTTCTTGGGCAGGCGCGTGTCGGCCTGCTGTCCGTCTGCGGGCACCGGCAGGCGGGCCGGTGTGGCCCGCCGCACCGGTGGGTCACTCCGGGGCCGAGGTCTCCGCGAGGCTGAACCGGCGGGGCCGCTCGCAGGTCAGCTGGGCCTGACCGAGGCTGACGAGCCGGTCCAGGGCGTTGGCCACCGCGCCGGATGAGGCGTTGAGCACCCGCCCGATCTCGTACGGGGTGAAGTCCTTGCCGGGATGCTCCGTGAGGTGGCTCAGCACGCGGTCACGCAGCGCGCCGGGGCGGACCTGCCCGGCGCTCCCACCGCTCCGGCTGCCGGAGCGGCCTGGCACCGACCGGGCCGGAGCGGTGGTGCCGGTCAGCACCGCGCGGGCGTTGCGATGCGCCTGCGGGATCTTGGCCATGGCCATCTCCAAACGGCCCAGCGCGAGGACCGCATTCCCTTCGCTGTCCATCGCGTGGACCGTCCCGAGGATCAGGTCGGCCAGTTCCAGCAGCTCCGCGCATGCCTCCGCCCGAGCCGGGTTCTCCGGGTCGGACTCCGGTTCCTCTGCGCTCTCTTCGGGGCTTGCGTCCACGTCCGCAGCAGGATCGCCGGTAGAGGTGGTCGAGGGGAGCTCCCCGTCCACAGCGAGAGCCTCATCGTGAGCGGTCGGCTCGTCGGATGCCTGGTACCACTCGTCCTTGGTCCGGTCCTCCTCGTCTCCGCGAGAGGCCAGCCCTGCCGCCACCAGCTGGTCGAGTACCTTGATCGCGCCTGCACGGGTCAGTCCCGCCGCCACGCCGATCGCGGCAGCGGACCAGCTGGGGTTGCTCTCCAGCACGGCCAGAACGGCCTCCTGGTGCGCGTCCAGCCCGGCGGTGTCCTCCGTCGCGTCCGACGAGGTGACGGCGTCGGAGTCGTCAGTCGTGACAGCCATCGGCGAGGCTTCGGCCGGATCGGTGAGATCGGCGTGCTCGACCGGCTCCGGAGTGTCCGCCGGGTCGTCGGTTTCGGCCGGGTACCAGCGGTCGGGAGTTCGTCCCCGCCCGTCATGGCCACCGGCTGTGCGCCTGGCCCGGCCGTTCCTCTCCAGCTCATTGAGGATCTTGCCCGCTGCCACTCGGCTCATCCCCGCCGCCGCACCGATCGCTGTCACGGACGCACCAGGGTTTGCCGCCAGCGCGGCCCACACCGCCTCCTGGCGGGCGTTCGGGCCGTCGGCCGTCACAGCGTCCGGGGTTGGGGTGAGAGCGGTTTCGGCGGGACTGAGGGCGCCGTCTGTCGCGATTCCTGCAACGCTGTCGAGCGCGGTTTCTGAGACCTGAATTTCCATTGCCGTTGTCCTTTCCGCACTGATTCGGCCTCGCATTTTGTAGGCCGGTTTTTTGTGTGCGGCTCGACGATGTCTCGCGCGATAGGCCATGGCAAGCGGTCGCCGTATTTTTTTACGTCACCCCAACGGCTTGAGAGGCTGTCCTCATTAGGATTAACACCGGCTGCGGAATCATCTTGCGACAAAGTCGAATCAAAGACTCGTGACTTTCGGCCCGCGAGCCAGTCGTTCAACCAGGAACTGCCCGCAAACCACGAGCGTAAGGCCGAAGTGCGCGCCCCACCTGTACTGAACCTTCAAGCCTCCCGGCGCTTTCAGAGAAAGAACTTTATTCTGCACCTACACCACAAGAGCAAAAGCAGGCTATAAGCGGCACTGCATAAATGACGTAGGACAGACCGTTTGCGAGCTCTCAAGGCCAGGCACCAGAGACCTCGACCTCCAACGCGAAATCCGCCCTGCCCATATATTGCACCCTCGCTTCTAAGCGAGTCGGGCCGTACACCGCGCCGCCCGGAACCGCGCTGACCATGGAAAATGACCTTATAGAGGCGGCGCGGTCTTAAGCGCACGCAGGAACGCTGCATGCATTTCCAGTACAGATCTCAGCACGCTCGGCACCCCGCCATCTGGCCTGGCTATCCCGCCCCGGCCGTCTCGGCACGCCATATCAAGCCTGATCCGTGGCATGCCTTTAGCTGCCGGCCTCCGGTTCACGCCGACCAGAGACGGCCACGGGTACCGAGCGACCTCACGCTTTGGAGGTGCGCATGCGCCGACGTGACCATGGCCACCTCAGCGGCCATCGGCACGTTTCCGCTGGGGGATCAGAGACCGCCGTCCACGTCCCCGTGCCTGACCGCCGCGCGGTCAACACCGCATCGTCCGCGACGGCGCGACGCGGCTCCACCGGATCCGATCCGGCGGTTTCGAGCGGCCCCGGATCGGCTCCAGGGCCAGCTACTCCCCCACTCCTATGCCCCGTTCGACGATCACGAGGCAAAGCCGCCTAACTCGTTGGGCCCAGAAGCAATGATCACCGCGTCCTTGCCCTGCAGCGCCATCCACCGATAACGCACCACCAAGAACGCCCAGTCAGGGTGCTCCCGCCGCAACCGCCGCAGCTCCACCTGCGCCCACGGCTCTTGCCCGAAGGCGGACATCTGGCCGTCCCTGTCGCTTACGCCGAGTCCCGGAGCAGCGCCGAGGGGCTCGACCCGGCGGTGCTCCGCGCGTGCCGCTCTGGCCCCAGGCAGGGAGCCTGCCGCGTGTACTGCTGCGATTCCTGAGGGCTGGGGTGGGGCCAGACGCAGCTCAGCCCATACCGCGTGCCCCTTGATAGGGCTTCCCGACACCCCGACCTCGGCGGCGAGCCGCGCCACACCTGCGAGCCCGTATCCGTCTTCGTTCTGTCCCGGCTGGCATTGCCGGGCGGCCGCGTCGGCCTGCTCATAGTCCGGGATGGCTCCACCGCCCAGGTCATAGACCGTGACACGCGCCGAGTGCGCCGTACGCGTGACCTCCACAACGAAGAAGCCTCCAGCCAGGCCGGAGCGGCTGTGCCGAAGGGCGTTGCTGATCAGCTCCGCTGCCACCCACTCGGCGTCGTCAGCACGAGAGGTGTCCTCCAATAGCAGCTTCACCAGACGACGAGCAGGAGCCGCCTGATCGCCCCGGCCCGGGAACACCCGCCGCCAGCCCATCCCACTCGTCGCTGGCGCGAGCCATACGTCGGCGACGAACGGATCAGGATGGGGATCAAGGAGGTCGTCTTGGTATCCGGCGTGGGCCGCTGCGTTCGGCACGTGCAGCCGCTCCGGATCATGTGCTTGCGGGCGCGCCCGCTGGTCGTGATGGTGATCCACCGCTCGCCACCTCCGTGACGCCCCCGACCGCTCCGGGAGCGGCCAGCACCATCAACCACCTCCACGCCCGAATCACACCCCCAGCACACCGCCCCTCCGGGCCGGCCGCCTACCAGCGGTTTCACCCCGCAGCCAGGGGTGACCACGCCGCCATCCGGCGCATCGATCACCCCAACCAGCAGCTTGAGCCTCTCCAGCCAGTCGTCCTACGGTCCACAAACCCACCGGGTCACCAGGAAGGAACGTGGCTACCATGTCAGGTAAGGGCTACCAGACTCTCCTCGAGTGCCGGCGCCGCGGCCGCCTGCTACGCGAGCGCGGCTTCACCATCGACCAGATCGCCATCGTCCTCAGTCTCGATCATCAGGTCAGCCCGCTCCGGCTGTACCGGTACGCCGCCGGACTCACCGCCAGCCAGACCATCAGTGCCTACGCCACCCTCGACCCCAGGCGAGCCGCCGGCCTTCGCGAGGCTCGCCTCTACGAGTACGAGAACTGGCCCGATGCGGGCCGCCGCCCTCCGGCGCACGCCCTCTACTTGCTCGGCCGCATCTACGGCACGGGCCCCGAGCGCCTGGTCCCTCCCAGCGTGCTTGCCACCTACTCCGCCTACGACAGACAGATCCTCAATCGCATGCTGCCTCCCTCGCGTTCACCGGGCTAGTTGATGAATCTCTGGTAGAGCTGCCGAGATTGTGGTTTTGCTTGCAACTACTTACCGCACTTGTTCGTGAGTGGCGACCGCACCCCGAGCTTCAGCGAAGTTGATGGTTGCCAGTCCTGACCGCACCCCGACGGCAGGCGGCAATGGACCGCTGACCTGGGCTCACGACGGCCAGCCGGATCTGTCCGGGAGTGGCCATACCGAGCTGCCCGGTGGCGGCAACGCGATTACCTAGCGTGATTGGCGTCCAAGGTAGACGCGCGCGTAGCCGCCGTTCGGCGCTCATCCTCTGGCCTTCATGATGCCCTCGCGGAGTGTTCGAGATCGGACATTATGGGCGGGTGCTGCGCTACGTACTGTCGCGCGACGCCCTTCGGAACCTCAGTCTTGAGCCCTCGGCAGGATGTCGTGCGGTGAATCATCTGGGCCTCACGGGATCGGATCCGCTGCAAGGATGACGG